>JBEKJZ010000014.1:0-43266 GCA_050010955.1 Xanthobacteraceae bacterium | reverse complement strand
TAATGGCCGCGAAGCTTCATCTCGCGGAAAATGCCCTCGCGCTGCATCTTCTTCTTCAGCGCCTTGAGGGCCTGGTCGACATTATTGTCGCGAACAAGAACCTGCACGCATCCTCCTGTCAGTGCGCTCAACCAAGTGCGCTCGGTGAATGGAATGGCGGTGCAGGCGTTCACACCTGCGCCACGTTGCCGCGGTCTCTAGCAGATATGCCAAGCCAAGTCCACAAGCCACGTCCATACGCCGCGCCGATGCCGTCTACTCGGCAAATACCCGCGTCACATGCCCCATCTTGCGGCCGGGCCGCACCGCGGCCTTGCCGTAAAGGTGCACGGTGGCGCCGGGCACCGAAAGCCAGGCGCGATAATCCTCGACCTCGCTGCCGATGAGGTTGACCATTTCCACGCGGCCGTAGCGGACCGGTTTTCCCAGCGGCCATCCGGCCACCGCCCGGACGTGCTGCTCGAATTGCGACACCGAGGCGCCGTCCAGCGTCCAATGGCCGGAATTGTGCACCCGCGGCGCGATCTCGTTGACCAGAAGGCCGCCCTCGCGCAGCACGAATATCTCGACCGCCAGCACGCCGACATAGCCGAATTTGTCGGCGATTGTCTCGGCAATCCGCCGCGCCTCAATCGCCGCGGCATCGGAGACGGCGGCGGGCACCCGCGACACCTTCAAGATATGGTCGCGGTGCTCGTTCTCGGTGACGTCGAAACACTCCACCGTGCCGTCGCGCCCGCGCGCGGCAATCACCGAAACTTCGCGCGCGAACGGAATGTAGGCTTCGAGGATGCAAGGCTGGCCGCCGACCGCGCGCCAGGCGGTTTCGGCATCGGTGCCGTTCTCGATCGTCGCCTGGCCCTTGCCGTCGTAACCGAACCGGCGCGTCTTCAGCACCGCGGGCCGTCCGACCCGATCGAGCGCCGCGGCAAGCTCCGCCGGCGCGCTGACCGCGGCAAAGGGCGCAGTGCCGATGTCGAGGCCGGCGACGAAAGTCTTTTCCGCGAGGCGATCCTGGGTGGTCGCCAAGACTTTGGGGTCGGGCAGCACCGGAAGGCGCGCGGCCAGAAACATCGCGGTTTCCGCCGGCACGTTCTCGAATTCGTAGGTGACGACGTCGACATCATCCGCGAAGTGGTCGAGCGCCTGCGTGTCGGTATAATCGGCGCAGGTGGTCCGGTGCACGACATCGAAGGCGGGCGAGTCGGGATCCGGTGCCAAGACATGGCACTTGAAGCCGAGGCGCGCCGCGGCGAGCGCCAGCATGCGGCCGAGCTGGCCGCCGCCGAGGATGCCGATCGTGGCCCCCGGCTCGAGAACGCGAGCGGCGGTGCTCACCCCTCGGAGTCCTTAGGCCGTTCGGCGACGGCGGCCGTCTGGCGCTGCCGCCAGGTTTCGAGGCGGCTGCCGAGCGCCGGATCGCTCAGCGCCAAGACGCTTGCCGCCAGCAGTGCCGCATTGATGGCGCCCGCCTGTCCGATCGCCAGCGTGCCGACCGGAATGCCCGGCGGCATCTGCACGATGGAATAGAGCGAATCGAGCCCGGACAGCGCCTTCGATTCGATCGGTACGCCGAACACCGGGAGCGAGGTGAGGGCGGCGGTCATGCCGGGCAGATGCGCCGCGCCGCCGGCGCCGGCGATGACCACCTGAAAGCCGGCGGCTTTCGCCCCTTTGGCGAAGGTGTAGAGGCGTTCCGGCGTGCGGTGGGCGGAGACGATGCGCGCATCGTAGCGAACGCCGAGGGCGTCGAGCGTCTCGGCGGCGTGCTTCATGGTGTGCCAGTCGGACTGGCTGCCCATGATAATGGCTACGGAAGTCGCTCCCGGCGGCGCCAAATGAAATCCCCTGCGCGAAGGAAGCGCCGCATTATAGGGTCGCTCGCCTTGCTGGCAAGGCGATTGTGCCGATATTCCTAACGATCTGATGAGCGCTCGCGTTCTAAACCGCTTTTTGCGGATCGAGATTTCTTGGTCCGGCGAAAGGCCTCTGGTCGACAGCGTGGCTCATCGATGGACGAGCACCGGGATCTTGCAGTGCGTGAGGACCTTCACCGTCTCGCTGCCGAGGACGATCGCAGACACACCGTGGCGACCATGCGAAGCCATGACGATGAGATCGCAGCCTTTCGAGTCCACGGTATCGATGATCGCCCGGTAGGGATGCTCATGCTCGACCTGGACTGTCTCGCAGGCGACGCCTGCTGCTTGTGCTGCGGCGGCGACGGCGCCAAGAGTTTTCTCCGCATGCTTCTGCATGCGTGCTTTGTACTGAGCCGGCGTGTCCTCGATCATCTGCGTGTCGGTCGTGAACGTATGAAACGGCGGTAACACGGTCAGCGCGGTGACCTTGGCGCCGATCCGCTTGGCCAAGGCGAGGCCGTGCTTGACCGCTTTCCCGGCGAGTTCCGACCCGTCCGTTGCTATCAGGATTTTGGTATACATCACGCTCTCCTTGATCACCGCTTTTTAGCACCGGCGCGCTCGCCGTCTCGCTTCGCGAGCTGCCGGCGAATCGCCAGCAATTCCCGCCGGCGCGCGGCGCTGGTTTTCGGGTGGCTCATTTTTAGTCCTTGCAACGTATCGAGGACAATCTGCGAGACGATAAGCCGGGCGTTCTCTTTGTCGTCGGCGGGCACGATATACCAGGGCGAATCCGCCGTGCTGGTCGTGCTGAGGCACTCCTCATAGGCCTTCATGTACTGCTTCCAGTATTTCCTCTCCTCAATGTCCCCGAGGCTGAATTTCCAGTTCTTTTCCAGGTCGTCGATGCGCGCCAGAAAACGCCGGCGCTGTTCTTCCTTGGAGAGGTGCAGGAAGAACTTGACGATGCAGGTGCCGTTGCTGTGGAGATGGCGTTCCAGATTCGTGATCGAACGATAGCGGTCGTGCCAGACCTTCCTGTCGTGATGCGGCATCCCCGGGATCGCTTCGCTTCGTAGAAGCTCGGGGTGGACGCGGACGATCAGCACCTCCTCGTAATAGGATCGGTTGAAAATGCCGATCTTCCCACGCTCCGGCAGATCGCGCGTGGTGCGCCAGAGAAAATCGTGCTGCAGCTCGGTTGCGCTCGGGTGCTTGAAGCTGAACACCTGGCAGCCCTGCGGATTGACCCCGGACATGACATGCTGGATGGCGCCGTCTTTTCCCGCCGCATCCATGGCCTGAAAGATCAGCAGGACGGCATAGCGGTTTGACGCGTAGAGCAGCTCCTGTTGCGCGCTCAGTTGCGCGACATCGTCTTCCAGAAGTTTTTTGTATTGCTCTTTCGAGCCGCACACGGGCGCGACCTTGGTCGGCCACTTTTTCAAGTCGACATGCTTGCCTTCCGGCACGCGAAAGTGTGCTGAGTTGATTTTCATGGTCATCCTTTCGGCAGCAACCGCGATGCATGGCAGGACCCCCTTCGCGGGCGCTGCGATGGCCGCGGGCGAATCATACCGCGCGCATCGTTACTCAGCCGAAACCCCGCGGCACCGCCGTCACTAGTTCGGTGCGGTGCAGACACTATTCGATATAGGTTGTCGGCGCGACGCGCCACGGGCCCGATGTCGCGGCGGCGGTGTGGAAAATTAGACAGAATTTCCGCAGAGCAGGTGCAAGCCGCCGCGTCTATAACGCGATGTTTGGTTGCGGCGCCGAAACTTGGGTGACTACGCCTCACCGTCATAGTAATTGACCGCTGCGCTCTTGCGCGCGAAGTGCCACAGTGTCTTTCCAAACGCCTTTGAAATCGCGCCGACCTTGTCGGAGTCAGGATAGAGAACGATATCGGTAAGTTCGTTGTTGGAGATAACAAGGTATTTCAAATCATTTCCAGAGGTATTGATGATCTGATGCGCCTTTCCGATAGCGGAGGCGATAACGTCGCCCGCTTGAATCGGAAATTCCTGTCCCTCTTGGCGAAGCGTCCCTGAGCCCTCTAAAATTATATACATTTCCTCCATGAGAGCATGCGCGTGATATGGGAAAGCACGCTTTCCCGGCGGGACGACATAAAGACTACAGCCAAGTTTCTCCAGCCCGATCGCCGGGCCAATTCGGCATTGTTTGAACTCGAACTTACCGCCGTTGCCTCCGGGCTTTGTCGTTGCAACCGCCAGATTGATGACGGGCTTTGCATCGCTCATACCAGTCTCCCGCTATCGGAGGGGGCCTATCCGGCTCCTGTGACCCAGGTCGGATTAGTCGCGCGCTTTGGACCGATGAACGCGGATTTGAGTCAATCGCATTGGACTCGATCCAAATAAGTATCCACCGCATGTCTGCTGTTGAGGCAACTGAGAAGACCGCGAGGCCTATGCCGAATCCCGTGGAATTTACCCTCGGGCGCGCGTCGCGCGACCCGTGGGCTTAATCTGGCACACTCGCCTCACCCCTACAACGGCGCGTATTCTTTTACATAGCCGGGCAGTAAGTCCTTGATGCTGGCGAGATTGAGCAGCATCGTCGCCACCGCGCCGCCGCTTGGCAGGGCAAAGACGGTGGTGCGCACCCACAGGCTCTCGGTGCGCCGGCTGCGGCTGAGCGCGACCACTTCGCGCTCGATCTCGCAGCTTTCGGGGACCGCGCTTCGCATCCCTCTGACTTCCCCTCGTCCCTTTGGGGAGAGGTGAATACGAGCTGTTTGATTTTTGCGTAGCAGCCGTCATCCCCACATCACGTGACGAGGCCGTATTTTGATCTAAAGCGAAGCGATGGCGCAGTCGCCATCGGCGGTGCAGAGCTTTACTGTTTGCGCGAAGTTGTTGCCCGGGCAACGCCTCGCCATTTCTCGTGGCGATCGGTAACCACGAAACTATCCGCGGCAATTACCCGGTCCCGGCCGGTGTGTTTGGCCTCGTACATAGCGAGGTCGGCGCGGCGCAAAATGCGATCTATTGTATCGCCGTTTTCCCATTCAGCGACGCCAAAGCTGCATGTCACGCCAAGGGATTCCATTTCCGAGAATTCCAGCGCCTTAATGGACTGCCGCAGATCCTCGGCCACCTCAACTGCCTCGGCGAGATCGTCGGACAAAAGCAGACAAAACTCTTCGCCGCCAAGTCTGCCGAGAGGGCCCTGCGCTACCGTTTTTACCGCCGCGCCGAGTGTGGCCAGCACGACATCTCCGGCTTGATGCCCATGCATGTCATTGATGCGTTTGAACCGATCCACATCAAATAAAATTACCGAAAGTGGGTTTCCTGAGTCCGCTGCCGTGCAGGCCTCGACGGCATCGGCGAAAAAGGCGCGTCGATTCAGAAGACCCGTGAGCGAATCTGTTGTAGCGTATCTTATCAAGTCACGCTGGATTGACGTGAAACGACTCGCTGCCCGTAGCCGCGCTCGCAGCTCTTCCGGGAACGGCGGCTTGCGAATGAAGTCATCTGCGCCATTGTCAAGCGCCTGAATGACCTGCCCATAATCGTCTGTCGACGACATAACGATAATAAAGAGCGCACGGCGCGAGCCGGCTAGCCTACGGGCTGCCGCGCAAAGCTGAATTCCTGAAATATCCGCGAGCTGGACACTGGTGATGAGGGTGCCAACCGCTTCATCCGCGGCAATGCGGTCAAGCGCCTCTTGTCCGTGGCTGCAAGCAAACACCTCGTGCTCGCCCGGTACAATAAGATCGGTCATTGCCCGCCGGATGGCGCGGCTTGGATCGACTAGCACAATTCGCATACGGGCCGCCTTACGGGAGTAATTGTGAACCGCCTCGACTAAACAACGGATTAAGCCTGGCAAGCCGCCGGTCTTTGCCGAGTTCCGCTCATGCCCGACGTTCGTTAACGCTTCATTCATTAATTCGGCGTGGCCAAGCATCGCATGCCGCCTTCAAATCCCGACCGACAATTAGCGGCTGGGGTAGCTTGCTACCTTGCCGTCACGCATACAACGCCGCGTATTCTTTCGCATAGCCTGGCAGCGAGTCCTTGATGCTGGCGAGATTGAGCAGCATCTTCACCACCGGGCGGCCGCTTGGCGGGACAAAGACGGTGGTGCGCACCCACAGGCTCTCGGTGCGCCGGCTGCCGCTGAGCGCGACCACTTCGCGCTCGAGCTCGTAGTTTTCGCCGACAAACAGCGGCCCGTCGACCAGCCGGATTTCCTGATCGGCGAACAAGCCGACCGCCGGTCCCTTGATCGGCAGCCGATCTTCCCGCGAGCGATATTGAAAGAGCACGCTCAGCATCTCGAACGGGATGATGGCGCGTCCCCATTTGTTGTCCGCGGCGCGGTCCGGCTGGTAAAGCCAGGACGGCTCGGTGATCACTTTGAGCTTGTCGCGTAGCGAGAACGGATAGAGCTCGCCCATAGTCTGATCGAAATCCATGCGCACGATCTGCCGCGGCGTCTTCATGCCGACCTTGACGTCGCACAGGATGACTGGGTCGGTCAGCGGCTTGAGCTCGTCGCGCAGCCGCTTATCCAACGCCGTCGCGGAGTTGTCGCGCCCGACCGACGCGGTGCCCTGTAAGACTTCCGTGCCGTCGCGCTTGACCATGCGAATGGCGACTTGGCTTTGCGGCTCTTTCGGCTTTAAGACGACGGCTTGCACGTCCTCGCCGGCAAAGACCGCGTTGCGATAGTGCGCGGAAATGCACCCGGTCTCGAACCACGCGTCACCCCACAAGCGTTCGCACAGCGGATCGAACTGGCTGAAATGCGTCGGTCCCTCGATGGTCGCGGCCTTGAATCCGACTTTCTGCGCCATCGCGTCGTCGTGGATCGAGACGTGACCATCGTACACTTGCGCGGCCAGCATCTGCTGCGGCGTGCGCCACGGTCCGACCAGCGCTTCGCCATCGTCGACAATCGCGGTATCGAACGCTCTTAAAATCATGACGGCGATCCCCGGCGCGCAGCAGCATTTAATGGATGCTCCAGAATACGAGCTTTTTGCTAGAGGCCAATGGGACTTTCAGCTTGGCTACGATGCTACGTCCGCGATGGCCGATGGGACGGCCACAAGGGCCGCCCCTACGAAGGTCAATCCGGGCGTGACACGGCGTTCAATGGGACGGCCACAAGGGCCGCCGTTACGAGCGTCAATCCAGCCGCGTGACCACGGCGAGCCGCTTGATGCGGTGATTCAAATAGGCCTGCAGGAACGCGTTGTAGTCCCGGAAAGACACGCAGCCGTTCGAATCGCCGTTGGGGCCGAGCATGTAGGTGTGGGCGAGAAGCCCGCTGCGGCCGAAGACTTGGTCTTCGTCCTCGGGGATCAGGCGAATGGCCTGCACGCCGTGGAACAGGCTCTCGCGCAGTTTCAGATCGTAGACGGTGGGCGGCGTGGCGCCGCGCATTCTTTCGTCGACGTGGCGCGGATCGTCGAGCCGATTGCCGTAGCCCGAATGCGCTTCCAGCGTGGTGCCGTCCGGCATGTAGACCTTCTGCGCGGAAATGTCATAGACGGCGGTCCAGCGATCGTAGCGGCCCGGGACGAGGCTCTGGCCGCCGCCCAGATCGCCGTCATCGGGGGCGGCGTAGGCAAGCGTCAGCGGCGCCGGCTTGCCGAACAGCCTCTCGAAAATGCTCGGCTTCTCGGCCGGCGGATTTGCGGCGGTTCGGCTCGCAGGCGCGGTCTCGCGGAGCGCCGCGGTCCGCCGCGGCGGCAATCGAGGGGGCTGCGCCATCGCGGCGTCGCGCCGCAAGGCTTGACGATCGATCGAGCCGGTGACGGCGACATTTGGCGTCTGTTCGGTGGCCGGTTCTGCCGGCTCGCTGTCGGCTGGAAGCGCCGCGATCCTATCAAACGGTTCCGGCGGAACACCTAAATAGCGCGAATCGAACAAGCTGGCATAGCTGGTCGACAGCGCCGCCTTCCGCGCGTAGCTGTTCAAAGCCGCCGCGAGCTTGGCGTAGGCGCTCGAAGCGAGCGCGAGCCTCGCATCGGTGTTGGAAGCGGTCGCCGCCCGCGGCTGCGCGTCGATGAATGGATCGGTCCCGGTCCGGGTCAAGTTGGTCCACAGCGTGAAGGCGCAGGCGAAGGCGACGCAAATGAGCGCGGCGCCGCCGAACAGCCGCTGCGGGCGCGCATTGCCCGATAGACGCCCCTGATCGTAGCCTTCGCAGAAATTATCGCGCCACTCGGTACTGAATGCCATTCCCCTCGACCCAGTATGAAGATTGCTTGTTCATGAGAGCCTTCGACGGCCTTGGCCATCGAAGCGGACAAGCGCGCAGGCGCGCCCCCGGCGAAAGATTGCGCGAAGGACCCCGCAGACCCGCGCAACCATTAAGACGAATTTTCGTTAAATGCCGATTAAGTCCCCGGCGGGTCGGCCAATGCCTTAACGCGTGAGCGCGAGGCAGCCGGCTACCGGCACCCTGACCGACGTTCCCCTTTGCTTCCCCGATCGGTCCCATCGACCGCGCGCATTTGAACGAAAGCG
This sequence comes from Xanthobacteraceae bacterium, assembly GCA_050010955.1. Classification (GTDB taxonomy): domain Bacteria; phylum Pseudomonadota; class Alphaproteobacteria; order Rhizobiales; family Xanthobacteraceae; genus BOG-931. Next base: position 34,886 of record JBEKJZ010000014.1, on the reverse strand, counting down.
CCGCGGCGAAATTAGAGCGCCGCGGCGGCGAATTTTGGCAATTCCGGGGACCATATCGGGTGAAGTCGGCCGGCTGCCGGTGAGTTACGGTTTCCCGCTTGCCTGTGCCTTAAGCCTGCGCGCGCCGGCAGGCTTCCCACAGCCGCGCGGCGGTCGCCGGCATGTCGAGATGCGCGGCGGCGCGGCCGGGAATGGCGTCGGCCACCGCGTTCATCACTGCGGCGATCGATGCCGTGGTGCCGGCTTCGCCGACGCCCTTGACGCCGAGCGGGTTGGTGGTGGCCGGCACGCAGAGAAGCGCGTCGCGGATCGGCGGCATGTCGGCGGCGCGCGGCATGGCGTAGTCCATGAACGAGCCGGTGACGAGCTGCCCGCCGTCGTCGTAAACGACCCGCTCCATCAACGCCTGGCCGAGGCCTTGCGCCACCGCGCCATGGAGCTGACCCTCGACGATCATGCCGTCGAGCACATTGCCGCAATCGTCGACCGCGGTGTAGGCGATGATGTCCATGTGGCCGGTGGCCGGATCGATCTCGACCTCGGCGATGTGGACGCCGTTGGGGAACGTCAGCGGCGTTTCGGTCGCGGCCTTGGTGTCGAGATCCTCCGCGATGGCGCCTTGCTTCTTCAGCTCCGCCGCGCGCGCGGCAAGTTCGAACAGCGCGATGCGGCGGTCGGTGCCGACCACGCCGAAGCTTCCGGCTTCGTAAGCAATGTCGGCTTCCGACGCCTCCAGCAGCATCGCCGCCATGCGCTTGCCCTTCTCCAGCATCACATCGACGCATTTGACGATTGCCGCGCCGGCGGTCATCGCCGAACGCGAGCCGACCGAGGCGTAGCCGGCGATCTCCCGCGCCGAGTCGCCGTGCTTGTGGGTGATTTTATCGCGCCCGATGCCGAGCCGGTCGGCAACGAGCCTCGTGAACACCGAGGCGTGGCCCTGACCGGTCGACTGCACGTTGAGATTGACGGTGAGCGTGCCGTCGCCCGGGAAGGTGAGCCAGGCGCCCTCGAGCGGCGTGGCGCCGGCATGTTCGAGCATGCAGGAAATGCCGATGCCGCGATATTTTCCGCGCGATTTCGCTGCGCGCCGGCGCGCCTTGAAGCCATCGTAACCGGCGAGCGCCAGCGCCTTGTCGAGGACGGGCGCGAAATCGCCGCTGTCATAGGTCGTGCCGATGGCGGTCTTGTACGGCATGGCGGCGGCGGGGATGAGGTTGCGCCGCCGCAGCTTTACCGGATCGATGCCGGTGATGCGCGCCGCCTCCTCGACCACGCGCTCGAGCACGTAGTTCGCCTCCGGCCGCCCGGCGCCGCGATAGGGCGCGGTCGCAATTGTGTTGGTGAAGACGCAGCGCGTGCTCACGTCGATATGCCGGATGTCGTACATGCCCGGCAGGCAGCGGGTGAAATTCCACGCCTGGATGCTGGCGCCGACGGCGCCGACATAAGCGCCGAGATTGGCGGTGTTGCGGATGCGCAGCGCCAGGAAGCGGCCCTTGCCGTCGAGCGCCAGTTCCGCCTCCGAATAGAGGTCGCGCGCCTGGTTGTCGCTGAGAAACGCCTCGGAGCGTCCCGACATCCAATGAATCGGGCGGCCGAGTTTCTTGGCGGCGACCAGTTGCGCGACGTATTCCGGATAGGGGCCGGTCTTCAAGCCGAAGGCGCCGCCGACGTCGTCGGTCAGCACCCGCAGGCGCTCCTTCGGCACGTTCATGATGGCGACCAGGACGTCGCGCACGGCGCCGGCGCCCTGCGTGCAGACGCGCAGCGTGTAGCTGTCGGCCGCGGCATCGTAGCTCGCGGTGGCGCCGCGTGGTTCGATCGAGGCGACCACCATGCGCTGGTTTGTCACCGCGACGCGCGCCACGAATTTTGCGGCGGCGAAGATGGCGTCGACCTCGCGGGCGTTCGCCTCGGCATCGCGGGCCGGCCCTGGCCAATCGATGGCGAGATTGCCCGGCGCTTCCGGCCAGATTTGCGGCGCGCCGGGTTCGAGCGCGGCGCGCGCGCCGGTCACCGGGGCGAGCGCGTCGTATTCGACCGCGACGAGCTCGGCGGTATCCTGCGCGGCGAGCGCGCTCTCGGCGACGATCATCGCCACCGCCTCGCCGACATGCACGACCCGCTCGGCCGCGAGCGCCGGGCGATGCGGCATCACCAGCCCCTTACCACCGCGCCCGTTGAGCGGCGGATGACGGCCGATGCTGCCGAGCCCCGCCATATCCTTCGCGGTCAATGCGCCGACGATGCCGGGTGCGCTCAGCGCCGCGCTGACGTCCAGGCGGACGATGCGCGCAAAAGCGTGCGGCGAACGCACGAAATAGGCGTAGGCTTGGTTCGGCAGCGGAACATCGGCGGCGTAGCGGCCGTTACCGCGCACGAGCGCGTCGTCTTCCAAGCGCGGCTGGCGCGCCGCGCGATGCTCGAATTTTGCATCCATGCTCTGTTCCGGATGATCTATGGGCACCTAGTGTGGTGGATTTGAAGTTCTTCCTACAATCTAGCCGCAAACTCGCATAGGAACTTCAAATCCGAAACCACACTAGGATTACACGTTTGCTAGTGTTCCTTTGATTCCGAAGTTCGCACGAGAGTAAGCCGCAAGGACTTGCGAACTTCGGAATCGGAACACTGGGCAGGCCCCTTATAACCGAAACCGTCGCCCGCTGAAGGCACCCTTCCTCCAGATATTTCCGCTGATGCTCCGCCCCGGCACGCTCTCGCTGACGACGCTCCTGGCCATGCTGACGGCGCTCGGCCCGCTGTCGATGGACATGTATCTGCCGTCGCTGCCCGACATCGCCCGCGTTCTCGAGGCGCCGACGGCGCGCGTGCAGCTGACGATTTCGAGCTACCTGATCGGCTTTGCCGTCGGCCAGCTGATCTACGGCCCGCTCTCGGATCGGCACGGCCGCCGTCCGGTGCTGTTTGCGGCGCTCGGCCTTTACGTCACCGGCACGCTGATTTGCGCGGCGACACAATCCATCGACACGCTGATTGCGGCGCGGTTCCTGCAGGCGGTCGGCGGGGCGGGTTCGATCGTGCTGGCGCGCGCCATGGTGCGCGATCTCTATTCCGGCGTGCGGGCGGCGCGGGAACTGTCGCTGATGGGCTCGATCAGCGCCTTTGCGCCGATCGTGGCACCGATGATCGGCGGCGTGCTGCAGACCGCGTTCGGCTGGCGTGCGAGCTTCATCGTCATGGGCGCCGCGGCGGCGATCGCTATTTTGGTGGCGCACCGCTTGCTGCCGGAGACGCTGCCGCAGCGGGGCGGCGAACCGATCTCGTTATCGTCCATGGTCCGCGGCTATGGCGCGGTGCTACGGCATCGTGGCTTTCTCGCCTATCTCGGCATCCTCACCATCAGCTATGCCGGCTTGTTCGCCTGGATTTCCGGCGGTCCGGTCGTGCTGCAAGGGGTCTACGGACTTTCGGCGCTCGCCTTCGGCTTCACCTTCGCGCTCGGCGCCGCCGGATACATGGCGGGGGCGGCCATCGCGGCGCGGCTCGTGACCAGGCTCGGTCTTGATCGCACGATGGGGCTCGGCGTGATGGCGCTCGCCGTCGGCGGCCTGGGCGTGGCGGCGGTCGTCGCCGTGCGCATCCCTAACGGTATCTGGCTGGTGGCGGTGATGGCGGTGTACCTCGCCGGCCTCGGCCTTTCGATGCCGCAGGCGATGGCGGGGGCGCTGACGCCGTTTCCCCAGCGCGCCGGCACCGCGGCTTCCCTGATGGGGCTGGTGCAGCAGACGGCCGCGGCCGTCGTCGCGGCGGTGGTCGGCGATTACCTCGGCCACTCGGCTTGGCCCGTCGCCGGCGTGGTCGCCACCATGGGTTGCCTGACGTTCCTGCTTTGGGCGCTGACCCGGCGGCTCCGCGCGCAACCGCGCGGGAGCGGCCCTTAACTCCGGTTGCCTGCGGCACGATGTTTGTTAGGATGCCGCGCTGGGCGGCGAGGGGCGCGCGGGCGAGGGCTACGCGCAAGTGACGATGTTCTCGATTGGGCCACCGCCTTCACCGCCAAGCATGCAGACCAGGGAAGAGCAATGACGGGCGACCCGCTGAGCCGCCGTTCCTTCCTCAAAGGGATAAGCGCTGCGGGCGGCGGCTTGACGCTGGCCTTTGCCATTCCCTTTGCACCGGTGCGCGCGGCCGAGGAAGCCCCGGAGGTCACGGCTTGGCTGGTGATTTGCGCGGACAATTCGGTCGTCATCCGCGTCGCGCGGTCCGAGATGGGACAGGGCGCGCAGACCGGCCTCGCCATGTTGGTCGCCGAGGAGCTGGAATGCGACTGGGACAAAGTCCGCACCGAATTCGTCGCTCCCGAGGAGAATTGGCGCCGCGACCGCGTCTGGGGCGATCTGTCGACCGGCGCCAGCCGTTCGATCGCGTCCTCGCAGCTTTACCTGCGGCAGGCCGGCGCCATCGCCCGGCACATGCTGATCGCTGCCGCCGCGGCGAGCTGGAATGTGGCGGCGTCGGAATGCGTCGCGCACATGAGCGCGATCACGCACCGGCCGACCGGCCGCACGGTGACATTCGGCGCTGTCGCCGAGGATGCGGCCAAGCTCACGCCCCCGGCTGTGGTCGAGCTGAAGGAGCCGGACACCTGGAGGCTCGCGGGCAAGCCGCGCCGGCGCCTTGACGTGCTCGACAAGGTGACCGCGCAGCCGATCTATGCGATCGACGTGCGGCTGCCGGGCATGCTTTACGCCGCCATCCTGCATTGCCCGGTATTCGGCGGCAGACTGAAGTCGGTCGACGAAAGCGCGATTGCCGCGATGCCGGGCGTCCGCCGCTTGGTGCGGCTACCCGAGGCGGTTGCGGTCGTCGCCGATTCCTGGTGGCGCGCGCGGCGCGCGATCGAAACGCTGCCGGTGGTCTGGGACGAGCGCGGCCACGGCGGCGTGGCGAGCGCCGACATCGCGCAAACCGTGCGCTGCGGCCTCGACGCCAAAGGCTCGCAAGTCGGCCGCGCCGACGGCGACGTGGCGGCGGGCCTCGCCGGCGCGGTGCGCCGCATCGAGGCGGACTACGTGGTGCCGTTCCTGGCGCACGCCACCATGGAGCCGCAGACCTGCACCGCCCATGTCAGGCCCGGCGCGGTTGAGATCTGGGCTCCTTCGCAGGACGCTGCGACCGCACTCGCCACCGCCGCCGCGGCGGCCGGCGTGTCGAACGACAAGGTCGTGGTCCATCGCATGATGCTCGGCGGCGGCTTCGGCCGGCGCGCCGCGATCCAGGAATACATCCGCGAAGCGGTGCTCATCGCCAAGGAAGTCGAAGCGCCGGTCAAGCTCATTTGGACGCGCGAAGAGGACATCAAGCACGATTTGTATCGGCCGGTCGGAGCGGCGCGCCTGACCGCCGGCCTCGACGCCGACGGCATGCCGATCGCCTGGAAGATCCGGCTCGCCGGCCCGTCATTCGTTGCCGGCATCGTGCCCGGCTTCGGCAACAGTTTCATCGACCGCAGTTTTCTTTCCGGGCTGACCAACGAAATGCCCTACGAGGTTCCGAACTATCTGGTCGATTACGTGTTGTGCCAATCGCCGGTGCCGATCGGGGTGTGGCGCGCGATCAACTACACGCAGAACGTCTATTACAAGGAGTGCTTCGTCGACGAGATGGCGCATGCCGCGGGAATGGACCCTTATCTCTACCGGCGGCGGCTGCTGCGCAACAGCCCGAAGAACCTCGCCGTGCTCGACGCCGCGGCCAAGAAGGCTGATTGGTTCACACCGCTGCCGCCGGGCATGTTCCGCGGCATTGCGGTCAGCGAGGCCTGCGGCAGTTATTGCGCCCACGTGGTCGAAGCCTCGATCGCAGGCGGTGCCGTGCGCGTGCACCGCGTCGTGGTCGCGCTCGACTCCGGCCATGTCGTCAATCCGCTGTCGGTCGAGATGCAGGTCCAAGGCGCCGTCGTGTTCGCGCTGACGGCGGCGTTGCAGGGCGAAATCACCATCAAGAACGGCGGCGTCGAGCAATCGAACTTCGACGATTACGAGATGCTGCGCATCGCCGGCGTGCCGAAGGTCGAGACCGTGATGGTGCCGAGCGGCGATTTCTGGGGCGGCGTCGGCGAGCCGCCGGTGCCGCCGCTGGCGCCGGCCTTGTGCAACGCCGTGTTCGCGGCCACCGGCCGGCGCATCCGCTCGCTGCCGCTGAGAAACCACGATCTCAGCAAGGCGATCTGACGCGGCGCTAGAGCATGATCCGGAAAAAGCCTGCCCGCGGACTTGATCCGAGGGTGGAAGCCGGTTTTCCGAAAAGATCATGCTCCACTAAAACCCGCCCCTGCATTGCTCCGGTTCGTGCCCGACGGAGCGAACTCCGCGCAAGAACTCCGCGCCGACAGATAACGATCGTGGCGCAGGCAGATGCCGTCGTCGGCGCGCACCGAGCCGAAGCCCGAGCTCAAGCTCGTCAGTCCGCCGAAGGCGGCTTCAAGAAATTTCGCGTCGTTGCGGAAATGAACGCAAGCGAAACAGTGTTGCTGCGGATGTGCGCCGAGAGCTGCCATGTCAGCGCGCCAGATTTTCCCAATGCGCGGCGAAGACCAGCGCCGAGAGGACAAAGCCGACGACGATATTGACCACCGCGCCGGCGCTGAAAGCGAGGAACGGCTTGGTTCCGGCCGTCGCCAAATCGCGGAACCGTGTGGTCAGGCCGATGCTGAGGAAGCAGAAGATGAAGGCCCAGCTGCGCAGATCCTTGATCGGCCCGACGAGACTCGGCACCACGGTCTTGTTGTAGTCGGCGAGGCCGTAGCCGGTGGTCGCCAGCGTGACGATCAGCGACGCCACCAGAAAGCCGATGACGAATTTCGGAAAGCGCCACCAGATTTCGGCGGCGTCGGGCTTGCGGCCGGTCTCGGTGCGCTCCCATTGCGTGGTGGCGACGATCGCCAGCACAAAGGCCCAGATGCCGATCCAGACGTCGCGTCCCACCACCTTGATCAGGGTATAGGCAAACACCGCCTGATCGCTGGTGCCGGCGACGACACCGCTGTCGGCAAGATGCCCGTAGGTCTGCGCCGCGGCGAAGCCGGCGGCATCGGCGAATTCCGAGGTGCCGATCCAGGCGCCGCCGACGCCGGCCGGCAGATGCAGCGCCGCAGCCACGAACGGCAGCACGAAGATCATCACGATCGCCCAGATGATCACCGTGGTGATGGCGATCGGCGCGTGTTCCCTTTTGGCGCCGACCGCGCCGGCAATGGCGATGGCGGCGGAGACCCCGCACACCGCGCCGCCGGCGCCAAGCGTTGCAGCGAGCCGCCGGTCGAGACCGAGGCGCAAGCTGACCCAGTAGATGACCAGGAACGTCACCACGGAGACGATCGAGGCCTGCAGGATCGCCGCCGGCCCCGCCCACACGATCAGCGTGAACGGCAGCGTCGCGCCGAGCAGCACAATGCCGGTCTTGATATAGAATTCGACGCGAAAGCCGGCATCGAGCCAGCGCGGCAAGCCGACGAGATTCGACAGCAGAAGCCCGATCAGCAGCGCCACCAGCGGCGGCTCGAGATTATAGGTATTGGCCTTGTCCCATTGCCCGAGCGCGAAGATCGCGACCGACAGCGCATAGACCAGCACGAACGCGGGAACGAAGTCTCTGATCTTATGTCCGAGCGCCGTGAGCGCGGAGGAAAACACCGCAAGCCAGACCAGAAACTGCGCCAGGTAGCGCACCGCGTTGGCGCTGAAATGCGCGCCGAGCTGCGCCGGGTTTGACCACTTCGCCGGCGTCACCGCCAGCCAGCGGATGCTCGAGCCGTTGGCGAACAGCGCGTAAGCGACAACGACGATGCCGAGCCCGAGCCAGATCGCCCACCAATCTTCTTTGCGCCAGAGCTCGCGCCAGCGCAGCGGCGTCGGTGCCGGGATCGTGCTTTGGACTTCGGAAATGTTGCTCATCTTGCCTGCAATCGTTTGGCCTGCGGCGTATGTCCGCGGCTCGATGCGGAACCAAGGCGGGCAGCATTAGAATAATATTTCACTCGGAGGCAATACGCGGCGCGTAAAAAGCAAAATTAGACCGCCAATTGCCCGATGGAGCATTTATATTTCCTAATTTCATGCGCCGGCCCAGGACAATTGTTCCGGTCGGGTTGGCGCTACGTGCCAAAAGGGGCACTGACGGGAGGCGCTCTCGTTCACGCCGCACCGCCGGGTCGCGGCTCGCCGGTGGCGGAGCTCTTTCATAGAGCCGGATCGAAGCGGAGTTTTTGGTAGTGTCTCGGTTTGAAAAAGCGGATGGTCACGTGAGGGAGGAGGATACATGAGCAAATTTGCAATCGTGGCGACTATTAAGACCGTTCCCGGCAAGCGCGATGAATACGTGAAGCACCTGAAGGCCCACGGATAACGCTGCCTAGCAACCGAACCGGGCACCCTGAAATTCGAGATACTCGTGCCGCAGGAGGAAGCCGACACAGTCATGCTGTACGAGGTCTACGCCAGCCCGGAAGCCTTCCAAGCGCATTGGAACGGCCCGTCGAAGAAACGAGCCGAGCAGGATTTTAAGGGTCTGAAAATCAGCGCGACCGGCGTGCGTTGCGATATCATTGAGGCATAATTTCAAACTGAGACACTATCGAGTTCTTCGTCCGTTTGCCGCGCACGTCAGACAGTTTTGATTGTTGCGATTTGAATTACTGTGGCGGTTTAGATTTCGGGCTCTGCGGAAAAGTTGAAGGCGGCCTGACCGGAGCCCCCGCTGAAGGTTCGGTCAAGGCCGCCCGGCTCAGCTTGTTCTTCCTTCCCGGCCGGATCGCTCTGAGCCGACGACAAAACTAAGCGCCTTGGCTTGGGTCGCCTTGATTTGAATCAAAGGACCCTGTGCGCAAGCGCGCCTCTGCATCAGTTCGGTTTGACGGCGCACAGGCCGCGCGCATCGGCCCATCGGGCCGGAAGTTTGATTCCCGTTTCGGCGCAACGACGTGACGTTCGGATTTCGGCCATCGGCGCAAACAGAAGGCGGCCAGGACCCGGGGAGCCGCTTTGTGGGTCGGCTTGAGGTCAAGGCCGCCTACCCGACTGGGGGGCAGTCGGGCAGACGATCAACGCCCCAATCCGCAAAACGGTCCGCAGGATCCCGGGGATTTGGGCGACCAAATCCCTCTCATTTCCGGGCCTCACGCGATGGATGCATCCTCGCATCAATGGGTGAATAAGTAGAATATTCTTCCATTTGAAAGCCTAATCTAGTTGTTATATGGAAGGACATTCTTCCACGGAGCGGAATTTGCCCGATGCGTTTCTTGCCAGTGTTTCTCGATCTCACGGAAGGCGTGGTGGGCCTGGTTGGGGGTGGGCCGGCGGCGCTCAATAAGCTCCGCCTGCTGCGCTCCGCCGGCGCGCGGGTGCGCTGGTATTCCAAGGACGTCGGCGTCGCCGAAGAAGTGCTGACCGCCGCGTTGTCCGGCCCGCTCGAAATTTGTTTCGCCGATCCGCGCCAAGCCGATTTTGCCGATTGCATCGCCGTGGTGTCGGCGGCGGGCGACGTGCTCGACGACGATATCGCGGCGCTGGCAAGAAGCCAGCACGTTCCGGTCAATGTCGTCGACCGGCCCGAGCTTTCGACGTTCATCTTCCCCGCCATTGTCGATCGCGGCGATGTCGTGGTCGCAATCGGCACCGGCGGCACGTCGCCGGTGCTGGCACGGCGGTTGCGTGAACGCATCGAAGCGCTGTTGCCGGCGCGGATCGGCGATCTCGCCGTGCTGATGGGCCGCTTCCGCGTGCGCGCAGCGCAGGTGCGACGCGGCGGGCGCTCGCTGCGGCGGTTCTGGGAGCGCGTCGTTGACGGTCCGATCGGCGCCGCGGCGCTGGCCGGGCGCTGGCGCGATGCCGAGCGGGCGCTGACGCGCGCCATCGAACATTCCGACGAAACGCCGGCGCAGTCCGGCAACGTGTTCATCGTCGGCGCCGGTCCGGGCGCCGCCGATCTGTTGACGTTGCGCGCCTTGCAGGCGCTGCAGGCCGCCGACATCGTGTTCTACGACGAGCTCGTCACCGCCGAGATTCTCGGCCGCACGCGCCGCGAAGCCGAGCTGGTGTTTGTCGGCAAGCGCAGCGGCCGGCCGGGTATCGATCAGGATGCCATCAATCAGCGTCTCGCCGACGGGGCGCGGCGGGGACTGAACGTCGTGCGCTTGAAGGGCGGCGATCCCTTCATCTTCGGCCGCGGCGGCGAAGAGCTGGACTATCTGCGCGATGCCGGCATCGCGGTCATCGTGGTGCCCGGCGTGACGGCGGCGCTCGGCTGCGCCGCCGAAGCCGGGCTGCCGCTGTCGTTTCGCAACGAAGCCACCGAAGTGGCGTTCATCACGGCGCACCACGCCGACGCCGAGGCGGAAACCGACTGGTCGAAATTCACCGACCCGAAGACGACGCTCGTCGTCTATATGGGCGTCGGCAAGGCGGCCTTTGTGCGCGACGGCCTGATCGCCGCCGGACGCGACGCCAAGACGCCCGCCGCTGTGCTGGCGCGCGGCACCCGCTCCGACTCGCTTTGCCTGGTCGGCCGGCTCGCCGACATTCCGGCGCTTGCCGCGCAAGCGGGCGAGGGCCCGGGCTTGCTGGTGATCGGCCCGACCGTGGCGCGCTCCGACGCGTGGCGCGCCGCCGCCGAACCAAGCGCCGCAGAGCGGGAGTTGGCGGCATGACCTCGCCGCTGCAACAGAAACTGAAAGTCACCGGGCCGGTGGTGGTGACCGCGAACCGGCTGACCGACGGCGCGGTGGTGTACTGGCGTGCCGATCGCGGCTGGACGACGCAGCTACCCGGCGCCGCCGTCGCCACTTCGGCTGCGGCCGCGCGCGAGCTCTTGGCGGCGGCGAGCGTCGACCAGACGAGCGCGGTCGGCGCTTATGTCGCGCCGGTCAAGGTCGCGGCGGACGGGCAAGTGCAGCCCGGAAACTTGCGCGAGGCGATCCGCTCGACCGGACCCACCGTTGAGGCGCGCAGCGAGACGCCCAGCGAAACGCGCATCGCGTTCTGACGGCGAGGCAAGCATGTATCTCTACGACGAACTCGACCGCACGCTGGTGACTGAGCGCGTTGCCGAGTTTCGCGATCAGGTCGAGCGCCGGCTGTCCGGCGAGCTGACCGAGGACGAATTCCGGCCGCTGCGGCTGATGAACGGCGTTTATTTGCAGCTGCACGCCTACATGCTGCGCATCGCCATTCCCTACGGCACGCTGTCGTCGGCGCAGATGCGCATGCTGGCGCACGTGGCGCGGCACTACGATCGCAATTTTGGCCACTTCACCACGCGGCAGAACATCCAGTTCCACTGGATCAAGCTCGAGGAGCTGCCGCAAGCCATGGCCGATCTCGCCAGCGTCGACCTTCACGGCATGCAGACCAGCGGCAATTGCGTGCGCAATATCACCACCGACCAGTGGGCCGGCGTCGCCCCCGACGAGATAGAAGATCCGCGCATCTGGGCCGAGGTGCTGCGCCAGCATCTGACCATGCATCCCGAATTCTCGTTTCTGCCGCGTAAATTCAAGATCGCGCTGACCGCCGCCGCGAACGACCGCGCCGCGGTCAAGGTGCACGACATCGGGCTGCGGCTATTTCGCAACGGCGCCGGCGAAACCGGCTTCGAAGTCATGGTCGGCGGCGGCCTCGGCCGCACCCCGTTCATCGCCAAGACGATCAAGCCGTTCCTGCCGAAGCGCGATCTGTTGAGCTACGTCGAGGCGATCCTGCGCGTCTACAATTCATATGGACGGCGCGACAACATCTACAAGGCGCGAATCAAGATCCTGGTGCACGATCTCGGCGCCGAAGCCTTCGCCAAGGAGGTCGAGGGCGAATGGCGTGAGATCAAGGACGGGCCGCTGGCGCTCGATCCGGCCGCGGTCGACGACATCGCCGCGCGCTTCCGCTATCCGGCCTACGAGCGGCTCGCGGATTCGCCGCCGGCGCTCGCCGCGGCGCGCAGCGACCGCCGGTTCGACGCCTGGTTCGCCAATTCGGTCGCCAACCACAAGGTCGACGGCTATGCCATCGTCACGCTGTCGCTCAAGCCGGAAGCCGGTGCGCCCGGCGACGCCACCGCCGAGCAGATGGATGCGATCGCCGATCTCGCCGACCGTTACTCGCTCGGCGAGATCCGCGTCGGCCATGAGCAGAACCTGGTGCTGCCGCATGTGGCGCAGCGCGACCTGCCGCGGCTATGGCGGGCGCTCGACGCCGCCGGTCTCGCCACGCCGAATGTCGGTCTCGTTTCCGACATCATCAGCTGCCCCGGGCTCGACTATTGCAGCTTGGCGAATACCCGCTCCATTCCGGTGGCGCAGGAGATCAGCCGGCGGTTCCGCGACCGCGACCTCGCCCGCGATCTCGGCCCGCTGCACATCAACATTTCCGGGTGCATCAACGCCTGCGGCCATCATCACGTCGGCAATATCGGCATTCTCGGCGTCGAGAAGAACAACGAGGAGTTCTATCAGATCACCATCGGCGGCCGCGCCGACGAGAACGCCGCGCTCGGCACGCTGATCGGCCCGGCGGTGCGCTACGCCGACGTCGCCGACGTGGTCGAGGACATCGTCGCCGCCTATCTCGAATTGCGCGAGGACCCGCAAGAAACCTTCCTGCAGACCGTCGATCGCACCGGCATCGAGCCATTCAGGGAGCGTGTCTATGCCACTCGTTAAACGCGGCCGTGTCGTCGAGGACCCCTATCTGCGCGTCGTCGACGATGCGCCGATCCCCGACGGCGCGGCGGTTATCGTGCCGGCCGCGCGCTTTCTCGCCGACACCGCCGAGTTGACGCGGCGCGGCGCGCCCACCGGCCTGATCTGGCCCAATGATCGGAAGGTCGCCGAGCTTGCACCCTGGCTCGACCGGCTGGCGCTGATCGCGCTGACCTTTCCGAATTTCCGCGACGGCCGCGCCTATACCCAGGCCCGGCAGCTGCGCGAGCGCTACGGCTTCCGCGGTGAGTTGCGCGCCGCCGGCGAAATTTTGCGCGATCAGTTTTTGTTTCTGGTCCGCGCCGGCTTCGACTCGCTCGAGGTCAAGAAGGCCGCCGACGCCGCGGCTTATGCCGAGGCGGTCGGCCGCTACAGCGTGTTCTATCAGCCGAGCGCCAACGGCTTCGCGCCGGCGCAGCGCCGACGCTTGCTCGGCGCGGTCGCTGGCGGTGAGCGCATCGCAACTACGGCTGATTTGGCACACTGAAGCGGTCTGCGCCGCGGCCCAGCGATTTAGTGAAACGGTGCAGGGCGGCGGGCCGCAGCTATCTGCGTCAACTGCTGTAAAAAAGCGATCTTTTCATCGACGGTGTGTTGGATATGGCTGACCTGCTCCTCGCTGAGGTGGCGGTACTTGCCGATCAGCTTGAGGTACTCTGCAACCGGTTCCGGCCTGTCAATCGGATGGGTGAATTGCAGGCCATTTCCAGGATCGTACTCCCACAGAGCAATGAAATTCGTGCGAACTTGCATGCGGCAAACTTGCGTGGTCATCGCCGAAGGGAAGCGCCAACCAGTCGGACACGGGGCGTAGACATGCAGATAGGCCATGCCGGTCTTCGCGACTTCGATCGCCTTCTCCAGCTTGGCGTAATAGTCCTCAAGGAATGCGGTCGAGGCGGTGGCGACGTAGGAACAATTATGCATGGTCATGATCAGCGGCAGATTTTTCGCCTCGGTGCGCTTGCCCTGCATTTGGCCGCCGACCGGCGTCGTCGAGGTCCACGAACCGTAGGGCGTCACGCCGGACGACTGCATGCCGGTGTTCATGTAACCTTCGTTATCGACGCAGATGAATAAAATTGGGTCGTTACGCTCCGCGGCGCCGGAGACCGATTGGAATCCGGCATCCGAGGTGCCGCCGTCACCCGCCAGCGCAATCGCCGTGACATGCCGCCCAACGCGGTTGTACTGCATCTTGACCCCGGCCAGCATGGTGGCGGTGTTGGTCAAGAGTGAATGAAAGATCGGAACCTTGGCGCCGGTCTGCCCATTGTAGCCGACCGTACCCATGCCGGGGATGCAGCCGGGCGGCGCGGCAACGACCGCGTCCGGGCCTACCATGCGCATAGTGTGGCGGATCAAGAGTTCGGAGTTGCAGCCGTGACAGGCGGCGAGGCCACGGCAGAACATATCCTCCTGGTCAGCGTAGGCATTGAAGATGCGCGCCGCCGTGAGATACTCGATCGCCTCGCGTGAACAAGCTTTCACGCAGGCTGGATTGCCGTTGCATAAATCGCATTTGGTGACGTGCCCGACCGCGGCCTCATAAACGATGCCGGCATAGACACAGCCGGCCGTGCACAACAAACAGTTGACGCATTTGCTCTCGGCCCAGTCGATGACCCCAGTGTCGCTGTTTTTCGAAAGAGCTCCAGATGGACAATTCATAACGCAGATAGGATCGGCGCATTGCCGGCAAAGCGCGAGCTCGACGCCGTCGCCGGCAGCCTTGGGAAAGATGCGGATGCGCGAGTACGCTTGATCGTCGGAATTCGCCTTAGCCTGCGCGCAGGCCGTCATGCAGTCGCCGCAGCCGTCGCAGCGGTTTGCATGGAATTGCAGAGTGTTGAAGCACTGGCCCACGGTGCGCCCCTAACGCCACTTCTGCGACATCAATTGTCGCCCGGTTAGCTGTGGATTGGCGATGAACTCGGCCTTGACCGAGGAAAGATCGGTGCGTCTGAGGATGAGCTGCCACATAATGCCGGCATCGACGAAATCGTTAATCGTCGCGATACCAACCAGCCGGCCGTCCTTTAGGACGATGCGCCGGTAGACCCCGTCGGCGTCGACGCCGCTTTCTGCAATCTCGAACCCGCCGCGGGTACAGCCGCGTCCGACGGAAATCGCCTGTTGTCCGAAGAAACTGTAGGTGTTGAGCGGCACGGCGCCCGGAAAAGGCACAACGCCTGCGTCGTCGGCCATGCCGAATCCGGCAATGCGGCCTTGCTCAACGGCATTCGGCAAAATGCCATTGACGACGTTGCCGCCCCAAAACCCGCGCGCCTGCGCCACGTCGCCGGCGGCCCAGATACTCGGCAGGTTCGTACGCATCCAATCGTCGACCAGAATGCCGGCGTCCACCTCTATGCCCGATCCGTGCAGAAATCCGATGTTGGGCCGGACCCCTGTGCACACCAGCAACAGATCGGCCGCGATCGTCGTGCCATCGGCGAGCGTGGCGAGACAGCCGTCGCCCTGCCGCTCGACGCTGCGCAGCGGTTGCCCCATTAACATTCGGATGCCGTTGCGGAGGAACGTACGCTCAATGATCGCCGAGGCCGTCGGTTCGAAATACCCTGAGAGCGCGTGCGGTTGCAGTTCGACCACCGTCACCGCAATCTTGGCCTTGGCCATGTTTTCGGCGGCGTGCATGCCGATAAGACCGGCGCCCAACACTATCGCTGACTGAGCTTTGCCAATTGCTTGCCGCAGATCGATGGCGTCATCCATGGACCGCAGCACATGAAACGGCACATCGGCCAAGCCGCGAAGGAGCGGCAGCGCGGGCGCAGCGCCGGTGGCGATCAGCAGTCGGTCGTACTGCCAGGTCTCGCCGGACGCGAGGTGTAAGCTTGACTGGGCCGGATCGACCGCGACAACGTCCGTACCGGGCATGAATGCGATCGCGTTATCGCGAAAATAAGCATGGTCGCGCAGAACCACGTTGTCGGGTTGCGACTGTCCGGACACTACGTACGGCAGAATGGTTGGTGAGTAGGGAAGATGGGCGTCGCGCGTCAACAGCGTCAACGTACCGTCGGCATCGACAAGGCGGATCGCCGTTGCCGCTTCCAGGGCCGCATGGCTGCTGCCAACGATGATGTACTCGCTGTGCATGGCTCTCTCAATCGTGCTCATTCAGCCAGACCGGTTCGTTGCGGCGGTGGTCCCATTCCACCTCGCGCGTTAACGCGATGGCGCGAGCGAAATGCTCGACAGTGATGTCGGCACCGGCAAGACCGCCGATAAAGCTGATGGCCGGAATGGATTTGCCGGTGTGATGGAGCGCTGCCAATGTCTCCTGATAGACGGGACCCGAATTCCAGCCAAAGCTCACCGAGCGATCGACGACGCCAATACGCTTCACCTTCGCCAGTGCGGCCACCATCGCCTGCAGCGGGAACGGCCGGAACGTCTTGATCTTGATGAGGCCAACCGCTTCGCCCTCGCTGCGGGCGATGTCGATCGCATCCTTGGCCGCGCCCGTCATGCTGCCGATGGTGACAAGCGCATAGTCGGCGTCGTCGAGCCGATATTCCTCGACTAGCGGCGCGTGATAGCGGCCGAACCGCTCGCCCCAGGCGGCGTGCACCTCGCGGATCACTTGGAGCGCGTTCTGCATGCCGCGGCATTGGCCCTTCCGATAACGTACGAAGTTGCTTGGGCCGGGCCCTCCAGCGCCGCCGGTCAGCGGATCGACTCCCATCGGCCGCAATGGATCGAGCGCAATGTGCCAGTTGGTGGCCGGCGGACCGAGGAAGTCATCGACGTCTTGCTGATCCGGCAATTCGACTCGGGTGACGCCGAAAGAAAGGTAATTGCCGTCATGACAGACGTTTACCGGTAACATGACATCGCGGTGCTCGGCGATCTTGTAGGCCATGACGGTGGTGTCGAGTATTTCCTGCACCGTTTCGCAGTACATCTGAATCCAGCCGGCTTCGCGAACCACCATGGCGTCCTGTTGCCCGCCCCAGACGCACTGCGGGCTCAGCAGATCCCGTGTGACCAGCGACGCCACCATCGGCAACCGCATGCCAGGCGTCCGCACATAAGGTTCGAACATGAAGGCAAGCCCCGGCCCGCACGTCGCGGTAAAGGTCCGACCGCCGGCGAGCGCCACGCCTTGCAATCCGCACATTACCGCATGTTCGCCCTCGACATTCATGAGATCGGCCTGCAAGCGGCCGTCGGCGATCATCTGCGAAAGGTGCTCCACCAGGGAGGATTGCGGCGTAATGGGATAAACGGCGACGACGTCTGGGCGTGCCAAGCCGACGCCGATTGCGGCGGCCTCGTTGCCTTCGCATACGGTGAAGTGCGGTTTGTTGGAGGCGGCGCGGGATTCACTAGCGGCGGTGTTCATCGGCCGACCTCCTCAACCATGCGGATAGCGCGATGCGGACACTCCTGCGCGCAAACTCCGCAGCCCTTGCACACGGCCAGATCGAACTCGAACCAACGCGGCTTCTCGACCACGCATTGCACCGGGCAGTAGAGCCAACACAGCCCGCATTTGACGCACTTGAGCCGATTGATCAGCGGCCGCATGCTGCGCCAATCGCCAGGCAGCATTCCACTCAGGACGGTGGCGATCGGCGCCAGATCGTCGGGAATCGTCGACGCGTCAAAATGA
The DNA here is from genome assembly GCA_050010955.1 of Xanthobacteraceae bacterium. Taxonomy (GTDB): domain Bacteria; phylum Pseudomonadota; class Alphaproteobacteria; order Rhizobiales; family Xanthobacteraceae; genus BOG-931. Next base: position 17,526 of record JBEKJZ010000014.1, on the reverse strand, counting down.
TCACGCGACTGCCGCTTCATGGCCCACCTTCTGCAATTCGTACACGGCAGTCTCGTTGTAACCGCGCTCGGCCGCCGCCAGATTTTCAGTCAATCCGGCGTCACGGAAATCCATTTGCTGCAGCGCTTCCTTGAGCGAGGCAAGCGTCAACAGCCCGGTTGTGCGCGCGAACGCACCGAGCATGACTGCATTCGTCACCGGTTTTCGATAGATCGAAAGAGCTATGCCAACCGCGTCGCACAGGCCGACGCGGGAAACGGCATCTGGGAAGCTGTGTTCTTCCAGCCTTGCCTTCGTCGTCAGCACCACGGTGCCGCCCGGTTTCATGCCGGCAAAAATATCGACTGTGCGCGAAACCGTGGGATCGATGCAGACGACGCAATCGGGATGGTAGACGTTGGTCATCGCCCGGATCGGCTGGGTATCGAAGCGCAGAAAGGCGGCCACCGGGGCGCCGCGGCGCTCGAATCCGAACGAGGGGATCGCGACCGCATGTTTGCCGTCGTCGATCAGCGCTTGCGCGAGAATCGAGCATGCCAGGACGGCGCCTTGGCCGCCCCGCCCATGAATGCGAATCTCGTGCTTTTCCTGCACAATCCCCCCGAAATTTGCTGAAACACGGTAGGTTCTTGTTCTCAAGCGTGCTCAGGCGCGCGAGTAGGCTGAAAATAAGCCCATTGTTCGGTCCCTGACGCTTTGATCTTGATCAAAAAACCCCATTGCAGTGGCGAATTGCCCGTATCCTTCGCAAGCGGCCCCAACGACAGGCACGCGTTCAGGTCGGCATCGTCGCCCTCCTGAATTCGCTCCCTGATGACCGACCCCACTCCTGCTCGGCGGTGAGGTGTCCTTCGTCAAGAAAATCACGACGCCTTGGAGAAGCGCGCCTCGCCGTTCGACATATAGGCGTCAAACACCGCGCACACCGAACGCACGAACGCCCGGCTTTGCTCCGGCACCGTGATCCTGGTGCCGCTGCGCTCGACGATGCCGTCGCTCACCAGCTCATCGAGCCGGGCAAGTTCGGCGGTGAAATGCTCCGCGTCGGTATCGTAGGCGGCGCACCTCTCGGCAACATCCACGGTCAGATCGCACATCAAGCGCTCGATGATCGAGCGGCGCAGCCGATCCTCCGGCGTCAGCGCGCGGCCGCGCACCGTGGCCGGCCAGCCGGCAACGATCGCATCGCGGTAGGCGACCATGCCGGGGGCGTTCTGCACGTAGCCCTCGGGCAACGCGCCGATCGACGAAGGACCGAAGCCGATGAGGTTCGACGACTCGTCGGTGGTATAGCCCTGGAAGTTGCGGTGCAGCCGGCCTTCACGCTGGCGCCGGGCGAGCAGATCGCCGTCTTTGGCGAAATGATCGAGGCCGATCCGCCGATAACCGGCGCCGACCAGCACCGCGGCGGCCGCGGAACTTTGCGCAAACCGCTCGCTGTCGCCGGGCAGCGCCGCTTCCGGGATGAGCCGTTGGTGACGTTTCATCCATGGCACATGGGCATAGCCGAACAGCGCGATCCGATCCGGATCGAGCGCCAGCGCGCGCTTCGCGGTCGCCGTGATCGTCGCTACGGTCTGGTGCGGCAAGCCGTACATCAGATCGAGATTGATGTTGGCGATCCCGGCCTCGCGCAATCCATCGGCCGCGCGTGCGGTCTGTTCGAAACTCTGCGGCCGCCGGATCGCCTGTTGCACGCGCTCCTCGAAATCCTGCACGCCGAGGCTGGCGCGCGTGATCCCCATTTCCGTCAGCGCGGCGATGTGTTCGGGCGTCAGCGAACGGGGATCGATCTCGATGGCGCTGGCGGTTTCCGCCGTCATCGTGAAGTTGTTCCCCAGCGCGTGCGTCAGCCGCAGCAAATCCTGCGGCAGCAGCATCGTCGGCGTGCCGCCGCCCCAGTGAATCTCGTTCACCGGCGGTCTCGGCAAAAATCCGCCGATCAATTCGATCTCGCGCTGCAAGAGATCGACATAGGCCGCAACCGGGCCATAGCGGCGGGCCACCGTCGTATGGCAGCCGCAGTAAAGACAAAGCTCGGCGCAAAACGGTACGTGCAGATAGATCGAGACCGGCGCGTCGGCGGGCAAGGCCGCGAGCCAATGCTGGTAGGTTCGCGCATCGACGCCGGCGCCGAATTGCACGGCGGTCGGATAGCTCGTGTAGCGCGGTATCCGCCGGTCTAGATATTTCATCAGCTGCGGTTGCATCGTGCCGCCAATTCACCGGCAAGACGCCGGCCACGAGCAAAAGACCGTAAAACGCGCCGCGGCGAGTTGATCTGCATCAACTTGCCGCAACAACGCCAGTTTTCACGGCATTGCCGGCCTAGTGTGGCGGTTCAGAAGTCCGCATCATTTTTGCCGCGAACTCGTCATGCGGACTTCTGAACCAAAGCCACACTAGGTCAATACGTTGCTAGTGTCCTTCGATTCCGAAGTTCGCAAACGAGGGTGCCACATAATGACGCGAACTTCGGAATCGGGAACTAGGTCAAAAAGTCGCTCAGCGCCGTCCGAACAGGCGGTCGAGCAGCCAGAAATCGAGGCCGCCGTGGTCGGCCTGCGGCCGTGCGCCTGCCCCCGCGGGTGCGCCCGCGGGCGTGGCGCCCTGGGGCTGCGGCGCCGCGCTCAGCCATCCGCCGCCGCCGACACCGGGCAGCGCCGCAGGCGCAACACCCTGATGGGCGGCCTTCATGAACCGGCTCCAGATTTCGACCGGCAAGCCGCCGCCGACCGCCTTGCGGGTCGGCGAATTGTCGTCGTTGCCGAGCCACACGCCGGCGGCGAGGTGCGCGGTGTAACCCACGAACCAAGCGTCGCGGAAATCCTGGCTGGTGCCGGTCTTGCCGGCCGCGGCCCAGCCGGGCAGATCCGCCCGGCGCGCGGTGCCGCTGACCAGCGTCTCGTGCATCATGCCGTTCATCATCGCCACGTAGCGCGCGTCGACGATGCGGCCGAGCGCCTGGGTTGCGCGCGCGTACAGCGTCTTGCCGTCGGCGCCGCGCACGCGGTCGATGACATGCGGCGCAACAGCGAAGCCGCCATTGGCAAAGGGCGCGTAGGCGGACACGAGTTCGAGCGGCGAGACCTCCGACGTGCCGAGCGCGATCGAGGCGTTGGGCTCGAGCTTGGAGGCGATGCCGAGGCGATAGGCGGTGCGGACCACCGCGGCGGCGCCGACTTCCAGCGTCAGGCGCACGGACACGGTGTTGAGCGAATTGGCGATCGCCTGCGTCAGCGTCACCGGGCCGAGATATTCATGCTCGTAGTTTTCCGGCTTCCAGCCTTTGACGGAGATCGGCGCGTCCTCGCGCACCGTTTCGGGAGTAAGCCCGTGTTCGAGCGCGGTGAGATAGACGAAGGGCTTGAACGCCGAGCCGGGCTGCCGCTTGGCGGCGATGGCGCGATTGAACTGGCTTTCGGCATAACTCTTGCCGCCGACGAGCGCGCGCACGACGCCGTCCGGCGTCATCGCCACCAGCGCACCCTCGCCGATGCCGAGTTTTTCGCCCTTCTGCGCCAGCGCATCGGTCAAGGCATGCTCGGCCGCGTCCTGCAGCATCGGATCGATCGAAGTCTCGACCACAATGTCCTGATCGAAGCGGCCGACGAGGTCGTCCACCGCGTCCATCACCCAGTCCGCCACGTAATTGTCGGAGCCGGCGCCGGCCGGTTTTTTCGCGCGCGCGGGATTGGCGAGCGCCAGCCGCGCCGCGTCGTTGCCGATCAGTTTTTGCTCCGCCATGTCGGCGAGCACGAGGCGCGCGCGGCGCTCGGCGCCGTCCGGGTTATGGCTCGGCGCCAGCCGTGACGGCGATTGGACGAGTCCGGCCAGCATGGCGGCTTCGGCGAGCGTCAATTGCCGCGCCGATTTACCGAAATAGCGTTGGGCGGCGGCTTCCACGCCGTAGGCGCCGGAACCGAAATAGACGCGGTTGAGATAGAGTTCGATGATCTCTGCCTTGGTGAACTTGTGCTCGAGCCAGAATGCAAGCGCTACCTCCTGCAGCTTGCGCGACACGGTGCGTTCCTGCGTCAAGAACAGATTCTTGGCGAGCTGCTGGGTGATGGTGGAAGCGCCTTGCGAGGCGCCGCGCCGCACCACATCCTTGAAGACCGCGCGCATGATGCCCCACGGGTCGACGCCGTGATGCGAATAGAAGCGGCGATCTTCGATGGCGATGAAGGCCTTGGGCACGTAATCCGGCAGTTCGCGCAGCGGCACCGCCGCGCCGCCCATATCGCCGCGGGTGGCGAGCGTCGCGCCATTGGCGCCGAGGATCAGTACCGAGGGCGGGCGCTTGGGAATTTCCAGCGACTGGATCGGCGGCAGGTGGATGCCGATCCAGACGAGCGTGCCGATTCCACCGATCACCGCCCAGAGCGCGAGCACCGCGCCCCAATAGATCAGGCGGCCGATGCCCGAACGGCCTTTGCCGCCGTGGCCGCGGCGCCGCTTGCGGGTTTCGCGAGGGGGAGCGCTGTCGCGTCGTCGCCGGCCGCCGTCGCCGCGCGCAGCGGGCGGCCCGCCGGTACGGTCCTGCGGGCGCAGCCGAAGATCGAGAATCCACGGCTCCGCCGCACGTTTGCGCCCTGCCTGCCGTCGCCACGCCATGTCGCGTCCCCGCGCAACTCGCTGCGGTGACGGTAGATTGCGGGGTTTAAGGGGCGGTTACCGGTATTGAAGCTCTACCCGCCGTGCGGGGTGGTACGGTGATATCGGCCAAGTAAGCCACCTGCTGCTCAAGATGAAGTGGCTTCCGAGCAGTCATTAGGGGTGAGAGAATTTATGTCCGCTTTGACGGTGAGTCGGACGTACGGGCTCAAATCTATGAACCGATTGACCCGCGGGAGACATGGAGCGTCAAGCAGGCGGTTTGTGATCAGTGTCCACCGTCCATCACTCGTCGACGCTCGTCGGACGCCCACGTCCAGCCTTGGCTAGGTATTCCCGGCCAATATCGCGCACGACATTGGGATGACGTGTGTGGGCGGCCCGCCGGAAGTAGGTCGCGGCCATCATCACGTTAAAAAACGATAGTTCTGCACAGTTCGATCTCACCTTCGGGGGATATTGATCCGCATCGAGCACGAGATGACGAAGCATGTTGTTTCGTTCCATTTCGACCCGCCTCTGCTGACCTCTCCCGAGGAAGAGCGATGCCTATCGCCGTCCGAGCGTGACGATGCCTGGTTGCTTAGCGCGCCATTTCGGGCCAGGACCGCGCATGTAGTAAAGTTCGGGCCGGTAGCCGTCGAATGCCTGACCGATGGTCCGCCACAGTTCGCTAACAGTTTCCGCCAATTCACGGCACATGGCACTCTCCCTGACGAGCGCATTCTGGGAGATTCTGATGTTCCAACAACTCAGGAATTCTCCGCTACGGGATCTTCCTTATCCCTGGTATAGGCCGCCTAGCGCCGCAGCCGCCCCGGCGGGACGCTCTTCCTGCCAATTCCCTATGCGGATCTTGGATATCGACTTTGCCGGCCAGACAGCGAAGAGTCATCGCGGAGAAATGAAGATCGAACTCCCCAAACCGCGTATCGCGAACCGAAGCGGCGATACTTGGTTGTGGCCCTTCGCGCCAATTGCAATATGTCGGTTATTGGAAGCTGAGCGGACCGCAAGCGAGGTACAATAGAGGGTGCGGCGCGTCTCCGCGATTCTGTGCCTGCGATTCTGAGCCCGCTGGATCGCCCCTCACCCCAATCCTTTCCCCCACGCGGGGAGAGCGAGCTTACTCCGCCGCGGTCTCCCGCGCCGGCTTGGTGTCGTTGCCGGGCAAGGTGAACAGCGCGATGAGCGGCCGCTTGATGCCGGCCTGGCGGGTTGGCGTCGTTATCTTGGCGCCGAGCAGGTCCGTCACGTAAAACACGTCGACGACACGCTCGCCGAAGGTCGCGACATGCGCCGAGGCGATGTTCAGATTGAGCTTGGACAGCGTCGTGGTCAGCTCGTAAAGGAGGCCCGTCCGATCGAGGCCGGTGACCTCGACCACGGTATAGCGGTGCGACCATTGATTGTTGATGGTCACCTCGGGCTCGATGGCGAAGGCCTTGAGCCGGCCCTTCGGCGGCGCCCGCTTCGGCACCACGTCGGGCAGCTTGATCTGTCCGCGCACCGCTTTCTCGATGGCGTCGCCGATGCGCGCGGCGCGGCGCGCTTCGTCCTCGTCGAACTCGAACTCGCGCGAGACGGAGATGGTGTCGAGCGCCAGCCCGTCGGTGGTCGTGTAGATCTGGGCATCGACGATGTTGGCGCCGGTGAGCGCGCAGGCGCCGGCGATGATCGAGAGAAGCCACGGATGGTCTGGCGCGTACACGGTCAGCTCGGTGACGCCGCGTCCGGCGTCGAAGCCGACGCTGGTGGCGAGCCGCTTGGCCGCCGCTTCGGTGTCGCGCACGAAGCGCGCATGCGCCAGCTTTTGCGGCAGATCGACCTTGAGCCAGTAGGCCGGGTAGTGGCGCGCGATATAGGCGTCGAGCGCTTCCGCCGGCCAATCCGCCATCTCGGCGCGGAACTCGGCCTTGGCCGCCGCCACGCGTTCGGCGCGGTTGACCTCGGAGAAGCCGCCGGTGAGCACCGGCTCGGTCTCGTAATAGAGCGTGCGCAGGAGCTGCGCCTTCCAGCCGTTCCACACCCCGGGTCCCACCGCGCGGATGTCGGCCGTGGTCAGGATGGCGAGAAGCTTCATCCGCTCCAATGACTGCACCACGGCGGCGAAGTTCTCGATCGTGCGGCGGTCGGAGAGGTCGCGCGACTGCGCCACGGTCGACATGACGAGATGCACCTCGACCAGCCAGGCGACCAGCTCGGTCTCGGTGGCATTGAGGCCGAGCCGCGGAGCCAGCCGCCGCGCGATGCGCGCGCCGACGATCGAATGGTCCTCGATGCGTCCCTTGGCGATGTCGTGCAGGAACAGCGCGAGATACAGCACCGTGCGATGCTCCGGCAGGATCGTCCGCATCAGCTCGCTGGCGAATGCCACCTCGGGGACGCCGCCGCGGTCGATCTCGTTGAGCACGCCGATGCAGCGCAACAGGTGCTCGTCCACCGTGTAGTGGTGGTACATGTTGAACTGCATCATCGCGACGATGCGGCCGAACGCGCGGATGAATTCGCCGAGCACGCCGGCCTCGTTCATGCGGCGCAGCACGGTTTCCGCCTCGCTCTTCGAGGTCAGAATCTCCAGGAACAGCCGGTTGGCTTCCTTGTTGCCGCGCACCTTGGCGTCGATCAGCTTGAGCGAGCGCGCGGCGACGCGCATGGCGTCGGGATGGATGGCGAGGTTGTGCTTCTGCGCCAGGTAAAACAACCGGATCAGATTGACCGGATCGCGGGCAAACACATTGGGGCGGGCGAGGTTGATGCGGTTGTTGTCGATGATGAAGTCGCCGGTCTCGGTCAGCGTGCGGCGGCCGCGCGCCGGCCGCAGCCGGGCGATCACCCGACTGAGCACCGGCGCCGGCTTGGCCTGACGTTCCTCCAGCCCGGCGCAAAGGATGGCGGTGAGATCGCCGACATGCTTGGCGGTGAGAAAGTAGTGCTTCATGAAGCGCTCGACATCCTGGAGACCCGGATGCTCGGTGTAGCCGAGCCGCACCGCGATCTCGCGCTGGATGTCGAACGACAGCCGCTCCTCGGCGCGGCCGCAGAGGAAGTGCATGTTGCAGCGGACCAGCCAAAGAAAGTCCTCGCAACGGCGGAACATGTTGTATTCGCCGCGGTCGAACACGCCGCGCTCGATCAATTCCTCGGGCTCGCGCACGCGGTAGACGTATTTGGCGATCCAGAACAGCGTGTGCAGGTCGCGCAAGCCACCCTTGCCGTCCTTGACGTTGGGCTCGACCAGATAGCGCGATTGGCCGGCGCGGCGGATGCGCTCCTCGCGCTCGGCGAGCTTGGCGGCGACGAATTCCGCCGCCGTGCCCTGTACGACTTCCTTTTCGAAGCGCGCGGTCAGCTCGGCGTAAAGCTCGGCATCGCCGAACAGATAGCGCGACTCCAGGAGCGCGGTGCGGATCGTCATATCGGCCTTGGCCTGCCGTATGCATTCGTTGACCGAACGCGTCGCATGGCCGACCTTCAGCCCCATGTCCCACAGGCAATAGAGCAGCGTCTCGGCGACCGATTCGCCCCAGGCGGTCTGTTTGTAGGGCATGATGAACAGCAGATCGATGTCGGAGCCAGGCGCCAACAGGCCGCGGCCGTAGCCGCCGGTGGCGATCACCGCCATGCGCTCGGCCTGGGAAGGGACCTGGATCGGATAAAGCTCGCTGGCGGCGAACTTGAACAGGATGCCGATGATCTCGTCCTGCACCCGGCACAATCTTTCGGCGCAACGCCGGCCCTGACGCTCCTGCAGCAGCAGCTCCTCGGCGCGGGCGCGCGCTCGCGTCAGCGCCGCTTTCAGGCGTTGGGCGACGGCGGCGCGCAATTCGCGCTCGCGCCCGGCGTGGGTCTCGGCGAGCGCCTTGAGGTCGGTGCCGATCGCCGCGCTGTCAAGGAGGTCGACGGCGGCGTGCGCGGCGCGGGGGCTATCGAGCATCATCGCACCTCATAGCCGAGCCGCCGCGCGCTGTCATCGGGGCCGGGCTTGCCGGCGGGCTGCCGGTGCGCAGGAAATGGCCGAGCATGCGGCGGCGCCGCCGGCCTTGTGCTAGCCTTATCCCCTACGGCAGCCGGCGGCGGCCAGAGGGAGGATCGGTCCAATGAAAAGCTATGATGTCTGTGAATGCGGGGCGCCGCTGCGGCTGATGGAACGGCCGACGCCAAAGCCGGCAGGGACCGAGATCCTGCTCAAGGTCATCGCCGCCGGCGTCTGCCACAGCGATCTGCATATCTGGGACGGCTATTACGACCTGGGCGGCGGCAAACGGCTCAAGCTCAGCGATCGCGGCGTCAAACTGCCGCTGACCATGGGCCATGAGAATGTCGGCGAGGTCGTCGCCGTCGGTCCCGACGCCGTCGGCGTCAAGATCGGCGACCGCAGGCTCGTGCATCCATGGCTCGGCTGCGGCGAATGTGCGGTGTGCCGGCGCGGCGACGAGCAGCTCTGCCGCACGCCGTTCAGCATCGGGGTATTCCGCTCCGGCGGCTATGCCGACCATTTGCTGGTCCCGCATCCGCGTTATTTGTTCGACATCGGCGGCATTGCTCCGGAAAAGGCGGCGCCGCTCGCCTGTTCGGGCATCACCACCTACGGCGCCTTGAAGAAGGTCGGCCCGCTGTTGCAGGAGGAGCCGGTGGTCATCATCGGCGCCGGCGGGCTCGGGCTGATGTGCCTGGCATTGCACCGGGCCATGGGCGGCAAGGCCGCGATTGTGGTCGACATCGACCCGGTCAAGCGGGAGGCGGCGCGCCGAGCCGGCGCCCAAGCCGTGATCGACGGCAATACGGCGGACGCCGCCAAAGAGATCATCGAGGCGACCAAGGGTGGCGCCTGGGCGGTGATCGATCTGGTCGGCGCTTCACGCACCGTCCAGCTTGGCGTCGACAGCCTCGTCAAGGGCGGCAAGGTAATCGTGGTCGGGTTGTTCGGCGGCGACATCACGGTGCCGACGCCATCCCTGCCGTTGCGGGCGATGACCATTCAAGGCTCCTATGTCGGCAGTCTCGCCGAAATGGCCGAGCTTCTTGATCTCGTGCGCCGCAAGGGCGCACCCGATCTCCCGGTCGCCACGCGTCCGCTCGCCGCGGTGAACGACGCGCTCAACGATTTAAAGGCCGGCAAGATCATCGGCCGCGTGGTGCTCACGCCGGCGGAGTGATCCTAGAGCATGATCCGGAAAGGTGGAGGCCGGTTTTCCGAAAAGATCATGCTCCACCAAGACATGAGAGCGCCAATCGATTCAATCTGAAGCGATTGCGCTCTGGGAATCGTCAGATGATCTCACACGTCAGTATCGGAATCACCGATTTCGAGCACGCGTTTGCCTTCTACCAAAGCGTGATGGAAGAGCTTGGTTTTACGTTGAAGTTTTCCGAGCCGGAGAAAGCCTGGGCCGGCTGGATGCGACCCGGCGTGCCGCGGCCGCTTGTCTTCATCAGTCATCCCTACAATGGCGCGCGCGCCACGCCGGGCAATGGACAGATGGTCGCCTTGCTCGCCCCCGGCCGGGATGCCGTTGACCGGTGCTACGCCAGGGCCATCGCTAACGGTGCTCAAAGCGAGGGCAAGCCCGGATTGAGACCTCATTATCACGCCAACTACTATGGCGCGTATTTCCGCGACCCGGATGGCAACAAGCTCTGTGTTTGCTGCCACGATCCGGCAGCCGGGTAGGTCTTGGCTCAGCGGCAAACGCGGGACCTCAGGTCTAGCACCCTCGGGGGCATATATTTCTTCCCAAACACAGATCATAGAATTTATTTTCGATTGACGCTTTCAGAACGGCCTCTTAAAAAATAAATATAGCGCCGATTTGAGCGAGCAGCTTGCGGGCGCTCAATCGGCGCGACTCAAACGGCGGAGATCTGCACCGGTCGCCGTGCCGATGCCGGACTGAAAAATCCGCCTCTGATTCAGGTCGCGTTCGTGCGTGGAGCGTCGATGCGACCCCATCCTTGGAGGTCGACCCATGCTCACGCGCCGTCGCCTGCTTTTTTCTGCTGTCGCGGCTAATTTCGTACCGGATATCGCGCGCGCCGCCGATAAGCCCAGCGAAATCCGCATCGACTGGGCGACCTACAATCCGGTTTCGATGGTGCTGAGGGAAAAGGGCCTGCTCGAAAAGGAGTTCGAGAAGGACGGCATTGCCGTGCGATGGGTGCAGACGCTCGGCTCCAACAAGGCGCTCGAATTCCTCAATGCCGGCTCGATCGATTTTGGTTCCACGGCCGGCGCAGCGGCGCTGATCGGCAGGATCAACGGCAATCCGATCAAGTCGATCTATGTTTATTCCCGTCCCGAATGGACCGCCTTAGTCACGCGCAAGGACACCGGCATTGCCAAAATCGAGGACCTTAAGGGCAAGCGGGTTGCGGTCACCCGCGGCACCGATCCGCACATCTTTTTGGTGCGCGCGCTGCAATCGGTGGGCTTGAGCGAAAAGGACGTCACGCCGATTCTGCTGCAGCACCCCGACGGCAAGACCGCGCTTATTCGCGGCGATGTCGACGCCTGGGCCGGCCTCGATCCGATGATGGCGCAAGCTCAGGTCGAAGATGGCGCGCGATTGTTCTATCGCAACAAGGAGGCCAACACCTGGGGCATTCTCAACGCCCCCGAGGACTTCCTCAAGCAATATCCGGAGATCGCGCGCCGTGTGATCGCGGTCTATGAAGACGCGCGCAAATATTGTCTTGCCCATTACGACGACGAAAAGCACGTTTTCATGAGTGTGACTAAACTGCCGGCCGAGGTCGTCGACATCCAGCTCAAGGAACGAACCGAGCTGACCTTTAGTCGCATTGCAGCGCCGCAGCGCGATTCGATCTTGCAAGCCGGCCTGGCTTTGCAACAGGCGGGCGTGTTGCCGGCGAATGCCGACGTGAAAGCTGCGCTCGATAGTCTGATCGACGATCGCTACGTGGCGGCGTGACGCCTGCGCGCGCCGCATTGCATTTGCCGCGGGCAGCATGTCTCTTGCGGCCATGACGCTTGCCGCCGAACGCTCGCCGCTGCAACGGATGGTCGCCAAACGCTGGGCGCGCTTGGCGCGGCCGGCGCTCGGGCTCCTGCTGCCGGTCTTGCTAGCGGCAACCTGGGAATTCGTCGTCCGCATGGGGTGGTCGAGTGGCCGATTGGCGCCGCCGCCGTCGGTCATCCTGGCGACATTTATCGATTTGGCGCGTACTGGCGAGCTACAGCGCAATACGCTGGTGACGTTGGCGCGGGTCGCAGCGGGTTTCGGGCTGGGCGTCGCCGTCGCCACCGTCCTTGGCGCGGCAACCGGCTATTTTCCGACGCTGCGACGCCTCCTCGATCCAAGCCTGCAGGCGCTGCGCGCCATCCCTTCGATCGCGTGGGTGCCGCTGTTCATCCTTTGGCTCGGCATTTTCGAAGCCTCGAAGGTGACGCTGATCGCCGTTGGCGTGTTTTTTCCGATCTATCTCGGCTTGATGGGCGCCATCCAATCGGTCGATCGCAAACTGGTCGAAGTCGGGCGCGCGTTTCGCTTGTCGGATTTGGCGATGGTGGGCCGTATCCTGCTGCCGGCCGTGCTGCCGGCCTATGTCATTTCGCTGCGGTCGGGGCTTGGGCTCGGCTGGATGTTCGTTGTCGCCGCCGAGCTGATGGGCGCGTCCGAAGGTCTCGGTTATTTGCTGATCGACGGCCAGCAGCTGGGCAAGCCGGCAGAGATCGTCGCCGCCATCGTCGCGTTTGCCATCGTCGGCAAGGCGACGGATTGGCTGATCGCGCTGGCCGCCGCGCCGTTTCTGCGCTGGGAAGACGTCGTGCGGCAGACGTGATGCCGAGGACCTAACACCATGCTCATTCTCGACCGCGTCAGCAAAACTTATCCCAACGGCGTGCATGCGCTCGGCGGCGTCTCGCTTGAAGTCGAACTTGGCGAGATCGTCGCCGTGATCGGCGGTTCGGGTTGCGGGAAATCCACGCTGTTGCGCGCCATCAGCGGCCTCGACCCGGCGAGCGAGGGCGCGATTGTGCTCGACGACGAGCGGATCACGGCGCCGCACGAGAAGATCGGTATCATCTTTCAGGAACCGCGGTTGCTGCCCTGGCTCAAAGTCGCGGACAATGTGGGCTTCGGCTTAAGCCATCGGCTCAAGTCCGAGCGCGCGCAACGCATCGCCGCGGCGCTTAACCGCGTTGGGCTTGCCGACAAGGCGACGATGTGGCCGCGCGAATTGTCAGGCGGCCAGGCGCAACGCGTCGCCATCGCGCGGGCCTTGGTGCCGCGGCCGGAGGTGCTGCTGCTCGACGAGCCGTTCTCCGCGCTCGACGCTTTTACCCGCGCTGATTTGCAGGATCATTTGCTCGATCTGTGGGCCGACACCAAGCCCACATTGATCCTGGTGACTCACGACGTCGACGAAGCAATTGTGCTGGCCAACCGCGTGTTAGTAATGCGTCCCCGACCGGGCCGTATCTATGCGGAAGTCGAGGTCGATCTGCCGAGACCGCGCGAGCGGCAATCTGCCGCCTTCGACTTTGTCAAACGTCGTCTGCTCGTCGCACTCGATCGCTCGCTCGAGCGCGCGGCGGTGTCAGAGGTTGAGGTGAAAGCCGAAGCGGGCGCCGCTCTGTGGTGGTAGGGCCCATTGGACCGTCATACCGGCCTTGTGCCGGGCATCCGCGTCTTTATACCCTTTTGGCAATTCGAGACGCGGATGGCCGGGTCAGGCCCGGCCATGACAAGTAATGAAAGGATCCCCCATGGATGCTGCCGGGCTGCGCGCAATGCAGGCGCCGATCAAAGAGCGATATAAGGCCGAGCCCAACGCCGCGTTTATTACATTGAAGGCCCAGGGCACGCTCGACGACACTAATATCGCCTGCAAGGTCGAAACCGGGCGAGCGCTGGCGATCGCCGGCCTGCATCCGGCTACCGGCGGGTCGGGTCTCGAACTCTGCTCCGGCGACATGCTGCTCGAAGCGCTGGTCGCCTGCGCCGGCGTGACGTTGAAAGCGGTCGCGACCGCGCTCGATATCCCCCTTAAATCCGGCTCGGTCGCTGCCGAGGGCGATCTGGATTTCCGCGGCACACTCGGCGTCGCCAAGGACGCGCCGGTCGGGTTCGCGCAGATCCGGCTGCGCTTTCATCTCGACACCGACGCGCCGCAGGACAAGCTCGATCAGCTGCTCAAGCTCACCGAACGTTACTGTGTCGTTTATCAGACCATCAGGAACGGGCCGCCGGTCGAGATCCGGCTCATGCGGACGTGATGTCAGCCGAACTCGCGTTCTGGTTCCTCCTCGCGCTCAAGATGGTGCTGACGGCGATCGTCGTCGTCATCACCTCGTTGGTGGTCGAGCGCAGCGGGCCGTTCGTGGGCGCGCTGGTCGGCGCGCTGCCGACATCGGCTGGCGCCGCCTACGTCATTCTTGCCCTCGAGCAGCCGCCGGACTTCATCGCGGCGAGCGCGATCGGCAGCGTCGCCGTCAATGGCGCCATCGCGATCTTTGCCGCCGCCTATGCGATGCTGGCGCAACGCCGCGGCCTCGTCGTCAGCCTCGGCGCGGCGACCGCGCTGTGGCTTGCGGTCGCGGCCGTGCTGCGCACGGTCGATTGGACGCCGCTCGGCGCCATGGCGATCACGGTCGCGATCTACGCCGTCACCGTCCCGCTGAGCTGGCGCTATCGCACCAGCAGCGGGCCGGTGAAATTCATCCGCACGCGCTTCGATATTCCGCTGCGCGCGCTCACCGTCGCCATCGTCGTCGCCGTCGTAACCGCCGCCAGCTCCAGCATCGGCTCGTTCGCCTCCGGCATGTTCGCCTTCTTTCCGATCGTGCTCGGCAGCTCGATCGTCATTTTACATCCGCGCATCGGCGGCAAATCCACGGCGAGCATGCTGGCGCACACGCAGTTTCCCCTCTTTGGTCTCGCCGTCGCGTCTTTCGCCGTCCATTATCTGGTCGCGCCAATCGGCGTGTGGCCGGCGCTCTTCGTCGGGTTTATCATCTGCATCGCCTGGAGCGGTGGGCTGTTGCTGATCCAGATGCGCCAGCGGAGACGGCTGTAGTCCGGTTTGGCTCGATTCGGGCTACTTCATCGTCGCCAGCTGCGCCTGGAGCGTATAGAGCGCTTCGATCGCCTCCCTCGGCGACATTTCGTCGGGATGCAGCGCCGCAAGCGCCTCGACCAGCGCGGGGAGCGCGGCGTCGCGTGGCGGCTCCGCCGCCGGCCGCGCCGCGGCGAATAGCGGCAGGTCGTCGATCAGCCGGCGCGCCGGCGCCGTGCGGTCCTGCGCCTCGAGCTGTGTGAGCACCAGCTTGGCGCGCTCGATTACGCTCGGCGGCAATCCGGCGAGCTTCGCCACCTGAATGCCGTAGGAGCGGTCGGCGGCGCCGGGCACGACTTCGTGCAGGAAGACGACCTCGCCCTGCCATTCCTTGACCCGCATGGTGGCGTTGTGGAGCCGCGGCAGCTTGGCGGCGAGTGCGGTCATCTCGTGGAAATGCGTGGCGAACAGCGCGCGGCAGCGATTGCGCTCGTGCAGATGTTCGATCGTCGCCCAGGCGATGGAGAGCCCGTCGAAGGTCGCGGTACCGCGGCCGATCTCGTCGAGGATGACCAGCGCGCGCTCGCCGGCCTGGTTGAGGATCGCCGCGGTCTCGACCATCTCGACCATGAAGGTCGAGCGCCCGCGCGCCAGATCGTCGGCGGCGCCGACGCGCGAGAACAGCCGATCGACCACGCCGATATGGGCGGCCCGCGCCGGTACGAAGCTTCCCATCTGCGCCAGCACGGCGATCAGCGCGTTCTGCCGCAGGAACGTCGATTTTCCCGCCATGTTCGGGCCGGTGACCAGCCAGATGCGGCCGGCTTTGCCGTCGGCCGGCGCCTCCGGCGGCGACAGGTCGCAATCGTTGGCGACGAACGGGCCGCCGTCATGCGCCAGCGCCTGCTCGACGACCGGATGGCGTCCGCCGGCGATCGCAAAAGCCAGACTGTCGTCGACCTCGGGGCGCACATAATCCCGCTCGACCGCGAGAATAGCCAGCGCCGCCGCGACATCGACGACGGCGAGCGCGTCCGCCGCCGCCTTGATCGCGGCGCTCGCCGCGGTGACGCCGGCGGCCAGGCGATCGAAGATTTCGAGCTCGAGCGCCAAGGCGCGCTCGGCGGCGTTGGCGATCTTGGCTTCAAGTTCGCCGAGCTCCGTGGTTGTGAAGCGCACCTGACCGGCGAGCGTCTGCCGATGGATGAACGTCGCATTGAGCGGCGCCGTCAATAATTTGTCGCCGTGCTGGGCGGTGACATCGACAAAATAGCCGAGCACGTTGTTGTGCCGGATCTTCAACGAGCGGATGCCGGTGGTCTCGGCGTAGCGCACCTGCAGCGCGGCGATGACGCGGCGGGATTCGTCGCGCAACGCGCGCGCCTCGTCGAGCGCCGGCTCGTAGCCGGCGCGCACGAAGCCGCCGTCGCGGCGGAACGCCGGCAGCTCTTCCGCAAGCGCCCGCTCAAGCTCGGCAGCAAGCGCGGCATCAGGACGGCGCAGCGCCGCCGACGCCTGCGCGGTGTCGCGGGGAACCTGGGCCAGCGTGGCAAGCCGCTCGGCGATGCCGGCGGCGGCAAAAATACCGTCGCGAATGGCGGCGAGATCGCGCGGCCCGCCGCGGCCGACGACAATGCGCGACAGCGCGCGGGCGAGATCGGGCGCCGCTTTCAGCCGCGCTTGCAGATCGGCGCGGAGGTCGGGCGCATCGACGAAGGCGGCGACGGCGTCAAGCCGCTGTCCGATCTCCGCCGGGTCGGTCAGCGGCGCGGCCAGCCGCTGCGCCAACGCCCGCGAGCCGGGCGCCGTCACCGTGCGATCGATCGCCGCCAACAGCGAGCCGCGCCGCTCGCCGGTCAGCGTGCGGATGAGTTCGAGATTGCTGCGGGTCGCCTGGTCGATGGCGAGTGTGGCGCCGGCCGCCTCGCGAACGGGCGGCGACAGCGGCGGCCGCTTGCCGAGTTGGGTGCGCTCGACATAAGTGATCGCGGCCGCCGCCGCCGTCAGCTCGACGCGCGAGAACGCGCCGAAGGCGGCGGTGGTCGCCACGCCGAAGAACGACGCCAGCCGGCGCTCCGCGGTGGCGCCGTCGAAGGCGTCGCGCGCGAGCGGCGTCACCGCCGGCCAGCTGCGCAAATAACCGGTCAAATCCGGATCCGAATACAGCGCGTCCGATACGATGATCTCGCCCGGTTCGATGCGGGCGATCTCGGCCGCCACCGCCACACGGTCGCATTCGGCGACGCGGAACTCGCCAGTCGAAATATCGATCCAGGCGAGCCCGAAGCGGTCGTCGCCGGACGAGGCGCGGGCCCGCGCCAGCGCCAGCAGGTAGTTGTTGCGCCGCGCGTCGAGCAGCGAATCCTCGGTCAGCGTGCCCGGCGTCACCAGTCGCACCACGTCGCGGCGTACGACGCTCTTGGCGCCACGCTTGCGCGCCTCGGCCGGGTCTTCGAGTTGTTCGCAGACGGCGACGCGGTGACCGAGCGCGATCAGCCGGTGCAGATATTCGTCGGCGCGTTCGATCGGAACGCCGCACATCGGGATGTCGCGGCCGAGATGCTTGCCGCGCTTGGTCAGCACGATGCCGAGCGCACGCGAGGCAACCTCGGCGTCGTCGAAGAACAATTCGTAGAAGTCGCCCATCCGGTAGAACAGCAGGCAATCCGGATTAGCGGCCTTGATCTCGATATATTGCTCCATCATCGGGGTGATCGGATGTCCCCGCGGGATCGGAGCGTTGTCAGGGCTTGCGCCGCCGCCTGTCAGCATGGTCCAGCCTGGTGCGGCCTCGTTCCCAGGAACGAGTCCCGGATGTCCGAAGCGTCTTCCTGGCGCTGTTGTAGCAAACCGGATGAGCACCGGCACAGGCCCGCTCGAAGGCTCCAG
>JBEKJZ010000013.1:0-63348 GCA_050010955.1 Xanthobacteraceae bacterium | reverse complement strand
TCATGCTTGGCCAGCACCGTGTCGGCCTCGAACACGCCAGCGCCGTCCAGCACCCCCTCGGCCACCACCCCTTGGCCTTCGCGGAACAGGTCCGGCAGAACACCCCGATAGCTGACCGCGATTTCGCGCTCGCCGTCGGTCACCGCGAAGCGAACCCGCAAATTGTCGCCGCGTACCAGGCTGTCGGCCTTCACCAGGCCGCCGAGCCGCATCCGGGTGCCCGCCGCTACGTGCTTCTCCACCACGTCGCTCGGCGAATTGAAAAATACAATCGAGTCGCGCAGCGCATTGAGCATCAGCCCAACCGCAATCGCCAGCACCCCAAGACCAACGCCAACCAATACAAGCCGTCGTCGCTTACGAGTCATTGTTGCGTTTTCCGCGGCATGGCCCGATCCGTCAACCCTTGAGACCGAGCCCTTTGATCAACTCGTCGATGCGCTTGATCTCATCGGGATGATCGGCAAGCGCGCGCTTGGCATCGGCGGCGGTGTCCTTCGCCTTGTTGCGGTCGCCGAGCACGACGTAAGCGCGCACCAGGCGCAGCCATCCCTCTACGTCGCCGCCATTCTCGTGCAGTCGGGTGGCAAGACGCGCGACCATACCGCGGATCATCTCGCGCTGCTGGTCGTCGTTCATGTTGGCGGCGGCGGCCACGTCGCTCGCGCTCGCCCCCGCTGCGGGCGCCGGCGCGCCGGTCGCCTGAGCAAGCGCTTCACGCACGAATTCGACCCACTGCGCGCCGGCCGGCGCATCTGCCAAGAGAGCGCGCCAGATGGCCGCGGCCTCATCGTTTCTGCCATCCTGCTGGGCTGCGAGACCGAGATAATAGCGGGCTTTCGGCTCGTGCGGATCGCGCGCGACGGAGCGATCGAACGCCGCCTTCGCCTCCGCGGTCACGACGCCGTTCGCGGCCCCCGCCAGTGCCTCACCGAGATCGGCCTCGCGCGTTGCGGTATCGCCATTGAGCGCAATCGATTTCCGACTGGCCTCGACCGCGTCGTCGTAGCGGCCGAGTCGCAAATAAACCGGGGCGATCACCTCCCAGCCGGCGCCATCATTGGGATTGCGCTCAAGATGGGCCTCGACCTGACTGACCAGGTTTGCGACCGACTGACCCCCGTCTTGGCCCTGCGCTGTCTTGACGCGGGCCAGCGCCGGTTCTCCCGGAACGTCAGGCGAGCCGAGCGCGACATAGAGCCCTGGCGCACCGCACGGCAAAATGATCAAAGCGGCGACCGCTGCCACGCGGCGCCACCGCGGATTTGCCGCCGGGGGCGGGGTCTGCGGCTGGGTATCCGCCGCGGCAAGGAGCCGCCGTGACACTTCAAGCCGGGCGGCCTCCGCCTCCGCGTCGCCAATCAGCCCGGCCGCGCGGTCGCTGTCGATTTCCTGCAACTGATCCTTGTAGACATTGAGGTCGCTGCCGCCGCCCGGACCCCGCAAGCTGCGCCCGAGCGGCCACAACACGGCGAAGATTGCCGCGGCCGTCATCGACGCAAAAATTACCCACAGGATCATGGCGTTCTTTTCATTCGAACAGGGGGAACGCAGGCACGGCCGGCGTCGAAGCGCGGGGTTAACATCATCACGGTGTCCGTGCTGTCGCAATGGGAACCCCGGCGTGGCAATTGCGCACTGTGACGCGGCCGGAGCTCAACCAAGGCATTACGGAGAACCGCGGCGATTCCCGCGCCCGACGCCGAATACGCGACGCTCGCCCCAGTTTCCCGGCCGCAAACCCGGCCGGCCCGGAAAAGACCCGGGCCGATCAGCTTACGGTCGTCCATGTGCCGTCGGGATTGCGGCAAGCGGTGCCGCGGTCGATCTGAGGCTTGCCATCAATGTAGACCGTGTGCGTGTACTGCCGGCAGGGAGCGTCGTTGACCTGGTAAGCGGGGCCCGGCACGACATTGCCGTAACGTCCGGAATCCGGATTGCGCCAGGCGACGGGAGCGCCTGAGGGGCCGGCTTCCAGCGCCTGCATTTGCGCCGCATACGCGCGGCGCTTGTCCTCGTCGTCGAGCGCTGCGCCGATGCGGTTGCCGAGGAAGGCGCCGAGCGCCGCACCGGCCAGCGTTCCGGCGACGCGATTGCCAACGCTGCCGCCAACCGCATTGCCGATGACGCCGCCAGCCACAGCGCCGGCCGCGGTGCCGCCGATTTCTTTCGGCCCGGAATCGGTGGAACACGCGGCCACGCTCAAGCCGGCCAGCGCAATTGCAACCAACCTGATCGCCGCCATGACGTCCCCAACGCCCTCGCGGACAGCCCAGCACCGCCCGCCTCAGTCACATCATCCACAGGCGACGATTGGGGCGAAACTCTGTCGACTCATCCGCCCGGCAGCGCCAGCTCGGCGCGCAAGCCCCCGATCGGTGCAGTACCGAGCGTGAGTACGCCGCCGTAGAGCCCGGCGAGCTCGACGACAATGGAGAGGCCGAGGCCCGAGCCAGGTTTGCTCTCGTCGAGCCGTTGCCCGCGCAACGCCACCTGCCCGCGCTCCGACGGCGAAAGCCCGGGACCGTCGTCGTCGACGATGACGCGCACGCGCGGCTTGCCGTCGCCGCCGGGACCGTCGGCGGCGACCTCGATGGCGACCCGCGACTGCGCCCATTTGCAGGCATTGTCGACCAGATTGCCGATCATCTCCTTCAAGTCCTGCTCTTCGCCGCGAAAGCGCGCGTGGTCCGGCATCTCGACGGCGATGGCGATGTCGCGCTCGCGGTGCAGCTTTTCCATGGTGCGCGCCAGCGCGCTCACCACCGGGGGAACGTCGATCAGCGTGCCGACGATGGTAAAGCGCGCGGCGAGCCGCGCGCGCTCGAGCTGCCGCGCCACCTGGTCGCGCATGATGTCGGTTTGTTCGAGCACCTTCCGCGCCAGCGGATCGCTTGCCCTCGCCGCCGCCTCATTGACGAGGACGGAGAGCGGCGTCTTCAGCGCATGCGCCAGGTTGCCGACGTGAGTGCGCGCACGCTCGACGATCTCGCGATTGGCCTCGATCAGCGCGTTGGTCTCGCGCGCCAGCGGCGCGATCTCGACCGGGAATTCGCCCTCCAAGCGCTCGGCCTGGCCGGAACGGATCGCGGCAAGGCCTTCCGAAATGCGCTTGAGCGGCGACAGCCCGAAGCGCACCTGCAAGGCAATGGTCAACAGCAGCGCGGCGGCAAGGCCAGCAAAGATCGCACCGATGACGCGGTCAAAGCTCAGAATCTCCCCGTCGATTTCGGACGCATCGCCCGCCACCTCGATCAGATATCGGCCTTCGTCGCCGAGATCGATGTTGCGCTCGACAAGGCGAAGCCGGACGTCCTCCGGGCCTTGCGCGTAACCCTGCCGATAGCCGCTGGAGGCCGCGGAGCGGTCCGCGGCCTCGGCCAGCCGCGGCAGATTGGAATCCCACAGCGAGCGCGAGGAATGCACCTCCGGCTTCGGCGTATCGAGCCGCGTGACCTGCCAATACCACCCCGACAGCGGCAGCTCGAACAGCGGCTCGCCGATCGATTGCGGGAATTTGTCGTTGCCTTCCTCAGGCGAGGCGACGTCGGCGACCAGCGTGCGCAGGTAGACGTCGAGCCGCCGGTCGAAGGCGCGCTCGACGGCGTGACGATAGAGCGACGACAAGACGAGGCCGGTGACGATGAGAATGATGACCGTCCACCCGGTCGCCCAGAGGAACAGGCGAAACGCGAGTGAGTTAGCGCGCATCGGGCGGGGTCAGCAGATAACCGAGACCGCGCACCGTCTGGATCACGTCAACGCCGAGTTTCTTGCGGATGCGCCCGACGAACACCTCGATGGTATTCGAATCGCGGTCGAAATCCTGATCGTAAAGGTGCTCGACGAGTTCAGTGCGCGATACGACGCGGCCGGTATGATGCATGAGGTAGGACAACAGCCGGTATTCGTGCGAGGTGAGCTTGACCGGACTGCCGTCGACGGCGACCCGGCCGGTGCGAGTGTCGAGGCGAACCGGCCCGCAAGTGAACTCGCTCTTGGCGTGGCCGGCCGAGCGGCGCAGCAGCGCGCGCACGCGCGCCAGCACTTCTTCGAGATGGAAAGGTTTGGCGACATAATCGTCGGCGCCGGCATCGAAACCTTGCACCTTGTCGCTCCAGCGATCGCGGGCGGTGAGGATGAGCACGGGCATGGCGCGGCCGGCGCGCCGCCAAGCTTCCAGCACCGAAATACCATCCATTTTCGGCAGGCCGATGTCGAGGATGACGGCGTCGTAGGGCTCGCTCTCGCCGAGGTAATGGCCTTCCTCGCCGTCGAAAGCGCGATCGACGACATAGCCGGCGTCGGTCAGCGCGGTGGCAAGCTGCCGATTGAGATCTGGATCGTCTTCGACAACGAGCAGGCGCAAGAAACGCTCCGAAGAAAGCCGCGCTCACAGCCCGCCGACGGGTGTGCCTTTCGCGGCGTCAACAACGACTCGCACCACTTTGCCATCGTGCGCAAGCACTGTCAGCACATAGACCAGGCCTTCGGGGCGGCGGCACAGCCGCGCCCGCACCAAGGTCCCCGGCACACGGCTTCTGACGGCGTGCATGGCGGCGGCGAGGCGTAGCACCGAGCCGTTCTCCACCAGGATGCGGCGCTCCTTTTGATTGAGACAGGCGCGCTGCGCAAGATCGGCGCCGTTACGCGGCGTACGGACGGCCTCTTGCGCGCGCGCCGGCCCCAGCGCAAAGGCAAGCGCCAGCAGCGCAGCGACGGACGCTCGGTTGGCGGTACCCATGCGGCCTCCCGAATGAGGATTTTAGGTTGCTACAGCGTCGCCGCAACGTCGCAGCGGAACTTCAAATCCAAACATCGACGCGGTCAAAAATCGCTCGTGTCGCTCATTCCGATATTCGCACGCAAGCGTGCGGCAAAGTCGCGAACCTCGGCAAGAAGATACTAGGCGCTTGGCAGTGAACCGGGCGTGAACGGCTGATTTAGGGCAGTTTCTGCCGCTGCCGGGGCTTTTATCTCAATCCGCTGCATCATAGGCTAACGGCCCGGTGGCGGATCGGGGGGAAAACCGTTGCTCGGCAGCAGGCCAATATTGCCGCTGGCGTTGCTATGGGTGGCAGCGTCTTTCCTCGCCGTCGTTCCCGGTTCTGGTGAGGCGCCCGCCCAAAACGCCGCGGCCTGGAAAATCGAGGCCGAGCGGGACAAATTGACCGAGCGCGTGTCGCGCTTCGCCTTGACCCTGCCGAAATCCAATCCGGTGATGCAGGGCAAAGCCGTCACGACGGCATTGATTATCACGTGCGCAGGCGGGGCCCCGGCCCGGCCCGCGCATGCGGAGCTGATGATCCTGTTCACCTCTTTGCCGAGGGCGAAGCACGCTAAGGCGATCGCGACCCGCTACCGCTTTGATGACGGCGCCGTTCGTGATTACAAGCTGAAAGTTATCGGCAGAAACGGCGCTCACGCGATGCTGTTGCCGAAATTCGGCAATGAAGACCCGGTCGCCGATGTCGTCGCCGCAAAGCGTTTGCGAGTGGAGATCAATCTTCCGAGCGCGGGCGCTACGCTGCTCGACTTCAACGTCATCGGCGCCGCCGATGCGGTGAAGGCGATTGCCTGCCAATAGAGCCATATTGCAAGCAGCTACGTGCCATAGCCCCGATTGGGGATCGGGAAACCGCAGCTCGATCCATCGGTCACCTGCACCTCATCCTCCCAAGGCAAGCGATATTGGCCCGCCATCAGATCGCGCATGTAGGTGTAAGGGCAATCTTGCGCTCCGCCTTTGACCGCGACAAAGCCGCGATGGCCGAATTGGTAGATGTTGTTCTCCACGCCCCAGATCCGCCGCGCCTCGTCGGCAAGCTTTGGCCGCACCTCGGCGGTGATGATCTCATCGGGCACGCCGTTGCCGGTGACGAGCGGCACACCGTCGAAATTGACGATCATGCCTTCGCCCATGGAATTGAACACGCCGTCGGTGCCAGCCATGCAGACGTTCGCGGTGTACATAAGGTTGGTGAACGCGTTGCTCTGATTGCTGACGTGCCAGGCGTTCCGGATCGGCGCCGTGTAACCGGCGGTGCGCAGCATGATATTGGCGCCCTTGTAGGCGCATTCCCGAGCCATCTCGGGGAACATGCCGTCGTGGCAGATGATGAGCGCGACCTTGCTGCCGTTCGGGCCGTCGCACACCGGAATACCGAGGTTACCCGGCTCCCAGGGTTCGACCGGCACCCAAGGATGCATCTTGCGGTAATAGAGTTTCACTTCACCGCGCTCGTCGATGATGATGCCGCTGTTATAGGGGTTGCCGTCGGGATTGTACTCCATGATGGAAAAGCAGCCCCAGATGCGGTTCTCCGCGCACGCCTTTCTGAAGCTCGCCACTTCCGGTCCATCGAGCCGCGACATCAGCTCGGCGTTGGTATCCATCGACAGGCCGTGCAGCGAATATTCGGGAAACACCACAAGGTCCATGGTCGCCATTGCCTTGCGCGCTTTCTGCACCATGGCGCAAATTTTTTTCGTCTGCGCCGCCAGATCGCCTTTGTTGACAATCGTCGGCAGCTGCAACTGAACGAGGCCGATGACCACGCCGTCGGGAGTCTTGTTCAATCCGCCGAGCCCACTCATTCCCATCTCCTCATTTTCTCATTCGCTGACTCTGCTCCCGGACGCTTGATTATCTACACCGTTTCGCCGCCGAATTCTGCAGCCGCGCGCCAAGCTGAAGGTGCTGGAGCTGACCCCCGAGTCACGTGCGCCTCGCTACCGCCGCCGCGCCGCCTTCCGCAGCCGCAACGGCCAGCTCACGATGTGGTCTTCGAGGTCTTCGTCGGGCACGTCCTTCTCGCTGGCGCCGACGCGGCCGCGCACCGAGACGCCCGCGGCATGGACGCTCTCGGGATCGCCGGAGACCAGCGGATGCCACCAATAGAGGTCCTTGCCGGCGGCAACGAGAACATAGGCGCAGGACGGCGGCAGCCAGGTGATGGTTTTCAGGCTCTCCGGCGTGAGCTGCACGCAATCCTCCACCTTTTCCAGCCGGTGCGGATAGTCGCGGCAGCGGCAGGTATCGCCGTCCAGCAAGCGGCAACCGACGTCGGTATAATAGGTGCGGTCGGTTCCCTCCTCTTCGAGCTTGTTGAGGCAGCAGCGGCCGCAACCGTCGCAGAGGCTCTCCCATTCAGAATCGGTCATTTCGTCCAATGACTTACGCCGCCAAAACGGGATGTCCTCGGGGCTTTGATCGGTTGCCATCTGTTCTCCGCGCCGGCGACGGGCCGCCGGCAAGGTTCTTACGCCCAATTTGCCCCCAATTTCCATTCACACTGTCACCGACACGTCATTGGCCCGCGCCGCCGGCTCGGCTAAATCTCATTGACGGAATCGACAAGGACGGGGCCGCACCCGTTCCGGGAGTACGCAACGCGTGACGGACCTGTTCCCCGAATCGGGTAACGACTGGCGGCGCAAGTTCAAGCGGCTGCTGCTCGATCTCGACGCGCGCATCGATTCCGCCGTGTTCCAGAGCGGCAAATGGGCGCGTGAGCTGTACGAGCGGTTCACCGCGATCATGGATCATTGCCATGTCGCCGGTTGGCGGCGCTGGCTCATCGTGGAACCGCTGTCGGAAGCCGCCACTTGGGGCACCGCCGTGTTCCTGCTCATGCTGGCGCTCGCGGTCCCCGCCTTCCGCGAGACCTCGGACGAGGACTGGCTGAAGAAATCCGAGCTCGCCGTCACCTTCCTCGACCGCTACGGCAACGAGGTCGGCAACCGCGGCATCAAGCACAACGATTCGGTGCTGCTCGAGGACATGCCCGACCACCTCATCAAGGCGGTGCTGGCGACCGAGGACCGGCGTTTCTACGAACATTACGGCATCGACTTCTACGGCACCTTCCGCGCGCTCATGACCAATGCCAGGGCCGGCGGCGTGGTGCAGGGCGGCTCGACCATCACCCAGCAGCTCGCCAAGAACCTGTTCCTGTCGAACGAGCGCACGCTCGAGCGCAAGATCAACGAGGCCTTCCTCGCCACCTGGCTGGAGACGCGGCTATCCAAGAACGAGATTCTCAAGCTCTACCTCGACCGCGCCTATCTCGGCGGCGGCGCCTTCGGCGTCGACGGCGCGGCGCAATACTATTTCGGCAAGTCGGTGCGCGACGTGACGCTGCCGGAGGCGGCGATGCTTGCCGGGCTGTTCAAGGCGCCGAGCAAATTCTCGCCGCTGGTCAACCTGCCCGCGGCGCGCGCCCGCGCCAACGTCGTGCTCGACAATCTGGTCGACGCCGGATTCATGACCGAGGGTCAGGTCTACGGCGCCCGGCGCAATCCGGCCACGACGATCGACCGCCGCCAGGAGGACGCGCCGAATTATTACCTCGACTGGGCGTTCGACGAGATGCGCAAGCTGGTCGACACGTTCCCGAAATCGGTGAACGAAAGCTTCTTCGTTGTGCGCACCGCGCTCGATCCCAACGTGCAACATTATGCCGAACGCGAGGTCGAATCCGCGTTGCGCCAGTACGGTCACGATTACGGCGCCAGCCAAACGGCGGTCGTCATCGCCGATCTCGACGGCGCGGTGCGCGCAATGGTCGGCGGGCGCGACTACGGCGCCAGCCAGTTCAACCGCGCGGTCGACGCGTTGCGCCAGCCGGGATCCTCGTTCAAGCCCTATGTCTACGCCACCGCCCTGGCGAACGGCTTCACGCCGAACTCGGTCGTGGTCGATTCGCCGGTGTGCATTGGCAATTGGTGTCCGCACAACTATTCCGGCGGTTATTCCGGATCGATAACGCTGACCCAGGCCATCACCCATTCGATCAACGTCATTCCAGTCAAGCTTTCGATCGCGCTCGGCGAGGGCAACCCCAAGCTCGGCCGCGCCAAGATCATTCAGACCGCGCGCAATTTCGGCATCTGGACGCCGCTGCCGGACACCCCGTCGCTGCCGATCGGCGCCGACGAGGTCAACGTGCTGGAACACGCCGTCGCCTATGCCACCTTCCCCAATCTCGGCAAGGCGGTCACGCCGCATGCGGCGCTCGAGGTGCGCACCGGCACCGGCGAATTGGTGTGGCGCTTCGACCGCGAAGGCAAACGGCCGCAGCAGGTGATCTCGCCGCAGGTCGCGCTGGAAATGATCGGTATGATGAACTCGGTCGTCGAAAACGGGACCGGGCGGCGGGCGCAACTCGACGGCATCAAAGTCGCCGGCAAGACCGGCACGACCAACGGCTGGCGCGATGCCTGGTTCGTCGGCTACACGGGAAATTTCTGCGGCGCGGTCTGGATGGGCAACGACGATTATTCGCCGACCAAGCGTATGACCGGCGGCACGATCCCGGCGCTGGTCTGGCACAACATCATGGCTTATGCGCATCAGGGTATCGAATTGCGGCCGTTGCCCGGCCTGCCGGCGCCGCAACACGCTCCGACGGTCGCCGACGCGTCGCTGGAGGGCGGCCAAGCGCCGCAGCAAATCCTGCTCACCCGCAAGGGAACCCAGGCTCTCGTCCACGTCGAGCATCTGCTCGACGACGCCAGCAGGGCGATGGCGGTGCAGACCGCCCCCGCTGCAACCCTTGGCGCGCTCGGCCCGCTTGGCGGCGGCGAGTATCGCCCCAACCCTCTCACGGCGGCGAACAGCCCGCAGCCTGCCGGAACTGCCCGCCGCGACTAGCAAGCCGTGCTCGCGAGATAATATCATTCGATCGGGTCGAACGTGCGCCTGTTCTTCAGTTCCTGTTTCACCTTACTGCTCGCCGCCGTCATCGGGCTCGGCGCGACCTGGCAGACGCTGACGCGCGGTGTTGCCTTCGGTTCGCTGACCATCGGCGCCTGGACGGCTTGGCCGAAGAGCGGGTCGGTCGACATCGATCCTTATGCTCGCGCGACGATCGCCCGCACCGGCGAACTGCCGATCGGCACTGGTGACGGTGTCGCCTTCTATGCACACACCGACGATGCCGGAACCGCTTTTGACGGGCGTTGCACCTTCGTCATCAGCGGCATGAGCCCGGCGGCGCGCTACTGGACGGTGACGCTCTACGACCCGGACGGCCGGCTCGTCGCCAACTCGATCGACCGGCACGGCTTCACCAGCGCCGAAGTGGTGCGCGACGCCAGCGGACGCTTTACCATCAACGTCGGCCCGCGTGCGCGGCCGGGAAATTGGCTGCCGAGCGGCGGCATCGAAAAATTCGTCCTGGTCTGGCGGCTCTACGATACGCCGATCGGCGTCGCGATGCGCACCACGAAGGAAGGGCCGATGCCGGCGATCGTGCGAAAGGGCTGCTCATGATCCGGCTACCGCTGTGGATTCTCGGCGCCCTGCTGCTGGCTGGCATCGTACATCTTTCGACCGTGCTGGCGATGCCGCAGGCGGCGACGCAAGACGCCTATTCGCGGCTGGCGCCGCTCGCGCCCGTCAACGCCACGGTGCCACTCGCCCCGCCGACGGCCCAAGCCGCGATTATGCCGTTCATGGATCCGGCCTTTGCGGTCGCGGTGTGCCGATACGATCTTTCCAGAGCGGCGCTCAAGTTCAACGCGCCGGTGAGCCTGGCCTACACCTCGGTCACGTTCTACACGCGCAACAGCGTCGCCTATTACGCGATCAACGACCGCGCCGCCGGGCGCCGCGCGATCGAACTCGATCTCATGACAGCCGAGCAGCATGCGGAAATGCCCGAGGAGGAGGACGTGACCGCCGCCGACCGATTGATCATCGAGTCGCCGACCAAGACGGGGCTGATCGTGTTACGGGTGCTGGCGCCGGAGCCCGGACTCATGGTCATGGCGCGCCGTGCGCTTGCCGGTGCGCAGTGCCGCATCGAGCCGGCGCAACAGTAGCCTCATCAGCGGCGTCTGACGCGCCGTCGACCGCTATTGTCCGCGGGCGGATGCGTGTGAGGTTCGGCGTCTGCCGCACGCAACTCGCCGTGTCGCTCGACCCGGATGACCGGAAGGATGATGACCGTCGCGGACTCATCCGGCATGTCCGCACGGCCGAAGCGGACGATGCGCCCCTCATCGGGGAATTTTACAATGGTGCCCATGTTGGCGGCGACCCGTCCTCCGCTGCCTGCCGGGCAGCGGACCCTGCCCCGATGCGCCCGCATCGGCGTTGCTCCGAATAAGCGGCATGCAGGGTTAACGCTCCGCTAACGGCGGCAATTTAGGCTGCCGAGGCGGTCCGTGGGGCCCGGTCTGGTCCGGACGCAGTTGCAGTTGAGTAGCGTAAAATGGCAGCGCAGAACCTCTTCGGCCTCGAGGGTCTCACAGATTTCGGCTTACGTAACAGTGTCGATGTGCGGTCGACTTTGCTACGCGTGCTCACCGACCTTTACGTGCACAGGCTCGCTCATACGCCTGATGAGGAGCGCCATTATACCGAGCTGGCGCTGCGTCTGCTCGAAGCGGTCGATGTACCGACGCGTATCGCCGTGGCGAAGCGGCTGGCTGGCTATCGCACGGCGCCGGCGCGGGTCTTGCAATGGTTGACCGAAAATGTCGCGGACGTTGCCGGCGAGTCGGGCGCGCATTCGCTTCCGACCGGCGGGGTCGACCCGGCCGTGCCGCATCCTGCCGCGATGCCGGCTGTAGAAGATGCCACCTTGCGCCAAGGCGAACGGTTCACGGACGCGCCCCATGTGATCGATCGGACCACCGCCAGCGTACTCAACGAGCTGTTCTTTACCGCGAATGCGCAAGAGCGGCGCCTAGTCTTGCTCAATTTCGACGTGGTCGCTCCCGTTCCGGCCGGACGTGTCGGCGTTTCATTCGATCCATCGGTCGGCCGGCGGTTCGAAGCCGCGGCGCTCGCCGGCAACAACGAGGAGTTCGCACAACTGCTCGCACGCTCTCTGCGAATTTCTCGCGAGCAGGCACGGCGCATGGCGCGCGACGAACTGGGCGAGCCGGTCGCGGTGGCGGGAAAAGCACTCGGCTTGGCGCGCGATGTGCTGCATCGCATCCTGTTGTTCGTCAATCCCGCCGTCGGCCATTCTGTGGAGCGCGTCCATGCGCTTGCCGCGCTCTATGACGCGATGACGCCGCAGGCGGCGCAAGGCATGGTCGAAATCTGGCAGGCGCTGCCGCAGAACGAACGTGCCGGAGCCAAGCACCAGCCACTCACCTGGGACGAAGTGATGCGCCGGGGTGCGCGCGCCGCGCCGGCGGCCCCGCGCACTGCTCCTGCACCGCGAACGAACGAACGCCGCAATGCTTCTTGAGTCGGGTTCTGCTCAGAGAGTGAGCGAAACTCATTCGGACGTTCAACCGGTCACGACATCGAGAAAATTTCGCCCTGCGCGATCCTCCACCTCGATGATCCAAACATCCGGATCGAATTTCACCTGTCGCGCGAGATAGGCGTCGACCGCCGCATCGGGCGCCGATTGCGTGGCAAGGCTCGGGGAGAACGCCCGCGTCGCCCCTTGCGCCGCGTCGAACGCGCTTTGCGGCGCCGGACCGAACAGGTCCGAGGTGCCGTCGAGCCTGCTGATGCGAACGAATACGGCGCCGGCCTCTTCCGCTCCGCGCCTGCGCACGACGCCGGAAATGCCCTCGACTTGACAGCGCCGCAGATAGGCGGCGACCCAAAGTGCGGTCTTTAGGCGCATGGCGCGGCCCGTATGGTGGAACGATCGAGATATGCCTCGGTCAGACGTAAGCCACAAATATTCCCGTGGTTCCGGGACGGGGCAACGAGTCCGGCCCCTGTAACACCTGCTAGTCCAGCGGCCGGCCGGCCATGACGGCAAGCCCGCTCAGCAGGCGATCGGAGAGCCGCCCGGTCACCGGTAATTTGTGCTCGCGCTCGAATTTCTCGATCGCGGCGCTGGTCGGTTCGTCGAGAATGCCAGAGGGCCTGATCTGGCCGTAGCCAAAATCGGACAGGACGCGCTGCACCGCCATGACGCGCGACGGCGACCCGATTAGGTCGGCGATCGGATCGTTGCGCCGCGCCGAGACAATCTGCGGTGTTCGCAGGCCGGCGGCCGGACGCGCGGCGACTGGTTCCGCAGGCTTGGGCGTTGCCACGCCCACAACGTTGGGACGGTTGTCGGCCGCCCGCGGCGGCGAAGTCGGCACGGCGAAGAATGGCGTCGGGTGCGGACCGGTTTGCAGAAAAACCGCGTTGACAACGATGACAAGGCTCACCGCGCCGGCGCCGAGGATCGCCAGCCAATCGACGGGACGATCGGCGGCTTTCCGCCAAACGCGCAATCCGAGCGCTACGAGCACGCTTGCGGCGCCCGCCACTGCGCGGCGACCATGGTTGCGGCGGTTACGCACTTTTCTTCACCCGAATGTCGACGCGTGATGCGGCTTCTTCGCCGACTCGCGCCGGGCTCGTCGGGCGAGCCGCTGTGCGCGTCGGCAAATGGACCGGTAGTGGAAGCGGATTGGAATGCACGTTTCCCGGCGCTGCGCACTCGCAATCGAGCGGCAGGCGCACGGACACGCGCGTACCCTCGCCGATCCGGCTGTGGATGTTGATCTCGCCGGCGTGCAGGCGCACCAGCCCCTTGACGATGGAAAGTCCGAGACCGGTGCCGCCGTGGCGGCGGTCGTAGGAAGCGCGCGCCTGAAAGTACGGCTCGCCGACGCGGGCTAAATCTTCGTCACTAATCCCTACACCGGTGTCCTCGACCACGAAGACGATGCTTCCGGCCTCCGCACGAGCGCCGATCGTGACTTTGCCGCCACGGTCGGTGAAACGGATTGCGTTCGACAACAGGTTGAGCAGGATTTGATGCAGCGCACGCTTGTCGGCGACCAATTCAGGCAGCTCCCCGGTCGGCGTTTTTTCGAGCCGAACGCCCGCCTCCTGCGCCCGCAGCGCTAGAAGATCGCAGCAGTCGGCAATGACCTGCGCCGGCGCGAACGGCTCCGGCGTGATCGCAAAATTGTTGGTCTCGATTTTCGACATATCGAGAATTCCATTGACGACGGCGAGCAAGTGGTGCCCGGAATCGTTGATGAGGCCGGCATATTCGTGGCGGCGTCCAGCGTCGAGCGTCAGCGCCCTCTCCTGCGTCAACATTTCCGAGAAGCCGATAATGGCGTTGAGCGGCGTCCGCAATTCGTGGCTCATGGTCGCGAGGAAACGGCTCTTGGCGGCGTTGGCGCGTTCGGCCTCGCTGCGCGCGTCCTCAAGCGCCTGCTCCTGCCGTTTGCGGTCCGTCACATCACGAAGCACGGCAACAACTTCACGGCGGTCATCGCCGGCGACCTCGACCACCGTCTGTTGAAGCGGCCGGCAGCGCATCTCAACCCAGACGAATTCCGCCGGCGATCGCCCAGTGGCGTCGGAACTGTCCCGCCGTACGCGAAACTCGACGGAGCGGCTCTCTCCCAGCGCTGCTGCATCGCCGAGCGCAGTCAGATAAGCGGGGCGGTCGGCAATATGGACGCGGGCGAACAAACCCTGCCCGTGCAAGTCGAGGACACGGCGCCCGAACAACGATGCCGCCGCCGGCGATACGAACTGAACGCCGCCGTCGCGGCCGTAGCGCATGATCACGTCGGTCATGTTGCGGGCCAGCAACCGGTATCGATCATCCTCGGCGTACGACACCCAGCCATTGCTGCGCGCGAGCGCCGCCGCGGCGAGCGCGAGCCCTGTAGCGCAAAGCGCGGCGGACACGATACCGAGTGCAGCGAGCGCCGCATTGCCGCTCGCTGCGGACGCCGGCAACAGATCGAGTTCACCGGCAACCACCAGCAGGCCGGCGGCAGCAAGGGCGAAGATCGAAGCGATCGCGACGACGCGGCGCGACGTCGCAAGCGTCGCCTCGAGCGGCACGATGACAAGCCAAGCGGCGGCAAAGGAGGTGATGCCGCCGCTGGATACCGCCACCACTGTCACCAGTCCGGTCAAGGCGAGCGACGACAGCACATGGGCGCTCTCGTAGCGGCCGGTGCGGGAAAGAAAGTAGGCGATGAGGATCGGGACGACCAGCCAGGCAAACACCATCAGCTCGATCGTGCTCGGCGCGCCGCGCACGATCAGATAAGCCGGGAACGCCGCCAAGGCGACGATGCTGCCGACCAGTCGCGGCGCGATGAAGGCGCGATGCCGCGCCGCGATCGACGCATTCTGCCGCGCCGACGGGTGCACCAGACTCTCAACGTAATCACGTACTGGCGCGAAGAGGCCCACGGTCCCGTTTTGCACGCCTGACTTTGCAGACGCGCTCCCCTTTTCTGTGCCGGATCGTGTCAGACGCCACTTAAGCGAACGCTAAGGCGCCGCGCGCCGACCGCAGAGCAGCGCCGCCGACCGCGCTTGGCGCCGGCGCGAAGAGGCGGGAATCGCCCATCATGGTGAACGGGCCGTTGCCGGACGACCCGAACTATATTTGCCGTGCGTGCCGGTATTTGCAAAAGGCCGTCGGACCAAGGCGCTTGCTGGCGGCGAGAACACTGCCAAAGTCCGCCCCGGTATGCGTTCGCGCAAATTTTAGGTAAATTCCATTTTTTCAAACTGCGCGAAAATTTGCGGCGTATTCTGCTCGATTATGGGCAAAAACGTCCCTGCACCGCCAACGCGGCTTTCAAGGCTGCCTGCTAGGTTCCGCTCTCATGCGGCAATAGCAGCCGCAGGGGATGCGGGTCTCATGTTCTTTCTGTTGCGAATGGCGTTCTGGCTCGGCTTGGTGCTGGTGCTGTTGCCCAGCGGCTCCGTGCAACCAGACGCGTCGCGGACCGAGGTCGGCGCTTCCGAGGCCCTCTCGGCGGCGTCCGCTACAGTCGGAGATCTCCGCGGCTTCTGCACCCGCCAGCCCGACGCCTGCACGGTCGGCTCGCAGGTAGCAACGGCCATCGGCTACAAGGCGCAGGCGGGCGCCAAGATGCTTTACGATTTCTTGAGCGAGGCGCTCGCGTCGCGCGAGACCGGCTCGCTGACAAACGGCACGCCGCGAGGCAGCAGTAGCGCTAAAGCGACGCCGGAGAAATCGGTGCCAGAACGGACCTCGCAAAACACCCTGACCCCAGCCGATCTGGCGCCGGCTTGGCGTGGCCCGGCGCCGCGCAAAGACAGTAAACCCTCCGCATAATCCAACACCGCCCGCCTCACGTGCGGGTGGTAGAGCACGGTTCGAGAATGGCCGCGCTCGGCCGCGCAACAATGGCGCCCGCGACAACATCGACCTGGCCGGATCGGCGCTCTATATAAAGGGTGACGAAGGACCGCTGCCGCGATGGCCGACATCGACGATATCATTGATAATTTCTCAACCCTCGACCATTGGGACGATCGTTATCGCTATCTGATCGAGCTGGGGCGCGAACTGCCTCCGCTCGCGGCAGCGGCGCATAGCGACGCCAATAAGGTGCAGGGATGCGCGAGCCAGGTTTGGCTCGAAACCAGCGTCCGTCCCAATGGCGCGGGCGGCCCGGTGCTCACATTCGCGGGCGACAGCGATGCCCACCTCGTGCGCGGCCTGATCGCGATCCTGTTCGCCATCTTTTCCGGCAAGAACGCGACAGACATTCTTAGCATCAATGCGCTCCAGCTGTTCGAAAAAATGGGCTTGCGCGAGCATCTGACGCCGCAACGTTCGAACGGCTTCCGCTCAATGGTGGAGCGCATTCGTGCGGACGCGTGCGCTGCCCTGACCGTCGCCGTGTGACAATGCGGTCGCCTGCTCAGCTCCGCTGAGGCGCGGAATTCTAGCCACATCTGCGATGGTGTTGTAAGTCTACTCGGGGCTCAAGCGTCGGCGCCCGGGAAGGTCAAAGATGGCCGTCAGCCGTGTCGGGATGGAGAGCCCGCTCAGTAACCAAAAGTTTCGCGCGGCGCTGACCGACGTATTTGCCGGCATGATCTGCAGCATCCTGTCGATCGCCTATTGTTTGTCGTATGCAGCGCTGATTTTCACCGGGCCGCTGGAGCATGTGCTGTCCTATGGCGTGGCGGTGACATTCTTGTCAGCCGCTCTGGGCGGATCGATTGTCGCGTTGCGCAGTTCGCTTCCTTTCGCGGTTGCCGGACCGGACAGTTCCATTTCCGTGGTCATGGCGGCGATGGTGGCGACCCTCGTCCACCGGCTGGTCGCGCATGGCGGCACCGATCTGCTTGCGCCGACCCTTATCGCCATGTCGTTGACGACCGCACTCACCGGATTGCTGCTTTGTGTACTCGGGTTCACCCACGCGGGCCGCGCCATTCGTTTCGTCCCTTATCCGGTCATCGGCGGCTTTCTCGGTACCACCGGGTGGTTGATGATCACCGGCGCGATGCAGGTGGTGACGGATCAACGCCCGGCACTCACCAATATCGGAGCGTTCCTCGACGCCGCGGTCGCCGCCAAGCTCGCCGCCGGGCTCATTGTGGCGATCACGTTGTTTATTGCGCTACGTCGCTCCAAGAGCCTCTTTGTTCTCCCCGGCGTGCTGCTCGCGGCAATCGCGGCGACATATCTGTTTCTGGTTTTGACCGGCTCGCCGCTCGTGGTGGCTCAGGCCGAGGGCTGGATGTTCCGGCCGCAGCCGATGGCCGGGCTCATTTCGCCTTGGCAACCCGGCGCCCTGCGCGGCTTTTCCTGGACGGCATTACCGGCGCTGGCCGGCGATCTGCTCGCCGTCATGTTCGTGACCGTCATAAACTTTTTGCTCAACACGACCGCCATCGAGATTGCAAGCCGCACCGAGGCCAATATCGAGCGCGATCTCAAAGTGCTCGGGCTTGCCAATATTGCGACCGCCGCGCTGGGCGGATATGTGAGCTGCACATCATTAAGCCGTTCCATGCTGGTCCGCGTGGCCGGGGCAACGAGCCGGATATCCGGGCTCACGGTCGCCGCGATCTCGGCGGCCGTGCTCGTCGCCGATCCCGGATTTCTCGGCTATGTGCCCAAATATGTCCTGGCCGGCCTGCTGTTCTATCTTGGTGGCGGCCTGGTCTATCAATGGATTATCCGTTCCTCGTGGCAGTTGCTGCGCCTGGAATATTTGTCGCTGATCGCCATCGCGCTGCTCATCGTCAATGTGGGCTTTATTGCCGGCGTCCTGATCGGTGTGGTGATCGGTTGCGCCACCTTTGCGTTAAGCGCCAGTCGCGTGAACGCGATCAAGTTCAGTTTCGATGGTACGGAGTACCGCTCTTCGCTCGATCGCGGAACGCACGAGCAAGCTCTGCTGGCCGACCATGGCCGGGAGATTCAGGGCATGGCGTTGCAGAGCTATTTGTTCTTCGGTTCGGCCAATCGGCTTTACCAGCACGTCAAGGCATTGCTTGCGCAGCAACCGAATTGCCGTTTCCTGATCTTCGATTTCCGCCGCGTGACCGGCATCGATTCGTCGGCGACGCAAAGCTTCACACAAATCAAGCAGGTGGCAACGGAAGCCGGCGCACGAATCGTTCTCGTCAACCTCACGCCGGAATTGGAACGATCGTTCCGCGCCGCCAGATTCATTTCGGATGATATTGCCGTCGCGCCCGATCTCGATCGAGCGCTGGAATCCTGCGAGCATGCGATCATCGAGGCGCATCGCGCTGAAGGCAGTGAGACACGATCGTTGCGCGCGTGGTTGTCCGAAGCGCTCGGCGACCCGCAGCTTGCCGATCACTTGGCCGAATATTGCCGGCGCCTCGAAGTGCGGGCTGGCGACATCATAGCCCGGCAAGGCGATGCGGCCGCCGCGATGCATTTCATCCTCGAGGGCCGCGTCGGCATCATTGTTGATCTGCCTGAAGGGCGCAGCATGCGTGTGCGCAGCCTGGGCCGGCATACCACGGTCGGCGAAATGGGCCTCATAACCCGGTCGCCGCGCAGCGCGACGATCCAAGCCGAGGCCGCGAGCGTGCTGTACGAACTCGATGCGGAGGCCTTTGAACGCATCAAACGTGAGCACCCGGCGCTGAGCCAGGCGCTGCTGGCTTATGTTGTCAGGGTGATGGCGGAGCGGCTCAGCTTTGCCAACCGGGCGATCGGCGTGCTGCAGCGTTGAGCGGATGAAAACAGCCGATGCAGCAGGTCAGCCGCGCTCCTTGCGGCGGCGGCGCTGCTGGCCGAGCCCCATCTGCTTGGCGAGCTGCGAGCGTGCCGCGGCGTAATTGGGCGCGACCATGGGGTAATCGGGCGGCAATCCCCATTTCTCGCGATATTGCTCCGGCGTTATGCCGTACTGGGTTCGCAGGTGGCGCTTGAGCGATTTGAACTTCTTGCCGTCTTCGAGGCACACAATGTATTCGGGCGTGACGGATCGCTTGACCGCCACGGCCGGCTTGAGCGGTTCTGCCGGCGGCGCCGTTTGGCCGCTCGAAATCCGCATTAATGCGGAGTACACCTGGGCAATCAGATTCGGTATTTCCGCACTTGCAACGGTGTTATTGCTGACGTAGGCGGAAACGATGTTCGCCGTCAGCTGAATGTAACCGCTCTCGCCTGAATTCTCGGCCATATTCGGTCTGATCTCTCGAGAGTTGCGGCCTGTCCCCATGCCGCCGCCTTGGCTCAAGGCGTTCGCCCCGTACAGATTCGAGCCAAGAAGGGCATCGACAGATTGCAAATCTTGGCGTGACGATGCCGGACGTGCGTCGAAGTCTATACTAGAAAATCTTAGATGTTAAAGAAAAAACGCAGCTCTGCTCGGGCGACAATAGTTGAATATTCAAGCTGTATTCGCGCTTATACAGAATTTCGCAGATTGAATTTCTCAAGCGGCAACGAGCCGCGAAACAGGCCGCGGGCGATGAAAAAGCTCGAGGCCTCGCGTCCAAGTCGCGGCCCGGAAGCTACACGCCACGCTCGATGTGATTGCGCAGTGCAGTGATCGAACCGAAACGCAACTTGCCTTGTGGCAGTTGCGCCTCGATCGATCCGTCCGAGTAGAGGGTATAGGCCATCCCCTCGACCACTCCGGATTTCAGGGCAGAGACCGGGGCGGCAACGTCGCCGGCCGCGGGGTTGGAATCGTGGGCCGTTTCACGGACGGCAGCCGGCTCGCTTGGAGGCGGCGGCGCGGGCGCGGCAACGTGGGTCGGCGCCATCGGCGCATCCCGTCGCGGAGCTGCGGGCCAAAAGGCGTTGAACACGGAAGTTTTCGCTCTATCGAGCGCAGCCGGGCGAGTTTTCGTGTCGAGCCGCGGCGCCACGCGAGCGGGCGCGGCGCCGTTCGTTCGCCCTCCAGCGACGGCGGCCGCTTTTTTCACCTCGCCCACGTTTCCTTCCGCAGGAGCCAGCGGCTGCGTTACCATGGGAACATCGGGCCTATCAACGACCGTGCCATTTTCAAGCCGGGCCAGAGTCGGGAACTTTACTCGCAAGCGTTCAAACGCACCATCCTCGGCCACCGCCGCCGCAGGTGTGGCGGCAGGCGATGGGGCGGCTGAAGGCGACGGCGGGACGGCGGGCACCGGTTGAGCCGCTGGCGATGGCGGAGTTGTGTCGGCGACAAGCGGCTCCGGCTGTGAATTCGCCTTTGGCTTGGGCGGAAAGGGAATGCGCGCCGGCGGTTCGGCCGCGGCAACGGCGGGCGCTTCACCGGGGTGTGCGGGACGTAGCGCCTGCTCGATCCGCTGCAACTCGCGAACGACCAGTCCAATCCCCACCAGAAGGAGTCCGCCGACGGCCGTGATCGTTCCTGGCGTAATGATATCGGTGTCGGTGGTCGTGCCCGACGCTACGAGGGCCAAGCCGGCGGCCGTCGTCACAACACCCAAAAGCAACAAGAACACTGACATGACGCCGTCTTCCACCCCCTCTTTAGACGCCGGCGACATAAAAACGTATTTTGGCCGCCATCTCGCCACGGTGCAAGAACTTATTCCTGAGTTGTTACCAAGCGCCGCCTGGGGCGCGGCCGGCGTTGTCCGCGATGGCCCGCAGCTTTGCCGCGTCAGACATTGCCCAAACCCGCCGGTTCGGCCTATTTAAAGGGGGAAACCTTGCCTTCCCTTGGCAGTTTCACGGATACGCCCCGCGCCCCGGTCCGGTTTCACATTCAGGAGTAGACCCCCATGGCTTTCACCCTCCCCGACCTTCCTTATCCCTACGACGCCCTCACTCCGCACATGTCCCGCGAGACCCTCGAATACCACCACGACAAGCACCACCAGGCTTACGTGACGGCCGGAAATAACCTGGCCAAAGGAACGGAGTGGGAGAACAAGCCGGTCGAGGAAGTGGTGAAGGGTACCTTCGGCAAGAGCCAAGCCCTCTTCAACAACGCCGGCCAGCACTACAACCACATCCACTTCTGGAAATGGATGAAAAAAGGCGGCGGCGGCGACAAGCTGCCCGGCAAGCTCGAAAAGCAGATCACCAGCGACATCGGCCCTATTGCCAAGATGAAAGAGGATTTCGTCCAAGCCGGCGTCACTCAGTTCGGCTCGGGCTGGTGTTGGCTCGCGGTGAAGGACGGCAAGATCACGGTGACGAAGACGCCGAACGGCGAGAATCCACTCGTGCACGGCGCCACGCCGATTCTCGGCTGCGACGTGTGGGAGCATTCCTACTACATCGACTACCGCAACCGGCGGCCGGACTACCTGAAAGCGTTCCTCGATCATCTCGTCAATTGGGACCACGTGGCCGAGATGTATGAGGCGGCGATTAAATAGCGCCCACCGGCGCGACGGACGTGAATGAGCGGGACCTTCGGTCCCGCTTTTTGCCGCAGCGCCGCCAAAACGCCGCATCGAGCGGCACCATGCGCATTGCCCGGGATGCAATGAGATTCTTGTGCTGAACGTCACCACGAAACGTTCATCCGCCATTCCTCCGATGACGTCGCTGGCTGCCGCGAAGTCCGGCAGCGGGTCTGCGAACACCTTTGCCGTCGCGCGGCGGCTCGATGCGCTTGCGATCGCCACGCTGGTTGTTGTTGCCGTAATCGCCGCGTTCACCTTTCGCGACTATGGTCTCGGCTGGGACGACTACACCCATTCGCAATACGGCAGCCTGCTGGTCTCGCTCTACAAGTCCGGCTTTGCCGACAAGCGCGCGCTGTCGTTCGTCAATCTCTACATGTATGGCGGCGGGTTTGATCTTCTCGCCACGCTCTCGGCAAAAGTTCTGCCCTTCGACCTGTTTGACACGCGCCGGTTGGTTGGCGCCGCGGTCGGCCTCGTCGGCCTTTTCGTCACCTGGCGGCTGGGGCGGCGTCTCGGCGGCTCGCTCGCCGGTTTGATCGCGCTTCTACTGCTCGCCGCTTGCCCGCTCTATTACGGTCATATGTTCATGAACGCGAAGGACGCGCCCTTCGCGGTGGCCATGGCGATCGCGCTGCTCGGCATCGTGCGCGCGTTCGACGAATATCCGCGCGCAACGGCGGCGACCGTCGCGCTGTGCGGCATCGGCATCGGCCTCGCCATCGGATCGCGCGTCATGGGCGGCTTTGCGCTGATCAATGCGCTGCTGCCGCTCCTGCTCATCCTCGCTCTCAGATCGCGCGCGAGCGGACTGAAACCCGCTCTCGGCGAATGGGGCTCATTCCTCGTGCCGTTCATTCCGGGCGCCATCCTCGCCTATCTGATCATGGGCCTGGTTTGGCCGTGGGCCGTCATGTCACCGCTCAACCCGTTTCGCGCCGTCGAATACTTTTCCAACTTTTTCGAAAAGCCTTGGCGCGAACTGTTCGCCGGTCAACTGATCCTGGTTCCCGACATGCCGCGCCGTTACGTGCCGACGCTCGCCGCGCTGACGCTGCCCGAATTGATGCTAGCGCTGGGGTTCTGCGGAGCGGTCGGTGCGATCGTGGCAATAGTGCGCGGCGAAGCCGGACGCGCGGACGTCCCCGGCGGACGCCGCGCCGCCCTGTTGGCCGTTGTGCTCGCCGCCGTATTGCCGGTCGTGGTGGCGGTCGCCACGCGGCCGGCCATGTATAACGGCATCCGGCATTTTGTGTTCTTGACCCCGCCGTTTGCCGTACTCGGCGGCATCGCCGCGGCATGGATCGTTGAGCGGCTGCGGCGCTATGGCCGGGCCGCCATAGCAGCGGGCGCTGCGGTGCTGATTGCGGGCCTCGCCTCCCCGGTCGTCGACATGGTGCGCCTGCATCCCTACGAGTACACGGACTTCAACCATATTGCCGGCGGCGTGGCGGGCGCGCGACCGCTTTACATGGTCGACTATTGGGGCCTGTCGATGCGGCAGGCTTCACTGGAATTGCGCCGGCTGCTTGCGGCGCGCGGCGAGCGGCCGCACGACGGAAACTGGAAGGTCGCAGTCTGCGGACCGCATCCGGCGGTCCAAGTGGTGTTGGGCGAGCAATTTTCGGCAATCTGGAAGCCGCAAGGCGCCGACTTCGCCATCACGC
Source organism: Xanthobacteraceae bacterium (assembly GCA_050010955.1). Classification (GTDB taxonomy): domain Bacteria; phylum Pseudomonadota; class Alphaproteobacteria; order Rhizobiales; family Xanthobacteraceae; genus BOG-931. The sequence goes on along the minus strand of JBEKJZ010000013.1, from coordinate 40,098 downwards.
TCGGCGAGTTCTATTGCGCCAAGCTCGATGCCCCGATCCTTTTCGATATCGTGCGCGAAGGCGTCGTTTATGCACGGGTCTATGATATTCGCGGCCGCTCGATTCCGACGCTATTGACCGTGCACGGCCCTGATGCCGATTAGGCGCCGTCAGGCCGTCGCGTGCGCGAAGTCCCAGTACAACTCGCGCGCCTTCAGATAGAACGGGCCCGGTTGCAAATCCCGCTCGTCGATCCGCGTAATCGGCGACACCTTGGTGTAATTGCCGGTGGAAAAAATCTCATCTGCCGACTGAAAATCGGAATAGCGCAGCGTCGTCTCAACCACGGTGGCGCCGGCCGCGCGCAACAGAGCCATGACCCGCGCCCGCGTGATGCCGGCGAGAAACGTACCGTTCGGAGCCGGCGTAAACACAACGCCGTCCTTCGCCATGAAGATGTTGGCGGTACCGAGCTCGGCTATATTGCCCAGCATGTCGCACAACAGACAATTGTCGAAGCCGCGCGAGCTCGCTTCGATGAGCGCGCGTGCATTGTTCGGATAGAGACAGCCGGCTTTGGCTTCGACTACGGCGCACTCGCGCGTCGGCCGCCGATACGGCGACAGCGTGATGGCGGTGCCCACGCGCTTCGGAAACGGCGCGATGTAGAGTGTCAGGCACCAGCGGGTCGAGTCGGGGTCGTGGCGCACGGCGCCAACCGCCGCCTCCTCGGCCCAATACATCGGCCGAATGTAAAGCTCCGCGTCGCGCTCGAAGCGCGTCAGGCCTTCGCGGACGAGTGCAATCCACGTCTCAGTCGGGACGAGCGGCTTGAGCCACATTGCCTTGGCGGATTCGTTGACGCGAGCGCAGTGCAGATCGAGATCGGGAGCGACGCCCTCGAAGGCGCGCGCGCCATCGAACACCGAGGTGCAGAGCCATGCCGCGTGGGTACGCGGGCCCATGATCGGCACATTGTCCTCGTGCCAGTCGTCCTCGAAAAACGTTACCGTCCTGGTCCAGGCGGCGGGCCGGCGCATCGAATCATTCCTTCCGTCGGCCTATTGTCTCGACGGCACCACCTTTGTCACCATTCTTGCGGTGAAGGAGTTTGGGCATGTTTAACGCCTATGTCTTCGATGCCTACGGCACGCTGTTCGACGTCCATGCCGCGATTGCGCGCCATCGCACGGCGGCAGGGCCCGAAGCAGAGCGATTTTCGGAGATTTGGCGGTCAAAGCAGCTCGAATATACCTGGACGCTGACACTTGCCGGCCGCTATGTCGACTTCTGGACGCTAACTGAGCGTGCGTTGGACTACGCATTCGCGCGCGTCGCCTCGGTCGACCGAACGCTGCGGCCGCTGCTGCTCGACGCCTATCTCAAGCTCGATGCGTTTGCCGACGCCCGCACGGTTCTCAGCGACCTTAAGGCGCGCGGCGCGCGCTTGGCCATCCTCTCCAATGGCTCGCCGCGCATGCTTGCAGCGGCCGTCGAAGCGGCCGGCTTCGCCGGACTTTTGGACGCCGTGCTTTCGGTGGACGCCATGCGCCGCTACAAACCGCGGCCGGAGGTCTATGCGCTGGTCACCGACGCCTTGGCGGTGGCACCGTTCGACACTGCATTCGTATCATCGAACCGCTGGGATGTGATGGGCGCCGTGTCGTTCGGCTTCAACGCGTTCTGGGTCAACCGGGCGCGCATGCCGGATGAGTATGCGGATCTTGCGCCGCTGCGCGAACTTCCCGATCTCGCGGCGTTGCCGAGCGTCGACCGCTAAGAGGCGGCCTGCGGTCCAGGAGCTTACGCCGCATGATTGTGCGGCTCGGTCGTTTCGGGATTCTTGAGAGCCGTCACGATCTGCTGCTTGGTCAGCCGTGAGCCGTCATCGCCTTCGACTAGCAAGGCAACGCGGCCGCTATCGTTGATATGCCGCGCCCAACTCATGGCCTCATCGAGGAGGCTGAACTCCTTGTACAGGTGACGATCCTTCTCCAGCGGAGAGATGGACTGCGAGCCACGCGGGCCGGAATAAACGCGATAGGCCATCGTCGAACCTCCTTCTGCAAGTTAGAGACCGTCCCAGGGCTAAGATATTAGTTCAAAATGTGCCGCGCATATGTCGCCACGCGCGGCGCGTTGACGCGGGCGAGGCGTTATTTAGGCGCTGCAAAGGACTGATTGCTGTAGGGCAGCGAGGTCGGGCGCTGAATGACGATGAAGGCATGATCCAGCGCCTGATGGCAGCTGTTGCAGCCTGCGGTGAGCTGGTCGAAGGCGTTTGCGAAGGCCGCGCGGTCCTTGGCCTCGACCGCCTTCTCAAGAGCGGCGATCCGGGCCGCGACGGCCTTCTCCACCATGTCACCGCCGAGCCGCTGGTTGACAGCGTCGAAACCTTCTTTCAGCTCGTCGATCTCGTAATCGGCCAGAGGCCAATTGCCGGCGCGGCCGGCGAACCAAAGTTTGATGTGGCGCATCTGCTGGAGCGCCATGATCTCGCCGAGTCCAGGGTCATAGGGCTCGCTTGCCGGGCCCGGCGTTGCGGCGTGCGGTGTCGACGCCTCCTGCGCGCTCGCTTGGAGCGTTGCGAGCACCGCTACCGCCATCAAGACGGCAAAAATCGGCTTCATGGCTCCTCCTTCCGGGCGCCTGGCTGGCCGCGTTCGTGGCACAGCTGAAAACCGCGGCGGCGCTCGGTACCGCTCAATCCGTAGGCGGGAGCGGTTCGTAGCACTGCTTGGAATAGGCTTGTTGGCAAGCCTGATAAAGCGCCGGGCAGGCCTTGGCCGCTGTGAGCACCGCCTCGATGGTTTTGAGCCGCTCGCCCGCCGTGCGCGATTGCCCATCATAGGTGAGCACTGCGTCGGCGCGTTCGAGTCCGCGATCGTTTATCAAAAAATGTTCGGCTCCGTCGAAATAGGTGGTCGCAGTTCTGATCGCCTCGTTGAGTTTCTTGGTGAACTCGGCATTGGCCCTGGGGTCGGGCTTGACGACGCGGGCGCGCACCGCGGCGTCGGTATAAAGAACATTCAGCTTGAAATAGACACCGCCGCATTGGGCGAGCGCCAGCCAGTACGGCCGACCGGCAAAGGCGCCGGGCATTGCCACGATGCTGTCGCGCTTATCGATCGACACTGGGGGGACTGGCGGCTCAACTGCGCGATGCTCGCGCTTGTGACGCATCCCAGTCTGCGCGTGGGCACTCGTTGCGGCAATCATGAGGGCGAATGTGAACAGCATCGCCTTTGCGGTCATCCCCGGCATGGCGCGATTATAGCCGAGCCGCGGAGCCGGACTCAAAATCTCTCCACCCAGGGCCGCAGCTCGATCTCCCAGGCCCAGGCGCTGCGGTGCTGCTGCAGCAAATGCAAATAGCTCTGTGCAATGGCATCGGGATCGAGCAGGCTGTCGGGTTTTCCCGGAGGATCGGGCCGTTCCGCGCTGCGAATGCCGCCGTCGACCACGACATGGCCGACATGAATGCCCTGCGGCGCAAGTTCGCGCGCCAGGCTTTGCGCCAGCGCGCGCAGTGCGAACTTGCCCATGGCGAACGGCGCCGACTGCGCATAACCCTTGACGCTCGCCGACGCACCGGTGAACAGGATCGCCCCCGCGGGACCGCGGCAGCATGCGTTTGGCCGCCTCCTGGGCTACCAGGAAGCCGCCAAAGGCGGTGACCGCCAGCGCCTTCTCCACGTCGGCGGGATCGAGCTCGACAAACGGCCCGCGGGTCCGATAGCTCGCGTTGTAGACGACGACATCGAGCGCGCCGAACGTCGCTTCGACGTCGGCAAAGAGTTTTGTCACCTCCACGCGCTTTGTCGCATCGCAGGCAAAGGCCTTGCCGCCGATTTCCTTGGCCAGTTGCGCAAGTTCGGCGGCCCGGCGCGCAGCCAGCGCGACGGTCATACCGGCTCTGGTGAAAGTCCGCGCCAACGAGGCAGAGAGCCCGGCCCCGGACCCGACGATCAGCGCGGTTCGATAGGAAAGTTCGGTCATGCAACCTCCACCATCGGCTCAATGTTCGGCAAAAGCGGACCATGAGCGCGCTGCGGCGCGCCCACGTCAAGAGTCAGGCTTTTCAACCGCTAACGGGATCGCGCTACGGGCGGGCTTTCGTCAATCGACGACGGCGACCGCGTTGATCTCGACGAGGCAGCGCGGATCGGTGGCGAGCCGCACCACTTGGACCGTCGTCGTCGCCGGCTTGGCATCGCGAAAATACTCGCCCCAAACGCGGTTGAGCGCATCCTGGTCGGCAAGGTCGGTGACGAAGCGAGCGGCCGTGACCACGTCGGCGAAGGTCGCGCCCGCCGCTTTCAGCCCACGCTCGAGGTTTTCCAGCGCCGCACGCGCCTGCCCTGCCATGTCGCGCGGCATGGCGTCGAACTCCTCCGGGCGATGCGGGTGATGATGGTACACAGGTGCGGCGGTGACGCCAGCGACATAAACCGTGGCGCCGCCCCTGACCTTGATCGCCGGTGCATACGGCATCCACAGGTCCGGAGCGTCCGGCCAATGGATGTGCTCGATGGTCTTGGACATGGCTGGGCTTCCCCATTGCTTGATGTCGGATTTTCCGTGCATACATTCGCTTAGAATCGCGATCCGCGCACGAGCGGAAGAAGGCGCGTTAAGATCGCGTTAGGGTCAAGAGTTCGAAGACGGTCGGGAGTGATTTGAAAGGCGCGTGCAGCGTCGCCAGACCGAAGGATCACAAAGGATCGTAAGGAGAAAATCATGTTACCCAAGACTGCGATCACGGGTTTGGCCGCGGCCGCCATCGTAGCTTTGACCGCAAGCGCGACTTACGCAGCGGCCGGCGGAGGGCATGGCGGCGCAGGCAATTGGCCCCAGGAAGGAACTTGGAACTGGCCGGTCACCTGCAAGTGGGTCGCAGTCCAGGTGAAGCCTTTCAATCATAAGCATCCAAATTGGCAATGGGTTAAGCAGTGTCAGTAACGGCGTGGACCCGGACAAGCCGCGATTGAGCCGGGTGTCGCTTCGCCTTTGCTCGGGCTAGTTGTCACCGCCGCACACTCACATCCTAAACACCCCGAAGCGCGTCTCCGGGATCGGTGCATTGAGCGCCGCAGAGAAGCACAAAGCCAGCACGCGGCGAGTTTCGGCGGGGGCAATGATACCGTCGTCCCAGAGTCGCGCGGTGGCGAAATAGGGATCGCCCTCGGCCTCGAATTGATCGCGGATCGGCTTCTTGAATTTTTCTTCTTCCGCCGCGGACCAGGTCTTGCCGGCAGCCTCGATGTTGTCGCGCCGCACGGTCGCGAGCACGCTCGCCGCCTGCTCGGAACCCATCAGCGCCACGCGGGCGTTCGGCCAGGTGAACAAAAAGCGCGGGCTGTAGGCGCGGCCGCACATGCCGTAATTGCCGGCGCCGTAGGAGCCGCCGATCACCAGCGTGATCTTCGGCACCTGCGCGCAAGCGACCGCCGTCACCATCTTGGCGCCGTCCTTGGCGATGCCGCCGGCTTCATAGTCGCGACCCACCATGAAGCCGACGATGTTCTGCAGGAAAAGCAGCGGCACTCGCCGCTGGCAGCAAAGCTCGATAAAATGCGCGGCCTTGAGCGCGCTCTCCGAGAATAGAATTCCGTTGTTGCCGAGAATGCCGACGGGAATGCCGTGAATGTGTGCGAAGCCGGTGATCAGCGTCGTGCCGTAGAGCGCCTTGAATTCGTCGAACTCGGAACCGTCCACCAGCCGCGCGATGACCTCGCGCACGTCGAATTGCTTCTTCAGGTCGACCGGCACGATGCCGTCGAGCTCGCTCGCATCGTATTTCGGCTCGGCCGGCTTGGCGAGCGGGATGGCGATCGTTTTGTTCGTGTTCAAATTGGCGACGATGCGGCGGCAGAGCGCCAACGCATGGCGGTCGTTCTCGGCATAGTAGTCGGCGACGCCGGACTTTTTCGCATGCACGTCGGCGCCGCCGAGCTCTTCGGCCGAAACGACTTCGCCGGTCGCCGCCTTCACCAGCGGCGGACCACCGAGGAAGATGGTGCCCTGGTTGCGCACGATGATAGTCTCGTCCGACATCGCCGGTACATAGGCGCCGCCCGCGGTGCACGAACCCATGACCACCGCGATCTGCGGGATGCCGGCGGCCGACAGCGTCGCTTGATTATAGAAAATGCGACCAAAATGCTCGCGATCGGGAAACACTTCGGGCCATTGCGGCAGGTTGGCACCGCCGGAATCGACGAGGTAGAGGCAGGACAGCCGGTTCTCACGCGCGATCTCCTGCGCCCGCAGATGCTTCTTCACCGTCAGTGGGTAATAGGTGCCGCCCTTGATGGTGGAATCGTTGCAGACGATCACGCACTCGCGCCCGGCGACTCGGCCAATGCCGGTAATAACTCCGGCCGCATGGATGGGCTCGCCATACATGCCGTGGGCGGCGAGTGGCGACAATTCGAGGAAAGGTGAACCCGCATCGATGAGCGTCATCACCCGCTCGCGCGGCAGCAGTTTGCCACGCGCTAGGTGACGCTCGCGGGCGCGCGGCGGGCCGCCCTCGGCCGTTTTGGCGCGGCGTTCCTGAAGTTCCGCGGTCAACGCGCGCATGGCTGCTTCATTGGCGCGGAACTCCGGCGATGCGGTGTCGATGGTTGTTTTAAGTGAGGTCACGAATCCCCTCCCCGCTTCACCGGATTTGACTATGGCACGAGTATCGGCGCAACGCGCCAGAATAGCTTGCTGCGGAATTTTCCTGGGACTTTGAGCGAACGGCTGTGCCGGGGACAGACGTCAAACCGCCCCCGCGTGCTGCCATTCGCGCGTGATCACCTGAAAACCCGGCACCCGCTGTCGGGATTTGCGCTAAGCGCGCACTTCCTGCCGCTGGAAGACCACATAACCGATGACGAACAGCAGGATGGCGGTCGCGACCATGCCGACGGTCTGCGGCCAGGCGATCAGCATGCTCTCGGAAAGTGGCAGTGGCGCGCCGAGCACGGCACCCTGAAGCTGGCTCAAATAGATCGGCCCCAGCGAGCGGGTAGTCGGATCGAGCAGCGCCACCACGGCCTCCGCGAACAAGGTCGAGGGCGAGAGGCGGGCTAGAATCTGTTGCAACTCCACTGTGCCCGGAGTCTGCAAACCCAGTGCCGTGTAACGCGGATCCGGCGGTACGATCGCTTGCGCGAGTACCTCAGCGAGAATTGGCCAGAGCAGATAAATGAACAGCCAGAGACCCAATGCCACAAGTGCCGCGGTGGCAGCCGAGCGGAACAGAGTTGAAAGCAGCAGTGAAAGCGCCAACCACACGCCCGCGTAAACAATTGTGACCGCTAGGAACACGAAAATACGGGCAATTTCCTCTCCACCGGGAGGTATGCCGACGAAAAGGAGACCAAGGCCGATCACCATAAGCCACAGCACAATAAGCGCTATCGTCAGCGTCACGAGTCCGCCGAGAAATTTGCCGAATAAAAGTGCGTCGCGATAAATCGGTTGCGACAGAATACGCGAGAGCGTGCGTCGATTGTACTCGCCATTGACGGAATCAAAAGCTAGTCCGATTGCCATCACCGGCACCAGCAAGGACAGCCAGAAGAGAAATGCCGGAAGTGGTTCTCGTGATGTTGTGAACAATCTCAAGAAAAGGAATGGGTCTTCGGCGGTCGTGTCCTTAATCTGCTGGGCTGCGGCGTACACCGTGACCAGCGCAATGAGCACGACAAGCAGCTCCAATACGAAGAAACGGATACTGGTGAGGTGGTCCGACAGCTCCTTGAGCATGACCACGCCGAGGCCCTGGAAGGCCGAACCTTCACGCCGCATGGCGTGCTCCTTCCTTCATGGCCATTTCCTCGTTGGGTCTGGTCTCGAAATAGCGGGTGTAGATGGCATCGAGGCTCGGCTCCTGCACGCCGAGATATTTGAGGCGGCCCTGCATCGCCACTACCTCGGCCGCCACTTCCGGACGCACGTCGCGATCGGCGTGCAGCCGCAGCTTGCCGATGCCGGTCTTCTCGACGCCGCTGACGCCGGGAATGAGCGCCAGCCGCTCGGCGAGCCCGGCGCCGTCGGCCTCGATGTCCACCACGTAGCCGCCGCCGAGAACTTCGCGGCCGAGATCGGCCACCGAGCCCATCAGCGCGATATGGCCGCCGCTGAACAGCGCGACGCGGTCACACACGCTCTGCACCCGCTCCAGCAAATGCGAGGAGAGCAGCACCGAAACGCCCTCGTTTTTGAAGCCGCGGATGATGGCGAGCAGCTCCGCCGTGGCGTGCGGGTCGAGCCCAGACGTCGGCTCGTCAAGAATGGCGATCTGCGCGCCCTTCATGAGGATCTCGGCCAATCCGAGCCGCTGGCGCATGCCGCGGGAGAATGTACCGACGCGCTTCTCGGCGAACTCGGACAACCCGACCTGATCGAGTGCGTCGGCGATCCTCTTCTCCCGTTCGGCCTTTTTGAAGCCGATCAGGCGGGCGGTGTAGCGAAGATTGTCGGCGGCGGTGAGCTGATCATAGAAACCGACCGTATCGGGCAGATAACCGACGCGGCGCTTGACCGAAAGCGGCTCACGCGCCGGATCGAACCCGAGCACGCGCACCTCGCCGCCGGAAATATCGGTAAGTCCGAGCAGCATCAGGATGGTGGTGGTCTTGCCGGCGCCATTGGGCCCGAGCAGGCCGAAGATCTCCCCGCGCCCGACGCTGAACGAGATGTGATCGACGGCGACCGCCCGCCCGTAGGTCTTAGTGAGGCCCCTCGCCTCGATGACGATGTCCTCGCTCATCTGCGGCCGAACCTTGCCACTGCACCGACCATGACCAACAGCGCGATGCCGATGATGCCGACCCCGGCAATGCCCCACATCGTCGAGGTCGTCACCGTGACCCGGAAGCTGGCGGATCCCGACTCACCGCGGCTCAAGGCGCGGATGGTCGTCACATAGTCGCCGGCGATCGCCTTGTCGGTCGGCGTGATCAGCGCCTGCACTTCCTTGTTCTCGTTCGGTGCGATCCGATCGACGGTCTTGGGATCGAACGTGACTTTCCAGCCGCTCGGCGCCGAGGCGCTCAGCTCGACCTCGTCGGCGGGTGCGGTACCGGTGTTGGTGATGACGACCGGCACGCTGGTCTCCTTGCCGGCTGTGGCGCGCGCCGAGACAAGGCCTTCGCGGCCGCTGACCTCGAGCTTCGGCTGCCCGGTGATGTCGAGCGTAAGCTCGGCCGCCGCCGTGGCATCTTCGGCTCCGACCCGGGCTTCAATTTTATAGCTGCCGGCGGCGGCCGTGCTCGGCGGGCGCACCTTGAGCTTCACATCTTTGGTCTGGCCGGGGTCGACCGGCACGGCGTTGAGCTCCTGACTGCCGTATCCTTCGGTGAAAGAGGCATCGAAGTTCTGCGGCACCTGGGCGGCGAGGCTGACCGTGAGCTTCTTGCCGCTGTCGTTTTTGATGCCGAGCTGATATTCGAAGCTCGATCTCGACGTGCCGCGCAGTTCGGGAAGCTGCGGCGTCAGCGTCAGCTTGGCCGGCAGATCCTTGGCGAGCGTCACCGCGATCGGCAGCTCGGCGTTCGTCGACGCTCCGGTAGCGGTGACGGTGAGCGTTTGTGTGCCTTCGGGGGCGTTCTTCGGCACGTCAAGCCGCAGTTCGAGCGGAACGCTGGCATTGGTCGCCGGCATCGCCGCGGCGACCGGCTGTCCGCCGCCCATCAGCGTTGCCGTCCATCCCGCGGGCACCCCGGAAACCGACAAGGTCAGACGCTCAGGCGCCAAGTCGTAATTCTGCAGCCGCAGATTAATCGAGGAGGTCTGGCCCGGCCGCAGCGTGACAGCCGGATAATCGCTCATCAGATAGAGGCCCTTGACGTCCTTGACGGGCTCATCTGCCTTGGCAATGGGCGCAATCAGCGCCGCGAAAGCGGCAACAGCGGCGATCAATCGATATCGCATTGGCGTTGGCTCCGGTGCAGGAAATGGTTCGGCGTGCCCTACCACGCGCGGTCAATGAGCACGAGCGAGGAACCCGGCATTGTTGGCGTAATCGTGACAAAATCATGCAGACGCCGGCCCGTTTGGCAAGACTTGTCTAGAAGACCTGCGATGCAGAGCCGCAGTTTAAGGTTACATTGCGCCGATGCGTCGCAGGGCAGAAGTCAGTGCGGGTCTCCTGGCATTCCGGCGGGTGAGCGAGCTGGAGGTCCTGCTCGCGCATCCGGGCGGCCCGTTCTGGGCCAAGAAGGACGATGGAGCGTGGACGATCCCGAAAGGCCTCGACGAGCCCGGCGCCGATCTTCTCGACACGGCGCGGCGCGAATTCGCCGAGGAGACGAACCTCGCCGCCCTGGGTGGTTTCATTCCGCTGACCGCCGTGAAACAGCAAAGCGGCAAAGTGGTCCACGTTTGGGCGTTCGAAGCCGATTTCGATCTGACGCCGTTTTCGAGCAACACGTTCGAGATCGAGTGGCCGCCGGGGTCGGGACGGCGGCAGCGGTTTCCGGAGATCGATCGCATCGCTTACTTCACGCTGCCGGTCGCCGAAACCAAGATTCTCGCCTATCAGCGGCCGCTGCTGCGCGAGCTTAAACAGCATCTCGGAAATTCTCGAACATGATCTTCTCCGAAAACCGGCTTCCACTTTTCGGGATCATGCTCTGCGTTAATCCCGCTTCACGTCAGGCCAGTCGACCTCATCGTGCGGCAGCACCCACGGCTCCTGCCTCGCCGCCTCGCGCCATTCGTTCCACGCCGGCAGCGCCATCAGCGCGCGCATGTAGGCGGCGGCCGCCGCACTGACCGCGACCGCGTAGGTGTGAAAGCGCCAGACGATGGGGGCGTACATGGCATCGGCCGCGGTGAAGGCACCATAGAGATACGGCCCGCCGCTTGCGAAACGCGCGCGGCACTCGTTCCAGATCGCATCGATGCGCGCAACATCGGCTACAGCGTCGGCGTCGAGCGCGCGCGGCATGACCGGCCGCCGGACATTCATCGGCAATTGCCGCCGCAGCGGCAGGAAGCCGGCATGCATCTCCGATGCGATCGCGCGCGCATGCGCCCGCGCCGCCGGATCGTTAGGCCACAAGGCGGCGCCGGGCATCTTCTCCGCCAGGTATTCGAGGATCGCCAGCGATTCCCAAACGCGCGTAGCGCCGTCGATGAGCACCGGCACCTTGCCAGCGCCGCTCAATGCCGCCAGGCGCGACTTGAAGTCGGCAGCATCGAGCGAGATCAGCGTTTCCTCGAACGGGATCCCCGCGACTTTCATCGCCAGCCAAGGCCGAAATGACCAGGAGGAATAATTCTTATTGGCAATGACCAGATGCAGTCCCATGGACGCCCGCCCGCAAATTATTGACGAGAATGAGCATACCGCTCTCACGCAGGCAAGGCGCGGCTGGAGGTGACCGCATCGGCGAGGCGGTCAGGGCCCGGGGAACAATTCGGCGGTCTTGCCAGCGAGCCGATAGGCCACGAGGCCGATCCATTCGTGGATAGCCGTGTCGGTTCGGCGCAGGCCGTCGCCGAGCGAAGCGGACGGCCGCACCGCATCGATCGCACCGCGCGTACGCCAATCGACCGGATAAGCCTCGATGGGGAAACCCGCTGCCCTGAAGGCCGCTATCGCCCGGGGCATGTGATAGGCCGACGTCACCAAGAGCCACCGCTCGCCCGGCTTCGCGTTGGCGATAAGGCGCGAAAACACCGCATTCTCGATCGTGTTGCGCGATTGTTCGTCCGCTGTGATGCGTTCATGCGCGACACCGAGCGCCCGCAGTTCCTGGACGGCGAAGGCGGCCTCGGGAACACCGTCGAAAATCAGCGCGTTGTTGCCGCCGGAGAAAACGATGCGCACATCCGGATAGCGGCGCGCCAGTTCGGCGCCGACGGTCAGGCGCTCGGCGGCCTCGTTGAGCGCCACCGCGCCGCGTGCCGCCGACACATCCTCCGTGATCGCGCCGCCGAGGATGACGATGCCGTCCGGCGCTCCGCGGGAGGGATCCCAAGGCGGGAAACGTTGCTCCAATGGCAGGATGAGAACATTGCCGAGCGGCGACCATCCGGCGACGGCAATCAGCACAAGGCTGGTCACGATGAGCCAACTAGCAAGCCGGGTGAACCGCGTCAGCAGCAATAAGAGCCCGATCAGCCCGATCGCCATCAAGAGGTTCGACGGCAGGGCGAAAAAGCCGAAAATTTTTGAGACGGTGAAGAACATCCGCACTGCTCAGCAATGCCACTGCTACGCAGTCACGAGCGCGACTTCCGCCATGCCGCGTAGCGCGCCTTGGCGTCGTCGTCCGGCGGATAAAGGCCCGGAAGCTTCACGCCATTCTCGACCTCGCTAAATACCCAGCTTTCGTAGAGCTCGTGCTCGGCCCCTTCCCGCGCGACAAATTCCAGCATCGCCTGCGGGATCACGACCGCACCATCGTCATCGGCCACGATGACATCGCCGGGAAATATCGCGCAGCCGCCGCAACCGATCGGCTGCTGCCAGCCGACGAAGGTCAAACCGTTGACGGACGCCGGCGCCGCAACGCCGGCGCACCACACCGGCAGTGCGCTCATCAGCACGCCGGCGCGGTCGCGTACGACGCCGTCGGTGACCAGCGCGGCGATGTTCCGCTTTTTCATGCGCGCGCAAAGGATATCGCCGAATATGCCGGCGCCGGCTACGCCCATGGCGTCGGCAACGACCACCGCGCTTTCCGGCATTTCCTCGATTGCCGCCCGCGTCGAGATCGGATGGCCCCAGCTTTCCGGGGTCGCAAGATCTTCCCGCACCGGAACGAAGCGCAATGTGAACGCCCGCCCAACGACGCGCTCTCCCTTCGCAGCAAGCGGTTTTGGACCGTTCATCCAGCAGCGCCGGATGCCCTTCTTTAAGAGCATGGTGGTGATCGTCGCGGTCGTCACCTTGCGCAGAACGTCAAACAGTGCCTCGCTCATCGCTTGCCTCGCTCACGGAGAACCATCTTGTCACCGGCGCGCCGCGCTCATGACGCGGCCTTCCACTTGGCATAGCCGTCGGCGCGCAGCCGGCAGGCGGGGCATTCGCCGCAGCCGAAACCCCACGCATGGCGGTGCTGGCGGTCGCCGAGATAACACGTATGGGTCTGATCGAGCAGCAACTCGATCAGCGGATCGCCGCCGATCTCGTGCGCGAGCGCAAACGTCGCCGCCTTGTCGATCCACATCAGCGGCGTATGGATGACGAAGCGGCGGTCCATGCCGAGCGTCAGCGCCAGCTGCATCGCTTTGATCGTATCGTCGCGGCAATCTGGATAGCCGGAGTAGTCGGTCTCGCACATGCCGGCGACGAGGTGCTTGATGCCGCGCCGATAGGCGACCGCCCCGGCGAAGGCAAGGAATACGAGATTGCGGCCTGGGACGAAGGTCGTCGGCAGCCCCGTTTCGGCGACTTCGATCGCGACATCGCGCGTGAGCGCGGTTTCCGAGATCGCCGCCAGTGCGTCGATCTGCACCACATGGTCGTCAGCGAGCCGCGCCCGCCAGGCCGCGGACAGCGCCGATAGACGCGCCCGGATGCCGGCACGCACCTCGAGCTCGACGGCGTGGCGCTGCCCATAATCAAACCCGATCGTCTCGACCTGCGCGAAACACTGCAGCGCCCAGACCAGGCACACGGTCGAATCCTGCCCGCCCGAAAACAAAACGAGCGCCTTGTCGAGCAGGCTCACCGCTGCTGGTCCTTCAGCCAGACGCCGATGCGCTCGACCGATTCGCGCATCTCCTCGCGCGCGCCGGCGTAGCATAAGCGCAGGAAATTTCGGCCACGCAACGGATCAAAATCGATCCCGGGCGTCGTCGCCACGCCCGCTTCCTCCAGCATACGCGTGGCAAACTCGAAACTGTCGTTCGAGTAGCGCGAGACATCGGCATAGAGATAGAAGGCGCCGTCGGCTGGCAGAAACGAATCGAGGCCTACGCGTGGCAATCCCTCGAGCAAAATGCGCCGGTTCTCCTCATAGCCCTGCCGCACGGCTTCCAACTCGGCACGCCCGTCAAAGGCGGCCTCGGCTGCGATTTGCGAGAGCGTCGGCACCGAGATCGCGAGGTTCTGCTGCAGCCGCTCGACCGCCCGCACCAGCGACGGCGGCACAACCATCCAGCCGACCCGCCACCCGGTCATGCAGAAATATTTGGAGAACGAGTTGACGATGATGACATCGGGCGAGATACGCGCCGCACACTCTGCGGCGAAGGCGTAATCGAGGCCGTGATAGATTTCGTCCGAGATGACGATGATACCGGCGTCTTCGGCGCAGCGGATCAGCTCGGCGAGCGCCGATGCCGTCATCATCGTGCCGCTCGGATTGGCCGGAGAGCCTACCACCACACCTCTGAGTGGGCTTAAGTGGTGGCGAGCGATCAGGGCTTCGCCGGTCATCGACCAGCGCGTTGACGCGTCGGTCTCGATGCCGACCGGCTCACAGCCGAGGGCGGTGAGGATGTGGCGATAGGGCGGGTAGCCCGGCAGCGCCATGGCGACGCGATCTCCCGCTTCGAACGCGGCAAGGAATGCGAGTATGAAGCCGCCCGAGGAGCCGGTGGTGACGACAATGCGGGCCGGATCGACATCGAGCCCATGCCATTCCGCACAGGCGCGGGCAATACGCCGGCGCAGCGAAGCAATACCGAGGGCCTCGGTATAGCCGAGGCGACCGGACGAGAGCGCAGTACGCGCCGCGGCGATCGCCGTAGCCGGCGCACCCGCCGCCGGCTGGCCCACTTCCATATGGATGATCCGGCGGCCTTGCGCCTCGAGCCGGGCTGCCGCAGCCATGACGTCCATCACCATAAACGGCGGCACGGCGCTTCGCGCCGATGGCTGCAAGAGCTGTTTGGCTCTCTCAAGCATCAATTCGTCTCGACGGCTTGTCGGTCCTGCATCGCCCCGGTGCTGCCGTATTCGCCGGGTTTCGTGGTGTCCGGCTTCGCCTTTGCAAGACGGCGGCCCCGTGTTGACCGTAACCGGCTCAATCCATAGCCTGGGTCCCCGGACCGAGGGACCCATATTTGTCCACATGATCGTTGCCAGACCTCCTAGCAAGGTGCGCCCGGTGGGGCCAGCGTCGCGCGCCGTCGCACTTACCACAGCCGCCGCAATCGCGTTCGGAAGCTTCCCGGCGCGGGCGCAGACCGGATCCGCCGCCGGCATCCCGATGATTCGCGATGCGGAGATCGAGCAGCTTTTGCGCGACTACACACAGCCGATTTTGCGCGTGGCCGGTCTTAGCCAGCAAAATGTGCAGGTCGTGATCATCAATCAAAATGTGTTCAACGCCTTCGTCATGGACGCGCATCGTATCTTCATCTTTACCGGCGCGCTCAAGCAAGCGACCACGCCAAATCAGATTATCGGCGTTCTCGCGCACGAGACCGGACACATCGTCGGCGGCCACCTGTCGAAGATGCGCCAGGAGCTTGCCAACGCGCAGACCGCCGCGATCGTCGCCATGCTGCTCGGCATCGGCGCCGTCGTGGCCGGCGCGCGTTCCAACAACCTCTCAAACGGTATGGACATGGGCAATATCGGCGCGGCGGTCATCAATGCGCCGCAGTCCTACCTCGAGCACACGCTGTTGGCCTACCAGCGCGCCCAAGAGGAGCAGGCCGATCGCGCCGGCGTCCGTTTCCTGACCATGACCGGTCAGTCGGCCAAGGGTATGTACGACACATTCAAGCGCTTCGCCGACGAGATGATGTTCTCGGCGGCCTACATCGATCCGTACGTGCAGAACCACCCGATGCCCGCCGAGCGCATGGCCGCGCTCACCGAACTGGTGAAGACTCCGTATTGGGACAAGAAGGATCCGCCCGAACTGCAATTCCGCCACGACATGATGCGTGCGAAACTTTACGGTTTTACCGAGCGGTCCGACGCGGTGATGCGGCGCTATCCATCATCCGACACCAGCCTGCCGGCCCGCTACGCGCGCGCCATTTCCGCCTACCGTTTCGGCGACTTGCGCGCCGCCCTGGCCCAGATCGACAGTCTGATCGAGGCGTTGCCGAACTATCCTTACCTCTACGAGCTCAAGGGTCAGGCGCTCCTCGAAAACGGGCACGCTGCGGAGGCGATCGCGCCGTTGCGGCACGCCATCCAACTCGCCCCCAATCCGGCCCTCATCCAGATCCTGCTGGCGCAGGCGCTGATCGCGACCAATAACCCCAAGATGGCGGCAGAAGCGGTTCCGCTGCTGCGCGCTGCCATCATCAAAGAGCCCGAATCCGGCGATGCCTATGAGCAGCTTGCCATGGCCTACGGCCGCAACGGCGATCTCGCCGATGCCGACCTTGCCTCGGCGCAAGCCGCCTTCGCGCGCGGCGACAACAAGACCGCGCGTGAGCTTGCGGCGCGCGCTAAGATGCGTTTTCCGGTCGGATCGCCGGGTTGGGTGCGAGCGGACGACATCGTCGCCTTCAACAAGAACGTGAAGCAAAACCCGTTGAAAAATGGTCCATAATCGCAAAAGGACAAGCTCAATGACATCCATTCGGCGCACGGCAATTTTGATCGCAGCCACGATTTTCCTGGCAGCACCGGCTACCGCCCCGGCGCAAGCGCAAGCCTTTTCCGCCGATCAGCGCCACGAAATCGAAAGCATCGTGAAGGGGTATCTCCTCGAGCATCCCGAAGTGCTGCAGGACATCATGGCGGAGCTGGACAAGCGTCAGCAGGCCGCGGAAGTCGAGAAGCATCGCGCCGCAGTCGCAGAATATAACGCTACGCTGTTCCGCTCGCCGCACCAGGTCGTGCTCGGCAATCCGCAGGGTGATGTCACGATGGTCGAGTTCTTCGACTACAATTGCGGTTTCTGCAAACGCGCCATGTCCGACATGCTCGATCTGTTGAAGACAAATCCCAACCTTAAATTCGTCCTCAAGGAATTCCCGGTCCTCGGCGAGGGATCGGTCGAGGCCGCGCACGTGGCGGTGGCAGTACGCATGCAGGACGTAACCGGCAAGAAGTACATCGAGTTTCACCAGAAGCTGTTGGGCGGCCGCGGGCCGGCCGATAAGGTGCACGCGCTCGCGGTCGCCAAAGAGGTCGGGTTCGACATGGCTCGCATCGAGAAGGACATGGGCAGTGACGAGGTGAAAAAGACGATCGATGAGAGCATGCGGCTCGCCGACGCGCTCGGTGTCACCGGCACGCCAAGTTATGTGGTCGGCGACGAAGTCGTGGTCGGGGCGGTCGGGATCGACGCGCTGAGGCAGAAGCTCGCGGCTGAGCAGAAATAGGCGCCTACGCCACCAGCTTTACCGTGTTCCGGCTTCCCCTTTGCGGGTGCCTTCCGTATAACCGGAGCCGCCGCGGCGGGCGCATGCCCGCCGCGATGACAGCCGGGGCAGCTCGCGAAAATGTCGAAGACCGTCTATGTCCTGAACGGACCCAATCTCAATCTGCTCGGCACGCGCGAGCCGCATATCTACGGTCGTGCCACGCTGCGCGACGTCGAGAAACTCTGCCGCGCGACGGCGGAACGGCACGGGCTTGCGGTGGAATTCCGCCAATCCAATCACGAAGGCGAGATTATCGATTGGATCCAGGAGGCCCGCGCCGCGCAAGCGGCGGGGCTCATCATCAATCCGGCCGGATACACCCACACCTCGGTAGCGATCCTTGATGCGCTCGCCGCCATGGACGCGCCGGTCGTCGAGGTACACATCAGCAACATCCATGCACGCGAGCCATTCCGCCGGCGCTCTTATGTCTCGCAAACGGCGCGCGCCGTCATATGTGGGTTTGGCGTCGATGGCTATGCACTGGCCATCACCGGCCTGGCCGCCATGATTGACTCCAAGGATTGATCGTGGCGCGCAAGCCCGCAAACCCGCCGATGGCAAAGACGCCTGCGATCGATCATGACGCGATCCGCGATCTGGCAAAGCTGCTCGATGAAACCGGCCTGTCCGAAATCGAGATCCAACGCGACGGCGTGTCGATTCGCGTTGCGCGTGATTTGACCGCCGCCGGAACGCGCGCGCGACCCTCGGAGCCGCCCAGTGCCACATTTCCTGCCGCGATCGCAGCGCCCGCCGACGTTCCGGTAGACCCGACGCAGCACCCCGGTCTTGTCGCTTCGCCGATGGTGGGCGTCGCCTATCTCGGCCCCGCGCCGGGTGCGAAACCCTTCGTCGAGATCGGCAGCCAGGTGAAGGCTGGCGAGACGCTGATCATCATCGAGGCGATGAAGACAATGAATCAAATTCCTGCGCCACGCTCCGGCACCGTGACCCAGATCCTGATCGAGGACGGTCAGCCGGTCGAGTACGGCGAGCCGTTGATGATCATTGAGAGTGCAACGGATAGCGAGTAGCGAATGCCTAATGATGAATGGCAAGCGGTCGCGTCTTGGCCGAACCCCGTATCGCTATTCCCTATTCGTCATTCGGCACTTGCCTCGAAACAGCGGCCGCTATGTTCGACAAGATACTGATCGCTAACCGGGGTGAGATTGCGCTGCGCGTATTGCGGGCGTGCAAGGAACTCGGCATCCCCACGGTCGCGGTGCATTCGACGGCGGATGAGGACGCCATGCATGTGCGGCTCGCCGACGAGAGTGTCTGCATCGGCCCGCCAGCTGCCAAGGACAGCTATCTCAACGTTCCGGCGCTGCTCGCCGCTTGCGAAATCACCGGAGCCGACGCCGTTCACCCGGGCTACGGCTTTCTCGCCGAGAATGCCCGCTTCGCGGAAATACTCGCCGAACACAACGTGCAATTCATCGGTCCGCGTCCCGAGCATATCCGGCTGATGGGCGACAAGATCGCGGCCAAGCGTGCCGCCATTGAGCTTGGCATCCCGACCGTCCCCGGTTCCGAAGGCGGCATCGGCTCCGACGCGGAAGCGAGCCAATTGGCGCGCGAAGCAGGCTTTCCGGTGATGCTCAAGGCTGCCGCGGGTGGCGGCGGTCGCGGAATGAAGGTAGTCCGCGCCGAGAGCGAGCTTGCTTCAGCGCTGATCATGGCGCGTGCCGAGGCAAAAGCGGCCTTCGGCGACGACACGCTTTATCTCGAAAAGTATCTCGAACGGCCTCGCCACATCGAAATCCAGGTGCTCGGCGACGGCAAAGGCCGCGCCATTCATCTCGGCGAACGCGACTGCTCGCTGCAGCGCCGTCACCAGAAAGTGTGGGAGGAAGGCCCCTCGCCTGCCCTCAATACCGACACCCGCGACCAGATCGGCGAGATCGTCGCGAAAGCCATGCGCGATATCAAATATCTCAGCGCCGGCACCGTCGAGTTCCTCTACGAGGACGGCAAATTCAACTTCATCGAAATGAACACTCGCATTCAGGTGGAGCATCCGGTGACCGAGATGATCACCGACATCGACCTCGTCGCCGAACAAATTCGCGTCGCCGCCGGCAGCGATCTCGCGTTGACGCAGAGCAACGTAACATTCCACGGCCACGCCATCGAGTGCCGCATCAATGCCGAGAACCCGGTGTCGTTCCGTCCTTCGCCGGGCAAAATCGTCCATTACCATCCGCCCGGCGGGCTGGGCGTGCGCATCGATTCCGCCGTCTACCACGGCTATACGATTCCGCCGTTCTACGATTCCTTGGTCGGGAAGCTCATCGTCCACGGCAAGACGCGCAGTGAATGCCTGATGCGGCTCAAGCGCGCGCTCGACGAATTCGTCGTCGACGGCATCGAGACCACGCTCCCTCTGTTCCGCGCCTTGGTGCGGGAGGCGGATATCATCGACGGCGATTACCACATCCACTGGCTCGAGGAATTCCTCGCCCGCGGCGCGCTCGAGCAGTAGCCGTTCACGCCGGCACGCGCGCGGCGGCGGATTCTACGGCGTTGGCGAGAACGCGCCCGATCAGTGACGGGACGTAGGGCTTTGGCACGAAAGTCGAGCCCGGCACGCGCACCTGCGGGTCGAGGATGTTCACGCGTCCGGAGGCGTAGACAACCGGCAGGTCAGGCAATAACTCCCGCGCCCGACGCGCCAGCACCGTACCGTCCATGCCGCCCGCCAGGTTGATATCCGTGAACAGGACGTCGACCGGAACCGAGGCGAGACATTTCAACGCGTCCATCCCATTTGTGGCCGTGCACACTGCAAAGCCTTGTACTGCCAGCGATTCCGCGACCCATTCGCTGTCGACCAGAAGCACCCGGATCGGCTCGGTGTTGCTCACAAATGGTTCCATCGTGGCACGCTCTAACCTTTGTATTTCAGCGGCTTATCATTGACGGCGTAACGCGCTAGGAGCAAATACGTTTAAGCTGACGAAAATCTTACCGAAATTTTGGTGTGCGAAGTGTTAAGCCGGGCAACGCCGAGCAGTTGGCCCGCACATCGCTGCGGAGTCGCAGGGCCCCTTGAACGACGCGCTGGGAGCCGGTTAAACGAACCCCATGGCCAGCCGCGAATCAGCGCTCGTCGACATCACGCCCGAGGTGCTGCTGAAGGCCTATGCCTGCGGCATCTTTCCTATGGCCGAAAGCGCGGAAGACCCTGCCCTCTATTGGATCGAGCCAGAACGGCGGGGCATCATTCCGTTGGATCGGTTCCACGTGCCGAACCGCCTCGCACGCACGGTGCGTTCCAATCGTTTCACGGTCGCCGTCGACCGCGATTTCGATGCCGTACTCGACGGCTGCTCGCAGCCGATGCCCGGGCGCACCCGCACCTGGATCAACGCTCGCATCCGTAACCTCTACCGCCGGCTCCACGAGCGCGGAGATTGCCACACGGTTGAGGTTTACGAAGGCGGCGCGTTGGTCGGCGGCCTCTACGGCGTCAGCCTCGGACGCGCTTTTTTCGGCGAGAGCATGTTCCACCGCGCCCGCGACGCCTCCAAGGTCGCCCTCGTCCATCTGGTGGCGCGGCTCAAGGCCGGACGCTACCGTCTACTGGACACTCAGTTCGTCACTGAGCATCTGCGGACCTTCGGCGCCATCGAGGTTTCGCGGCCCGCCTACCACAAGCTGCTCGATGCCGCGCTGGTGGGCGAAGGAGATTTTGGCGCGCTCGCGCTCGATCGTCCTGTCTCAGGCAGCGTTGTCCTCGCACGCCTTGCTGCGGCGTGATCGGCGCTACTGCGGCTGCGCTGGCACGACAGGCGCGACCGGCGGCGGAGGCTGCTGGCGCGGGGGCGCGGCCTGACGCGGCCGGCTTGGTGGGCGCGGTTTCGCCGGGGCGGCGGCGGGCGTCGGCTGAACCACCGGCTCGGCGACCCGCGTCGGCAATGGCGACGCACAGTCCGTCAGCCAGACGTCGTAGATCGGATGCTCGACGGCGTGCAGGCCCGGACTGGAAGCAAACATCCAGCCGGTGAAGATGCGCTTGATCTCGCCCTGGAGCGTGACTTCGTCGACTTCGGTAAAGGCATCGGTATTAGTCGCCTCGGTCGGCGGACGCGTGTAGCAAACCCGCGCGGTGACCTGCAGGGCGCCGAATTGCACCGTTTCCCCGATCGCCGCATCGAAAGAGATGATGCGACCCGTGATCTTGTCGAGCCCGGAAAACACCGCCCGGGCATTCGCGATCTTTTGCGACGGCATTTCGGTAATGACGGTGTCGTCAGGCTGGGGCGACGTATCCGCCGGTTGCGGCGGGGGCGGATTAGCGGGCGTCGGCGTGACGCGCGCGCGCTGGAGCCCAGATGGCGGTAGCGGCGCGATCGCTTGGCTTGCCCCAGCGGGCGGGGCCGTCATCGCGCCGGGAGGCGGCGGCAATGGCTGCGCTTGGATGGTCGATGGCGGGCTTCCGGGAGAAGCCGGATATTGCCCGGGGAATTGCACCGGCGGCGGTTGCTGGGGGAATGGTCCTTGGGGGATATCGGCCGGCGGACGCGGCGGTAAATCGCCCCAGTTGGTCTGCGCGTCAACCGGTCCCGCTGCAAGGGTTCCGCCGAGCACGGCCAGTAGGACGGCGATACGGAGCATGGAACCTGGGGCGCGATCGGGTTTGACGCGTTATCGCGTGCGCCCGGTTAACATGCCGAATGCGGCGAAACCAGGGTGCGGCTACCGGCCGCCGGGCGTCCAGGCCTTGTAATCGCCTGTCGCCTTCGGGCGACGCCCCTGAGCCAGGGTCGAGCCGCTTGGGCGGTAGGCGCCCGGTGTGCCGGTCAGGTTGGGCCGATGCGGCTTCTCCCAGGGATGCGGTTCCGTCCTGTCCTGGGTCGGCGGAACATCCACCACGTGGTGTAGCCAACCATGCCAGCTCGGCGGGACGCGGGAGCCCTCTGCGACCCCGTTGTAAGTCAGCCAACGTCGCTCAAAACCAAGCCCCGGATCGATCTTGCCGCCCCTAGTCCGGTAATAGCGGTTGCCGAATTCGTCCTCGCCGACGAACTCGCCGTAGAGCCACGTCCACACTTGGGTTCCGAACGTTTGACCGTTCCACCAGGTGAAAAAGCGCAGAAGGAAAGTCTTCATCGGCGACCGCGCATGTGACAGTTGCACGCCAGCCGGCGCTTGATGCCACCTCGCGGCGGTGCTGTCCAGAGCACAATCGGACAGGCGCCAACAGGCAACTCGCGCGCTTCTTGGCGCATTTCAAGATATAGTTCGCGGCATGTGGCAAGACCTCGTCCAAAGCGCCCGATCGGCATTGAGTGCCCTAAACACCGCGCTCTCCTTCGCGCCGCCTTGGGCCGTGTCGTTGGTGATCCTGGTGGTGGCAACCGCGGCGGCGTGGTCGTTGCATGCCGCAATCCTTGCGATTCTCCGCCGGCTGCTGCATGGACGCCGGGCCTATCTGCAATCGGTCCTTGATCAGACCAGAAATCCGACGCGCTTTGGCTTGCTGCTCGTTGCGCTTGCCATCGCGCTGCCGACGGCGCCGCTCGGAGCCGACACCAAGAGCGTGATCGCGCGGGTCCTGGTTTTGGGAGCCATTTGCCTGCTCGGCTGGATGGCGATGACCGCGCTGCATCTCGCCGCCAACCTCTATTTGATGCGCTTCCGTATCGATGTCGAGGACAACCTGTTGGCACGCAAACACCTCACCCAAGTGCGCGTGCTGATGCGCGTGCTCGACACCGTTATCGTGCTCGTCACCTTGGGCCTTGCGCTGATGACCTTCGAAGCGGTGCGCCAATACGGCGTAAGCCTGTTCGCCTCTGCCGGGGTCGCCGGCGTCGTGTTCGGTCTCGCCGCACAGCCGGTGCTGAGCAACCTCATCGCCGGCGTGCAGCTTGCGATCACACAGCCGATCCGGCTCGAAGACGCCGTCACGGTACAGAACCAGTACGGCTGGATCGAAGAAATAACGGCGACCTATGTGGTGATTCGCCTGGAAGACCAGCGGCGGATGATCGTGCCGCTTAATTTTTTCATCCAGCAGCCGTTCTACAACTGGACGCGGCAGGCTG
The DNA here is from genome assembly GCA_050010955.1 of Xanthobacteraceae bacterium. Classification (GTDB taxonomy): domain Bacteria; phylum Pseudomonadota; class Alphaproteobacteria; order Rhizobiales; family Xanthobacteraceae; genus BOG-931. The sequence goes on along the minus strand of JBEKJZ010000013.1, from coordinate 16,768 downwards.
CGCCTACGATCGGCAACATCGTTCTCTACCTCGACTACGCCGCCCCGGTCGACGTCATTCGCAAGAAGGCCACGGAGCTCGTTGCCGAAGCAAAACAAGGCAACGCCAAGGTGACCAGCGTCCAAGTCACCAACGCAAGCGCCGAAGCGATCGAGGTTCATATTCTGGTGGATTCGGATTCGGCGGCTGCGACAGGCAATGTCAGCGTCGATCTGCGCGAAAAGTTGATCGCTTTCCTGCAGCGGGAGCATCCCGAGGCGCTGCCGCGGCGCCGCTACGAAGCCGCAGCGAGTGCCGCGTTGCAATCGGAGGAAGCGCGCGAGCTCCGCAGCTCACGCGGGCGCTGATCGCCAATCAGGGCCTGAGCGATCAAGGCTGCGGCGATTCGAGCAGCGCGGCAACAATCGCCGCCCATTCCGCCGCCAACTCGCCCGTTGCGGGCGCGCGCCCCGCACGCCGATACCAGTAGCGGGCGTTGTCGAGGTCACCTTCGACGCGGTGCAGATGAGCATGCACCCAGGCGCAATCGGCGGCCTCCTCGCTCATGGCGAGTTCGTGCGCCTTATCCCACTCGTTCTTTCCCATCCACCACAGCGCCGCGAGCGCGGGCGAAAGCCCGGATGGGAGCGTTCGCTTGGCGAGCGACCTCTGGAATTCGGCCGGAGTCATTTCAGTCAGTAGTGCATGCCGTCAGCGGCCGCCAGCTTGCCACCATCGCTCCGGCGTAAACCGGCCCGCCGCCTGCTCGATGATGGTGCCGAGCGCGAACAGCGTCTCTTCCTCGAACGGCCGTCCGATCAGCTGCAGTCCGAGCGGCAGGCCGTTGGCGTCGAGTCCGCTCGGCACGGAAATGCCCGGCAGCCCGGCCATGTTCACCGTCACCGTGAAAACATCATTGAGATACATTTCGATCGGATCGACGCGGCCCTTTTCACCGACGGCAAACGCGGCCGATGGTGTCGTCGGCGTGAGGATCGCGTCGATGCCTTGGGCGAAGCATTGCTCGAAGTCGCGCTTGATCAGCGTCCGCACCTTCTGCGCCCGCAGATAATAGGCATCGTAATAGCCGGCAGACAGCACATAGGTGCCGATCATGATGCGCCGGCGCACTTCCTTGCCGAAGCCGGCGGCACGCGTACGCTCATACATCTCGGTGATATCGCGGCCGGGAACGCGCAAGCCATAACGCACGCCATCGTAGCGGGCGAGATTCGACGACGCCTCCGCCGGCGCGACGATGTAGTAGGCCGGCAATGCGTACTTGGTAGCCGGTAGCGAAATGTCGATCGTCTCGGCGCCGCCGTCCTTGAGCCACTGGGCGCCGCGCTGCCACAGCGTCTCGATCTCGGACGCCATGCCCGGTATCCGGTATTCCCTCGGTATGCCGATGCGCATGCCTTTGACCGATGCACCCACGGACTTCTCGTAGTCGGGCACCGGCAGGTCGGCGCAGGTCGTATCGCGGGGATCGTGACCGGCCATTGAGCGCAGCAGAATGGCGCAGTCACGCACGGTACGCGCGAATGCGCCGGCCTGATCGAGCGAAGATGCGAACGCCACAATGCCCCAGCGTGAGCAGCGACCATATGTCGGCTTGACCCCGACGATGCCGCAGAACGCCGCCGGCTGGCGGATCGAGCCACCGGTATCGGTGCCGGTGGCGCCGACGCAGAGGTTTGCCGCCACCGCCGCTGCCGAACCGCCCGATGAGCCGCCGGGCACAAGCTTGGCGTCCGCACCGCACCGGCGCCACGGCGACACCGCCGGCCCGAAATACGAGGTCTCGGTCGACGAGCCCATGGCGAACTCATCGTTATTGAGCTTGCCGAGAAGCACCGCGCCGTCACGCCACAAATTGGCGGTGACGGTCGATTCGTAAGTGGGAACGAAGTTCTCGAGGATGTGCGAGCACGCCGTCGTGCGCACGCCTTCCGTGCAGAACAAATCCTTGATGCCGAGCGGCAGCCCCTCGAGCGGCCCGCCCTCGCCTTTTGCCAGTCGCGCATCAGCCGTCCGCGCCATGGCGCGGGCACGATCCGGCGTTTCCAACACAAAGGCGTTGAGCGCGCGCGCCTGTTCGACGGCAGCGACATGCGCATCGGCGAGTTCGCTGGCAGAAAATTCCTTGCGACGCAGACCATCGCGCGCCTGCGTCAATGTAAGCGAGGTGAGTTTGGTCATCAGATTGCCGGGTCGTCGCCTGAGAACGTGGTTTTATCAGCCGGCTCCACAGGGGTTTCTTCTTTTACGCCTGCGGCAACGGACGGCTCGCTGGCAAACGCGGACGGTTGTTGCTCCATCAAATAGTCGTCAGGGGTGATGAGGCCCTTTCTTTCCAAATACGCAAACCACATCGCGTCCTGTTCACAGGCGATGCACATCATTCCACCACTTTCGGCACGAGAAGGAAGTGATCCTCCCGCGCCGGCGCATTGGCCATGATGGCGTCGACGATGCCGCCGTCGGTCACCTCGTCTTTGCGCATCTCCATCGCCATGGGTGTGACCGACGTCATCGGCTCGATGCCCGCGACGTCGACCTCCGCGAGTTGTTCGACGAAGGCCAGGATGGCATTGAGTTCGCCCTGAAGATGCTCGATCTCCTCCTCGGCCACCGCGATGCGCGCCAGATGCGCGACCCGGCGGACGGTCTCGGCGTCAACGGACATGGCGGTAGCCTCGAGCTCGAATTTGCAGCAGCGGAACGCCCTATAGCAGAGGCCCCATTTGCAGCCAACTGCCGCTGACTGGGGCAATTCCCGCCGCATTCGCTCGCATTGTGCCCGTGGCGCGATGCGCCTAATTTTGCGACATGATGCACCCGCTGCGGCCCGCTCAACTGAAGCCCATCCATGTCGTCGGCGGCGGCCTTTCCGGTTCAGAGGCCGCCTGGCAGATCGCCCGCCGCGGCGTACCGGTGGTGCTGCACGAGATGCGGCCTGATCGCTCGACCGCCGTGCACAAGAGCGGACAATTCGCCGAGCTGGTTTGCTCGAACTCGTTCCGCTCCGACGATGCGGACGGGAGCGCCATCGGTCTATTGCATGCCGAGATGCGCCGGCTTGGTTCGCTGGTGATGCATGCGGCGGATAGCCACAAGTTGCCGGCCGGCGGCGCGCTCGCCGTCGACCGCGAGGGCTTTGCCGCCGCGATCACCGCGGCGATCGAGGGTGAGCCGCGCATCGACATCCGCCGCGAGGAAATCCTCGAGCCACCGCCGGACTGGGACAGCGTCATCATCGCCACCGGCCCGCTCACCTCGCCGGCGCTTGCCGATGCGATCCGCGCCCTTACCGGCGAAACGGAGCTCGCCTTCTTCGACGCCATCGCGCCAATCGTGCATCGCGACTCGATCGACTTCGACGTCACCTGGTTCCAGTCGCGCTACGACAAGGCGGGGCCCGCGGGTTCCGGCGCCGATTACATCAATTGTCCGCTGACGCGCGGGCAATACGAAGCCTTTATCGACGCGCTGCTCGCCGGCGAGAAGATCGCGTTCCATGATTTCGAAGCGACGCCCTATTTCGACGGCTGTCTGCCGATCGAAGTGATGGCCGAGCGCGGACGCGAAACGTTGCGCCACGGACCGATGAAGCCTTTCGGCCTGACCGACCCGCATCGGCCGGCCGTAAAACCCTATGCCGTGGTCCAACTGCGGCAGGACAACAAGCTCGGCACGCTGTTCAACATGGTCGGATTTCAGACCAAGCTGAAACACGGCGAACAGGTGCGCGTCTTCCGCATGATTCCCGGCCTCGCCAAGGCCGAATTCGCCCGGCTCGGCGGCCTGCACCGCAACACCTTCCTCAATTCGCCGAAGCTTCTCGATGAGATGTTGCGGCTCAAAGCGATGCCGCGGTTACGCTTTGCCGGACAGATCACCGGCTGCGAGGGTTACGTCGAATCGGCGGCGATCGGGCTCCTTGCCGGGCGCTTCGCTGCCGCGGAGCGGCTTGGCGAGCAACCGCGTTTGCCGCCGCCGACCACCGCGCACGGCGCGCTCCTCGGCCATATCACCAGCGGCCATATCGAAGCGATCGAATCCGGGGCACACTCGTTTCAACCGATGAACATCAATTTCGGTCTGTTCCCGCCGCTTGGCGGCGGCACGGCGCGAGGTGCCAAGAAGCAGGCGCTATGCGCGCGTGCCCTTGCCGACCTCGCCGCGTGGATCAGCACAGCCGTGCCGCACGCGGCGGAATGAATGTCGATTATCCCGCGATCCGCGCCGGATGTCGCGCTGCGCGCCAGATCAGCCATTGCCGCCGCCAGGGTGCGATTTCAGCGGGCGAGAACGGATCGCCACCCTCCAGCCACATGAGCGCAGGCCGCACCAGCGCCACCGGAAGCAAGGCCGGCATCGCAAGAGGTGGCAGCGCTGCCATCCGCTGATGTGCCACGTCGAGGTGGCGGCGCCCGAGGTCGCGCAGCTCGGCGAACGCCGCCTGTAGACCCGCCGAGGAACGGCCGGCGAATATGTCGTGCGGGTGGACCTGATGACGGTCCAGAAGCTCCATCGGCACATAAAGCTGGCCCCGCGCCGCGTGGCGGGGAAAGGCGCGCAACAAACCGGCGATGGCGAAGGCTATCCCCGCCGGCGTCGCGACCGCTTCCACGTTGGTGCCGGCAAGAATTTGAGCGGCGAGAGCCAACAGCGCCGAGGACGTTTTGCGGGCATAGGTTTCGAGATCGGCAACCGTCGCTATCGGGTCATCATAAAGATCGAAGCGGCGCGCCTCGATGAGATCGACCAACTTGGCCGAGGAAAGGCGATAGCGCTCGATCGTGGTGAGAAGCGCCGCGGCGACCGGATTGGCGCGGGCCTCCTCATCGCGGTCGCGGTTGATGACGTCGTTCCACCATTGCAGCCGGATTTCACCGGGCAGCGCCTCGCGCGCCGTTTCGCGGACGCGGGAAACCTCGCTGTTGAAGGCGTACAGCGCGCAGATCGCGCCACGATGTTCCGCCGGTGCGAATAGCGAGGCGATGAAGCGGTCACGGTCGGTGGCGCGGACAAGCTCGGCGCCATGGGCGAACGGATCCTGCATGGAGCAAGCTTAGCAGTATTCACCGGACCGCGATCAGGGCAGCGCCGACGCGGCGGCTCTCCATCAGCATGACGTTGTAGGTGCGTACAGCGGCTCCGGTCGTCATGGTGTCCAGCGCAATGTGCGCTTCATGGAATCGCGTGCGCAAAGCTGGTGGAAAGACCCAAGGCTTGGAGCCGGTGCCGACGATAAAGAAATCAAGGCTGCCGGCGCCGGCTAAGACCCGCGAGAGGGCTTCTTCGGTCACCGCATCGGGAGTTGCGACCGGCCAGGCCCAGATACCCTCAGGCAGGCACAGCAACGAACCGCGATGCGACATGCCGGCGAAATAGAACCCGCCGCCGCCATGGCTGTCGATCAGCGCCTGGCGCGGCAGATGCGGCTCGTCCACTAGCGATGCTCCCTTGCCTTGAAAAAACTAGAGAATTCTGCGTCGGTTACACATGCGTTACACATTTCGGATGCATTACACATTAAGTGTCGGGAAGCGTCGCCAAGAGCCGTTGACAGTCATTTGACCGCTTACTAGATGACCCACGATGCCCTCGCCTCGGCGAGAGGATCAAGATGGTATCACCATATCTGATCCAGGGCAGATGGCGGCCGAGTTCCCGATCATATGCCCGGTCGGGAAGGGTCTCGCGCAAGAGGCACATCTCCTAGTTAGGAGCCTCTTGCTATGTCCGAACAAAACTTCACAGTCCCCGAAGCCGCTGCCTGGCTTCGCGTGTCCAAGACCACCCTACGCCTGATGCTGAAAGAACGCCGGCTCGCCTACAGCAAGATCGGCCGTCGCGTCGTGATTCAGCTGCGCGACCTTCAAGCCCTGCTGGACGGCGAGGCTCGATCGCCACAGGTGCACGCATGAGCGGACTTTCAGACACGCTCGCAAAAATCCGCGAGGCGTGCAAAGAAAAATGCCGCCGTCACCATGCGTCACTTGCGGCAAGGTCACGCCCTACTCGCTGCACACATCACGCGGCCATGTCCCTTACTGTGAAAAATGTTTTGCGAACGAGATAGCCGGTATGGCACGCCGTAGGAGGCGCCGTGTGGAGGACTATCTCGCACGAAATAGGGCACGCACTGTGGAGAAGGTCAAAGCGCATATTGCCGAACCCTGGGAGGACTAACCGCCTGCGTGACAGTAACAGAGGTCTTATGCGGGCCGCGCATTATGAAGGCGCCCACGCCCTAACCGCGGTGCTGTTGGATATGGGGCTCGAATTCGTGTCGATCGAAGGCTATCCGCTCAAGAGCGCGGTCACCCGATTCGATCCCGGATATACGGGCAACGAAAATCCGGACGATCCTGCAGTGCGCGAGAAGATTCTCAACAACGCCGTCGTCTCACTTGCGGGAATAGCCGCTGATGTCGAGTTCTGTCGCATGCGCGGCATTCGATACGATGGTGTCGGAACTGGAGACGATGACGCGGGATCCAGGGCTCTTATCCGCGTCCTCCCACCTGAGACCAGGGAAACGATAGCCGTTGATCGTTGTGGCCTCGAGAAACGGGCCTATGGCCGATCTCAACATGGGCCGCGTGCCGCCTGTCGGCAGCCTAGCCTCAAAAGTTCGCTTTCGGGGTGAAGCGGAAGTGGGCCGGGAGGCATAACCGACTCACTCGGTCGAAAGTGCCGAGTAGGCCCAGGGAATTTCGCCCTGAGCCTCTCACAGAACCGGACTTGATACTCTCGCATCATCCGGCTCGTGCCATCGCACGAAGGCTGCCGCCTTCTGCTGAACTTTCGGGCTCCTCCTGGTTTGACCCAGTTGGCCCACGCTCAACAGCGATGACCTACCCCCTTCGCTCCACGGGCATTACCCCGCTTCTTCACTACTACAGGGCAGTCCGCCCCTCTCCGGCGCATCGGTACTTTTAGCCTCGCGGTTGGAGCCGCTTGCGCCTTTTCCCTTAGCATCGCCGGCCAGGTTCTCACGTTCCATACAAGAGCCAGATTGAGCTTCGCGCCGCCTACATGCCGGATGCCGCTTGGGCAGTCTCAGTGCACCCCCTAAACTTATCCCGGAAGATGGGTCAGCCCCCGGTTTTGACATCGTCTAATCGCATTTCGACACTTCATCGACGGTTCACTTGCGTTCGCCTCTCCCAATCATGCCTGCCGGAATCTTGTTTCGGCTTTTCCGCAACGTTCACCACCATCGCTTTGACGACAGCAGCTTGCGGTGGCTTGAGATCAACACCTGATTGCCGACCTCGAAGGGCCCTCCTCCATCTCTCGTACAGTTACGCATCGCCGTGTGGACCGGCGTTACTCGTGACACAAGACCCATCTGCGACATTGCGGCGTCGAAAAACTGCTCGCATTATTCATGCTCTAATTCCGCTCCGGATCGCCCCACCGCTTGCGCTGCCCGGAGTGACGGTAGCCGTCCGCCCGCCTGACTTGCCGGAACGCCGGAAAAGCTCAAAATTTCGCACCACTTCGGGTGTCGTCGAGAGAATCCCTGTAGAATGGGATTGAGCACAAGTCGGCGGGCAACGCCACGGCCGGGGAGGCAACATGGTTCAGCTTCTAGACAGCGACATCAAGACCCGCGAGGTGCTCGGCTGGAAGGGCGTCCACGTGCTGCACTTTGAGTTCGATGCGCTCGACAAGCGATTGGCGCAGCATCCCTATCTGATGGGCGACACTCTGAGCGTGCTCGACATTGCCTGGTTCATCTACGCGCACAGGCTTTCGCTCGCCGGCTATCCGTTGGCACGTCTGCATCCGCGCATCAGCGCGTGGGTCGAGAAGCTGCGCGGGCGGCCGGAGTTCTCAAAGGAAATCGCAATGCCCCCAGAATCCGTGATGCAGCTCGAAGCCACGCGCCGCGCGCAAACGCAGGCGGGAAAGACGTTAGAGACGGTGGCAGGGTTTTAGCAATTCAGACCCTATGAAATGATTGCCCGACATCAGCACCCGTGAACAGATTTAGTTGTTGAGGAACGGAGGATTTCTGGATGAAAACGGTGCGGCGCAGCGATATGTCTGCAATTGGGTAAACAGCAGAGATTGGCTTCGTCGACGCTCCGATGCTGCAAGACGATGCTGATCCCGTTAGGCTTCTGGGCAGCAACGAAAAGTGGACAAAGAAAAAGCTTCATCGCGCAGTCGTGTGGGTGATTATCAGTCGATTTCGATCAGCTGTCTTCTACTGTTGCTGACGCTGTGGGCATGTGGGAAACGCGCTTGCGTTGTCCATCATGTCCACAGTGTTGCTGTGCGCTTGCACTAGGGATTTGTCGGCAAGGCCGTGCCCTGCCGAAATGCCGACAGCCAGCATCGCAAACGAAGTTCCCGATGCCCGAGACGACTACAGGGCTACAGGGCGGGCAGCATGCAGGTCAGGATTTTGAGCCGCAGATAGTCTTCGTTGCGCAATCCGTAGGCGCGACGTTGGATCACGCGGATCTTGTTGTTGAGCCCTTCGACGAAGCCGAGCGAGACCTTGTTCTCCGGCCGGCAGTAGGCGGCAATGCCGTCCCAATGACGATCGATCATCTCGGCAAACTTCTCATAAGGCGCGAGCCGCTGCCACTTGAGGCTTGCGCGCCAGTTCTCGAAGAAGCGCCGGGCCCAGCCCTCGCGTTCATAGCTCCACAGCTGGCCGAAACTCTCCTTGAGAACATAGGCCGTGTTGAGCCGCTTGTTGGCCGCCAACAACATCTTCAATGCCTTCTTGCCTTCCAGGCTCAGGTTCTCCTTACGCGACAACAACGTGTATTTCTGACCCTTGATATAGCGCCGCTGGCGCCCCTGGAGCCGGCCATACTCGCTCTTGCGAACCGCATCCAAGGCTTCGCCTAGATGGCGGATGACATGGAACTTGTCGAACAAAATCGCCGCTTGCGGCGCATGCGCATTCGTCGCCAGTCGAAAAGGCTTCCACATGTCCATGACCGCCAGGCGAATGCGCGAACTCTTCTTCTTGCCGAGCCAGGCGTAGAACTGGCTCATGCTCGCCTCCGAGCGGTCCTCGCCGCCAAACCAGATCGGCCGACCGCGCAAAAGGTCGCTGACCACGATCCGGTAGCTGTGACCTTTGCGGATCGAAATCTCGTCAACGCCGATCACTCGCGGACTAGGCGTGCCCACGCGCTTGAGCTGGGCTTCCATGTATTGCATGTCCAGCGCCTTGACCGTGTGCCAGTCCAGCGCCAATTCCTCCGCCACGTCCTTGATCGTCTCCCCCCGGCAGCGCCGGCCCACATAGTACGCAAACCGCTTGGTGTAGAGCGGATTGTCCGCCAGAAAGTCGAGCCGTTCCCGCTTCACCTTGCCACAACCGTGGCACTCGACCCGCCGCACCTCCAATTCCAGAAATATCCGCGTGTCGCCGCACGAAAGATCGCGCACACGGCGGACCTTCCGGTCGTACCACCCCTTCTGGATACAACCGCAACAGCCGCACGCCGTTTTTTTGAGCGCCGCTTAAGGGTGATCACGCGCGCCTTCGGATCACCAAAAATCCCACGCACCGTTTGTTCCGCTCGAAACCCGGGAAACGAATAGGTATCCCACAGCCGCCGACTTCGCTTCAATGCTCGTGCCATCCAACATTCATGGCAAATTCCGAACCCAGCCGTAATGCAAAAGTCCTACGCAATGCACCGGTTTATCGGGCCTTCAGCCCCAAAAATCATCCACTCGATTCCACGAAGACCCAAGAAAAAAAGCGATGCAGGCGGTCATGCGCGCGGTGCTTGATGGCCAAGATCGCCCAAACCTCCGGCAGAACAGGTGACGCCGGCATCCCGATAACTGAAATGTGAAATCAACGCTTGAGTTGTGATGTGAAGGTGATCGCTCACAAATCCTAGAAGTAATCTGCAACAACCTGCGTTGGAGATCGCCATGCTGTCACGTCGCTCCGTTCTGATCGCCGCACTGGTGACAAGTTGCGCCGTGTTCCCAGCCGCGTTCGCAGCAGGCCCTCAGGCCTTTGATGATAAAGGGTTCGCCGAGGCGCAAAAGGCGGGCAAGCCGATCCTCGTCGCTATTCATGCTTCCTGGTGCCCAACCTGCAAAGCGCAGAAACCGATCCTCAGCGAACTGATGGCCGATCCAAAATTCAAGAACCTGGTCTACTACGTGGTTGATTTTGACAGCCAGAAGAACCTCGTGGCGCACTTCGGGGCACGGCTGCAGTCCACCCTCATCGCTTTCAAGGGTGATAAAGAAGAAGGCCGATCCGTCGGAGACACAAACCGCGCTTCGATTGCCGCTTTGTTGAACAAGACACTGTGACCGGCCTGTTGTGATGATGATTGGCACTCTCGTTCTCGCCTTCACGGCGGGAGTGCTCTCGGTGCTTTCGCCGTGCGTTTTGCCCATTCTGCCGATCGTCCTCTGCGCGGCGGCCACCGATCGGAAAGCGAGCCCAGTCGCGCTCGCTGGCGGGCTCTCGATTTCCTTCGTAACCGTCGGCTTGTTCGTCGCCACGATCGGCTATTCGCTTGGCCTTGACGCCAATGTGTTTCGCTACGTCGCGGCCTCGCTGATCGTCGCGATCGGCATTGTTTTGATGCTCCCGCAACTTCAAGCCCAGCTTGCGGCCGCGAGCAGCCCAATCGCCAATTGGACCGATCAGCGTTTTAGATCTCAGCGTGGCACCGGGGTGTCCGGCCAATTCTGGATTGGCGTACTGCTCGGAGCCGTTTGGAGCCCATGTGTCGGGCCGACGCTCGGAGCAGCCTCGCTCCTGGCGGCGCAGGGCCGAAATCTACCGCAAGTGGCCATTACAATGCTCGTGTTTGGCATTGGTGCGGGGCTCCCATTGCTGCTGCTCGGTCTGCTATCCCGCGAAGCGATGACCCGATTGCGCAGTCGACTCCTCTCGGCAGGTCAAGTCACTAAGGTTGGACTCGGCATCGTGTTTGTTGCAATCGGTGTACTTGTGCTAACTGGCCTTGATAAGTCGGTAGAGGCGGGGCTGGTTGCAGTGTCGCCGCAATGGTTGACCGATCTAACGACGCGTTTTTAAGAGCACAGTGACGCCAGGGCGGTTCCACTCGAACCAACGCGGTAGTGTCCTCAAACCTCGTCGCTCGCCCCATAGCATCTAATTATTAGGAACGATACTACCCTACGGCCCGCTGGCGTCGAGCCCAGCCCCAAACTAGCATTCGACCCGCACGGAAGAACGCCGAGACGTTAGGGCCGATGTCAGTTAGCTCCGGATTCTGTTAGCTTCCGCAACGATCGCAGGGGTTTAGGTCTCGTTGCACACAGTGGAGCCTCAAACAGTCATGCGGATTGGCATTCGCCTCGCTATTTCCGGTCTTGTCCTCGCATCGATCATGGTGAGTGCAATCGGCGTCCACGTGCTGTGGTGGCGGACAGCGGAAGCGAACAGCCACGCGCTTGCAGCGACGATCAACGAGCACATCGTTTCCGCGGTCGAAAAGGAACTCGACGCGATCACCACGCAAGCGCGCGCCGCGCACTCTGCAATCCGCACTTTATTTCTTCAAAATGTCCTTGAGACGCGCGAAGCAGACAAACGCGAGTTCGTCTTTCTCTCGCAACTGCAGTCGCAGCAGAGCATATCGTGGGTGGCGTTCGGCTGGCCGGACGGATCGTTTTTTGCAGCGCATAAGCTCGGTGATCTGGGCTTGGAAATGATGGAGATCGCGCGGGTCGACGGCGTGGTCAAGCGGCGCGTTGACACATATCAAGTAGTAGTCGGAGACATCCAATTCGAGAAGCGCCGCTTCGAAAACACCGATTACGCCGTCACCGATCAGGAATGGTACCGGACGGGCATACAAGCCGACGAACCATCTTGGTTCGCAGTCACGGTCCATCCTGTGGGGTTGCGTCCGTCAATCGCCTATGCCGGCCCGATCGACGTGTACCAAAAACGCCAAGGTGTGCTCGCCGTCATCATCGAAAACACGCGACTAGCGCAATTTCTGTCGCAACTCTCCGTCGGCAAGACCGGCGCGGCGTTCATCCTGGGTCGCGATGGGACCGTCATCGCTGCGCCTGATCCGGATGCCGATGAAGTCAATATGCAACGGTCGGATCAGCCGTTGCTGCCGATCGCCCAAGGCGCGATCAAACAAGCCGGCAGCTCGTACGACCGCGATAAGAAGATCGCGCGCCGGGTACGGTTCCTCGCTGCCGGCGGTGCCTATGCAGTTACTTTGACGCCGCTCGTCTTTCCCGGTTGGACGCTCGCGACCGTCATTCCGGAAGCAGAGTTTCTTGGTCCGATTGAAACAACGATACGGCATTTGCTCATTGGCCTGGCCGTTCTCATTCTTGCCGCCGGTATTCTTTCGGCCTGGCTTGCTCGACGGATTATCGCCAAGCCGCTGATTACGGTCATCGATGAGCTCAAACATGTCGAACGCTTTGAACTCGATCAGGTGCGACGGCATCCCTCGCGCCTCGCCGAACTTGAAAATCTGTCGAGCGCCATCGCCGACATGGCCGGCGGGCTTGCCGCCTTTCGGAAATACATCCCTGCGGATCTGGTGAAGATGCTGGTGAGCGAGGGTATCGAACCGCACCCCGGCGGCTCGATCCGGACCCTGACGGTCTTGTTCGCGGATATTGCTGGCTTTATTACCGGGCTTTCTGAACGGCTCGGCGATCAGATCATCCCGCTGCTCTCCAGCTATCTCGACACCATGTCGCGTGAGATAAGCTCGCACGGCGGCACGATTGATAAATTTATCGGCGACGCGGTGATGGCGTTCTGGGGCGCGCCGGCGACGAACGCCGATCACGCCGTCGACGCCTGCCGGACGGCGCTCGCCTGCCAGCATGCCCTGCGGGCGTCGGGACTGACCGATGACAGCGGCCGGCCGCTCAAAGTGCGGATCGGCATCAATTCCGGCGACATGCTAGTCGGCAATATCGGATCAGAATTCCGGCTCAATTACACGGTGATCGGTGATGCCGTAAATGTCGCAAGCCGGCTTGAAGGCGCCAACAAGGAATATGGCACCGAAATCATCATCGGCGAGGAAACGCGTCGCCTCGCCGGCGATCGCCTCCATGTGCGCGAGCTCGACCGGCTGATGGTCTATGGACGGGTGGGCGGACTTGCAATCTACGAATTGCTTGGCGTTGCCGAATGCGGAGCCAAGCCACCGAGCTGGGTTGCACTGTATGATTCCGGCCTTGCGGCCTATCGAGCGCGCAATTTCGCCGGTGCCATGATTTGCTTTCAGCAGCTTTTGGCTGCGCGGGCGTCGGATCAACCCGCGCGCATTATGCTCGAACGGTGCAGCCAATTTCTCAAGTCGCCGCCGGGAGAGGATTGGGAAGCAACGAACGCGATGAAAGCGAAGTAGGTCACAAATAGGTTATCTGTATATTCGCGCGCTGACCGGCGTAAGGCCATTTTACCGCGAGCAGATCGATCCGCATCACACAATTGTGACGTGCTCGGCATCCAACCACAATGCGTGACATGTGTAATAGCTGCGTCCAGCTTTGCTATGAAGTCTGCGCGTCGCCGGTCTCCCCGGCGCGCCGACGGCCCGACTTAGAGTGTTGGTGGCCCTCGAACCGCAACGTCCGAGGTTTTCGGAAAGGATAGCCCCATGAATTCAAAAAGCGTCATCGCTACCGCCACGATCGCCGGCTCTTTCGCCGCCGCCCTCACTATGATCGCCGCGCCAGCATTCGCCGGGCCCAAGCCACCGCAACCCACTATGGACAAATGCTTTGGCATCGCCATGAAGGGCGATAACGACTGCGCGGCCGGCGCCGGCACCACCTGTGCCGGCACTGCGAGCGCCGATTATCAAAGCAACGCCTGGAAGTATGTCCCGAAGGGAACTTGCGCGACGATACAGACACCAAAGGGCAAGGGCTCGCTTGAGCCAATCAAGTTCTGATCTACCATAGAGGCGCGCGCCGCCCCGCGTGCGTCCTCTTGGAGCGTACGTATGTCCATCATTTCAAATCTTCCAGCGCGCGCTGGCGTCGGCTTCAAGCCCGCGCATTTTCGCGACATTCTCGCCGCGGTGCAGCCGATCGGATTCTTCGAGGTGCACGCGGAGAACTATATGGGCGCCGGAGGACCGCCGCATGTGCAGCTCAGCGCGTTGCGCGAGCGCTATGCGTTGTCGGTTCATGGCGTAGGGCTGTCGATTGGCTCGATGCAGCCGCTTGATCGCGACCATCTCGCGCGACTTAAGGTGCTGTGCGATCAGTATCAGCCAGAGAGTTTCTCGGAGCATCTCGCCTGGTCGTCGCATGGCGATGTCTACTTCAATGACCTCCTGCCGCTTCCCTATACGCGGCAGACACTAGCCCGAGTCGCCGAGCATGTCGACGAGGTGCAGACGGCGCTCGGGCGCATGATGTTGCTCGAAAATCCGTCCACCTACGTCGCTTTGCCGAAAGCACGATCCCGGAGGTTGACTTCCTCGCCGAACTATCGAAGCGGACCGGGTGCGGGTTGTTGCTCGACGTCAACAACGCTTTTGTGTCGACAAAGAACCACGGTACGCAGCCTCTGTCATATTTGGACTCGTTTCCGTTCGATCGGGTGAAGGAAATCCATCTCGGCGGGCATGACGAGGAAGTGGATGATGCCGGCGCGCCACTTCTGATCGATACTCACGGATCGCCGGTCGCGGACGCGGTCTGGACGCTCTATGCGCATGTCATCGCCCACGCTGGGTCGATTCCGACCTTGATCGAGTGGGACAACGACGTTCCAGATTGGGCGACGCTGCGCGCTGAAGCGGTCGTTGCACAGGGTATTCTTGCTGACGCGTCGCGCGCGTCGGCGGCATGAGAGGGACCATGCTCGCACCGTTCGAGACGTCGTTTGCAGGTGCACTGCTCGACCCTAAGCAGCCGATTCCCCACGGCGTCACCGCGCATAATGCGGTGGTTCCAACTCGGCGCTTTGCCGTCTACCGCAATAACGTGGTGACGGGCTTGGTGAAAGCACTCAAAAGCCGCTTCCCTGTGACCGAGAAAATCGTAGACGAAGAGTTCTTCGCCGCGATGGCGCGGGCCTTCGTGGTGGAGCGACCGCCGCGCACGCCGCTGCTCGCAACCTATGGCGACGAATTTGCCGCCTTCATCGCCGCGTTTGAGCCGGCGCGTGAACTTGCCTATCTTGCGGACGTGGCGCGGCTCGAGGCTGCGCGCACACGCGCCTATCATGCGGCCGACGCCACGCCGGTCGACGCGAGCCAGTTCGCGGCGCTCGATGCCTACGCTGTCGGTGGTATCCACATCGATTTGCTTCCCTCGACCGAAATCGTTCGCTCGCCACATCCGATCGTCACGATCTGGGCGATGAACTCCGGCGAGCAGGAGCTTGCACCTATTGAGAATTGGTGCGGCGAGGATGCGCTCGTGTTCCGCCCGTATTTCGACGTGGAAGTCCGCGTGCTGCCGCCGGGTGGTGCAGCATTCCTGCTCGCGCTCGCCGGAGGCCGGCCGCTTGGCGAGGCGGCCGAGGCCGCGCTTGCCGACTATCCAGAATTCGATCTCACCCGCAATTTGGCGGGGCTCATCGGCTTAGGCCTCGTGCAGGACATCGTCCGTCCCAAGCCGAGGAAGTAGGGGTTGCCATGACCAATAGTTTCCCCGCTGCGGCGCACTCCGAATCTGGTCTGGTGGGGATCATTCAGCGGGTGATCGCCGCGATGAATTGCATTCCCTACCCGCAGTGGCCCCATTGTGTTGACGTTGAGAACCTTGGCCAAGGATTCGCAATCGATATTGCCGACAATACCAACAGAGGGACCAGGACCGATGATCGACCTCTACTACTGGACCACGCCCAATGGGCACAAGATCACGATGTTTCTTGAGGAGACTGGTCTTCCGTACAAGATCGTGCCGGTGAACATCAGCAAGGGAGACCAGTTCAAGCCCGAGTTTCTTGCGATTTCGCCGAACAACCGCATTCCGGCCATCGTCGATCACGAGCCCAGGGACGGCGGCAAAGCGATTTCGGTGTTCGAATCGGGCGCTATCCTGCTTTATCTGGCCGAGAAGACCGGAAAGTTCATTCGCGCCGACCTTCGCCGCAAAGTCGAGGTCATTCAGTGGCTGTTCTGGCAAGTGGGCGGGCTCGGTCCGATGGCTGGTCAAAACCATCATTTCAGCCAGTAGGCGCCAACAAAGATCCCCTATGCGATCGACAGATATGTCAATGAGACGAACCGCCTCTACGGCGTCCTCAATAAGCGCCTTGCCAATCGCAAATTCCTTGCGGGCGAGTACTCCATCGCCGACATGGCGACTTACCCTTGGATTGTTCCCTACGAACGCCAAGGACAGAAGTTGGAGGACTTTCCACACCTGAAGCGATGGTTTGAGACCATCAAGGCAAGGACTGCAGTCATGCGCGCCTATGACAAGGCGAAAGAAATCAACACGCGGCCGACGGTCACGGAGGAATCCAGAAGTATCCTTTTCGGACAGACGGCGATCACGGTCGGACGCTAAGGGGGCGTTCGTGAATGGGGCTGAAACTCTACGATCTCGCCGGAGCGGAACCGGAACGCCGCTTCAGCCCTTACTGCTGGCGCATCAAGCTGGCGCTCATGCACAAGGGCCTGCCGTTCGATACGATCCCGTGGCGATTCACGGACAAGGAGGCGATCGCGTTCTCCGGGCAAGGCCGTGTGCCGGTCCTGGTCGACGGCGAGCATGTCGTTTTCGATTCCTGGACGATTGCGACCTATCTCGAGGACGCCTATGCAGATCGTCCTTCGCTGTT
>JBEKJZ010000012.1:0-72189 GCA_050010955.1 Xanthobacteraceae bacterium | reverse complement strand
CTCATGCCGGCGCTGTCGCCCACGATGGAGAAGGGCAATCTCGCCAAGTGGCTCAAGAAAGAGGGCGACGCAGTCAAGACCGGCGACGTCATCGCCGAGATCGAAACCGACAAGGCGACGATGGAGGTCGAATCCGTCGATGACGGCGTGATGGCGAAGATCGTGGTGCCGGAAGGCACCAACGACGTGCCGGTCAATCAGCTCATCGCCGTGCTAGCGCAAGAAGGCGAGGACCCGAAAGCCGCGGCTGAAGCGGCAGGGAAGGGGACGCCCGCTGCAAAGGCACCCACCGCTGCAACCCCCTCACCGCCTCCCTCGCCCGCAAGGGGAGAGGGAGCGATCCAGCAAGCCGCTGCGCCGTCGGCAGGGGCGCAGTCCAGTTCAAAAGAGGCGAAATCGCCAAGTCCACAGCCGCCACCGGCCGTACCCTCTCCCCAGCGGGGAGAGGGTGGGGGTGTGGGGATTCGGACCAACGGGCATGCTCCAAACCGCGTGTTCTCCTCGCCGTTGGCGCGGCGGCTCGCCAAGGAAGCGGGTATCGATATCGGCCGCATTCAAGGTTCCGGCCCGCATGGCCGCGTGATCGCGCGCGATGTGGCGGCGGCGAAAGAAGGCAAGGGGTTACGCGCGCCGGCAGCGGCACCCGGGGCGCCTGCGGCCGCGGCCGCTCCCACAATCGCGCCGTCGATGTCGGACCAGCAAATCCGCGCGCTTTACGAAGACGGCAGTTACGAGCTCGTCCCGCACGACGGCATGCGCCGCACCATCGCGCAGCGGCTCACCGCCTCAATCCAGACCATTCCGCATTTCTATCTCACCGTCGACTGCGACATCGGCAAGCTTGTCGCCGCCCGCGAGGAGATCAACGCCGCCGCGCCGAAGGACAAAGACGGCAAGCCCGCTTACAAGCTCTCGGTCAACGACTTCGTCATCAAGGCCTTGGCGCTCGCCTTGCAGCGCGTGCCGGATGCCAATGTCAGCTGGACCGAGGCCGGCTTGCTCAAACACAAGCATTCCGACATCGGCGTCGCCGTGGCGCTGCCGGCCGGCCTGATCACGCCGATCATCCGCAATGCGGAAACGAAATCGCTGTCGGCGATCTCCAACGAGATGAAGGATCTGGCGGCGCGGGCGCGGGCGCGAAAACTTAAACCGCAGGAATATCAGGGCGGCGGGTCGTCGGTTTCAAATCTCGGCATGTATGGCATCAAGGATTTTACCGCTGTGATCAACCCGCCGCAGTCGACTATTCTCGCCGTCGGCACTGGCGAGGAGCGCGCGGTCGTGCGCAACGGCAAGATCGAAGCGGCACAGATCATGAGCGTGACCACGTCGTGCGATCACCGCTCCGTCGACGGCGCGCTCGGCGCGCAACTCATCGGCGCGTTCAAGGCGCTGATCGAGAACCCGGTGATGATGCTGGTGTAGCCGTTATGGCGGCTTTGCATCTTGCCATCGTCGTCTACGCGCGGATCGTCAGACCGTAGGCTTTCTTGATGGACGATCTGATCGAAGGCTATCGCCGCTTCCGCGCCGGCACCTGGCGCGCGGAACGCGCCCGGTTCGAGGAATTGAGCCGCCTCGGCCAGCACCCGCGGGCGCTGGTGATCGCCTGCTCGGACAGCCGTACCGACCCGCAAATGGTGTTCAATGCCGCGCCCGGCGAATTATTCGTGATCCGCAACGTCGCCAATCTGGCGCCGCCCTACGGGCCCGACGATCAGCCGCATGGCGTAAGCTCGGCGATCGAATTCGCGGTGCGGTCGCTGCGGGTGCGCAACATCGTGATCATGGGCCATGCCATGTGCGGCGGCATCCAGGCGCTGCTCCGCGGCGCGCCGCCGGAGGCTTCCGATTTTGTCGGTCCATGGGTTCGCCTTGCCGAACCGGCGCGGCAGCGCGCGTTGCAAGCACCGCCGGAGAGGCAACAAGATGTTTGCGAGCATGAATCGGTCCGCCTGTCGCTCGCGAACCTCATGACGTTTCCATGGATCAAGGATGCGGTGGCAGCCCAATCGCTCAAGCTGCACGGCTGCTTTTTCGATATCCGCTCCGGCATTTTGGAGCGTCTGGGCGAGGACGGCGAATTTCATCCCATTCCCGACTAGATCATGAGCGAACTTGCTCCGGCCATCCACGTCTACAAATCAATGAGACCGCAAGGGCGCGGAGGCCCGCGACAAGGGCGGGGCTGCCGGCTACAGTGCGCGTGTGAGGCTTAAATGGCAGACACGAATTTCGACGTCATCATCATCGGTTCGGGTCCCGGCGGCTATGTCTGCGCCATCCGCGCCGCGCAGCTTGGATTCAAGACCGCCATCGTCGAGCGCGCGTATTTGGGCGGCATCTGCCTGAACTGGGGCTGCATTCCGACCAAGGCACTGCTGCGCTCGGCGGAGATTTTCCATTACCTGCAGCACGCCAAGGATTACGGCCTTTCGGCTGGCACTGTCACCTACGATCCGGCGGCGGTCGTGAAGCGTTCGCGCGCGGTGTCTAAGCGCCTCAATGACGGCGTCGGCTTCTTGATGAAGAAGAACAAGGTCGCCGTGATCTGGGGTGAGGCGGCGATCGAAGCGGCGGGCAAGGTCGCCGTGAAGGCGGCAAAGAGCGAAGCGCCGAAGAGCGCGCTCGGCGCCGGCTCCTATCAAGCCAAGCACGTCATCATCGCCACCGGCGCGCGGCCGCGCGTTCTGCCCGGCCTCGAGCCCGACAACAAGCTGATCTGGACTTACTTCGAGGCCATGGTGCCGGATCGTATTCCGAAGTCGCTCCTCGTCGTCGGCTCCGGCGCGATCGGCATCGAGTTCGCCTCGTTCTACCGCACGCTTTGCGCCGAAGTGACCGTGGTCGAGGTGCTGCCGCAGATCCTGCCGGTGGAGGATGCTGAGATCGCCGCCTTCGCGCGAAAAAATTTCGAGAAGCAGGGCATCAAGATCTACACCGGCGCCAAGGTCACCAAGCTCGACAAGACGGGTGACGGCGTGACGGCAACCATCGACGACGGCAAGGGCGGCACGCAGACGCTGACCGTCGAGCGCGTCATTTCCGCGGTCGGCGTCGTCGGCAACACCGAAAATCTCGGACTGGAAAAGCTCGGCGTGAAGATCGAGCGCGGCGCCATCGTCACCGACGGCGCATGCAAGACCAATTTGCCCGGCATTTATGCCATCGGCGACGTCGCCGGCCCGCCGCTTCTGGCGCACAAGGCCGAGCACGAGGGCGTCATCTGTGTCGAGGCGATCAAGGGGTTACATCCGCATCCGATGGACAAGCAGCTCATCCCCGGCTGCACTTATTGCTTCCCGCAGATCGCTTCCGTGGGGCTGACCGAGCAGGCGGCGAAGGAGAAGAAACTCGACATCCGCGTCGGCCGCTTTCCGTTCGTCGGCAACGGCAAGGCGATCGCGCTCGGCGAGGACCAGGGTCTGGTGAAGGTGATTTTCGACAAAAAGAGCGGGCAACTCCTCGGCGCGCACATGGTGGGAGCGGAGGTCACCGAGCTCATCCAGGGCTACGTCATCGCCATGAATCTGGAGACCACGGAAGAAGAGCTGATGCACACCGTATTCCCGCATCCCACGCTCTCGGAGATGATGAAGGAGGCGGTGCTCGACGCCTACGGCCGGGTGCTGAATATTTGATTGTATATCCGCTCCCGGGGAGCCAAGCGCAGCGGGGGAGGATGAAGATTATCCCACCAAACCCGTCATCGGCCTGACGCCCGCGCTGCCGGGAAACACATTCTCGGCGAGCGCGCGTTCATCGGCGCGCAGGTGATCCTTCAACAGCCCCTTGAGTACGGCGCGCAGATCGATCGTCGCCTTTAGATCGCGATTCTCGAAAAGATCACCGCTCTTCAGTCCGGGCCAATCTGCGACCACGCGCCCACCCTTGAGCGCGCCGCCGGCAAGCAGCGCGACGGTCCCGGTGCCGTGATCGGTGCCGTCCGTACCGTTGATGCGCGCGGTGCGGCCGAACTCGGTGATGAGCGCCACTACGGTCTCGCTCCAGGCCGGCCCCATATTGGTCTCGACGGCGGCGAGCGCTGCGTCGAGCGCGCCGAGCAATTGCGCCAGGCGGCCGTTCGCGATGCCTTCGTTGTAATGAGTATCCCAGCCGTCGAGCGCTAGCGCGCCCACACGCGGTCCGTCCTGTCGCGCCAAGAACTTCGCGGCGGTGCCGGCGACTTCGGCAAAATATGCCCGCACCTGTGCCGGACCGGCAGCCGCATCTGGTCCGCCCGGCTTCTGTCCCATGTCGCCGGCGCGTTCGAGAGCCGCAAGCTTGACATGCCCTTCCAGTACGCTCGCGAGCTTCTCATCGGAATGGCGGTAAAGGTTTAGCAGCCGGATGACCGTGTCTTCGCTCGCCGGCAGGATGCGCTCCGGCGACCACGACAGCACTGGCGCCGAACCGCGCACGACGAGCGGCGTCACCGGACCGACTGCGAACGCCTTGCTGCCGTTCGGGTCGACACGCCCGCCGGGCGCGAGATTGGCAAGCGCGCGATTGAGCCAGCCGCTCTCACCCAGCGCCGGTTTCGGCAGGCCGCTCTCGAGCACGTCCTGGCCGTCGAAATGCGAGCGTTCACGATAAGGCGTGGCGCAGGCATGGACGACGATTGCCTCGTTCGACTTGAACATGCGGTGCAAATTGGGCATCGCCGGATTAAGCGCAAAAAAGTCGTCGAGTTTCAGCGGAGGAACCTTGCCGTCGAGCGTCAACGCGTTGTCGCCGCGCAGCGCCACCCAGCCGGGGTCGCCGACCGGGGCGACGGTGGCGAGTCCGTCAAGTGCGCCGCGCAGGATGATCGCCAGAAAGCGCGGGTCGCGGCCTTCCGCCTGCGCGAGCTTTGGCAGATACGCCCAGGCGAACAGCGTGCCGGAAGCGAGCAACAATTCCCGGCGCGAGGGTGCATGGAAACGTGTCATGGTCATCTCCGCAGGAATTCTGGCGCCATCACCAGGAGCGCCAACGCTTGGGTGCGGCTCTCCGCCCGCGCGATGGTGTCACGCGTATGGGCCGAGGCGAGGGGACCAAGGCCGCTGTCGAGCAATGCCAGCGAGTCGGAGTCGGCAGCGTGCCGTTCAGCGAAATAATTGGCGGCGTCGAGCCGATGCGCCACGCCGTCGATCCATGCCGCTTCCGTATCGGGGTATCCGTTCGGCGCCGGCGGACGCCGCAGCGCTTCGCCGAGCAGCGCCTGACCAGCCATCACGCGGGCGATGTTCAGCATGGCGACGATCCATTCGGAAGGCCGCCTGAGCTTAGTCCGCTCCGGCGCCCAGGACTCCTCTGCCATCACCAGTGTCTTGGCAAGTTCCTTGAGGTCGCCCTGGCTGTCCTTGAAAGTCGTTTCAAGCTTGGCGACGAGGCTGGGCGGCGGTTCGTCGGCAACGAAGTGACGCGCAAGTTTTCGCGCAATGTGCTGCGCCGTTGCCGGATGGCGCGCCAGATCGGCGAGCACGGTCCGGCCCTGCGCGACGCCGGTGTCGGCATAGCGCTTGCCGAGCACGATCTGCTCGCCGGGCTCATGCAGGCGCTTGACGAAAACAAATTCGCCGCCGTGGGTAGGCTCACTCAATCCGATTCAGGTCCAGCCGGTGAGCACGTTGGCGAAGCTTGTGACGTCCGCCTGCGAATAGCCGCTGCGGGCCCCCAGTGTGTGCAGCTCGAGAATCTCGCGGGCGAGGTTCTCGTTGAGCCCTTTGTCGCGGTTGATGCCAGCCGTCGATTCCGCGCCCATCGATTCGACGTTGTCGAGGTAGAACAACATCGCCGGATGGCCTTCAACCGCTTGCAGCATGTCGGAGAAGCTGCCGAGCACATGCGGGCGGATCGCCTCGCGCTCATAGGCGCCGGCCTGCGAAATAATCTTGTCGGCGGAAATGCAGAAATGGTTCGACCAGAACCACACCAGCCGTTCGACATAGCCGACGTCGGCGCCGATGGCGCCGTCGTAGCGTACCTTGGCTTCGTTTTGGACAAGCTGCGTGGGCAGTTGCGGCTGCGGGTTCTGGACTTGCGTCTGATCTGATGGCGCGGGCCGGCATTGGCCGTGTCGGACATACCTACGGCCGCGCTCTTGGCTTGGCTTCCTTTTTTGCGCGCTGCGCGAGCTTTTGCCTCGCCTGCTGCTCGGCCCGATACTCGTACAGCGCCCGCGAAGCTTGGCCGCTCGACGGCAGGTTTGCCGCCGCCACTTGGCCGGCCTGCGGACACTTCAAGTCGGCGAGCAGGGCGCCGCGCGGATCATCGGCGATGGCGGCAATCTGATCCCGGACCGGTCCGAAGCCGAACCGATGCAAGGCGAGCGCCGCCTCCATCTTCCGATCGACGGTCATGACATCCTCCGCACAGCCGGGGAAACCCCGGTACCGGGAGTCGGGCGCATTATATCCGCTAACTCTCGGCAATGACACTTACGCGAGCCAGTCGATGAACGCTGCAGAGCCGCCTTGCGGACTGACGAGCCGCCTCGTAAGTAACACGTGACAAATTTGGAGCTTTCATGGCCGTCGTGATCGACACCATGCGCGCCGCAACTGGTTTGCTCCGCCACCCCGAAAAGGCGCATCGGCCGGATCAGCTGGTGCTGCGCAAGCCGGACTGGATCAGAGTCAAGGCGCCGGTCTCGCCGGGCTATGCCGAGACGCGGCAGATCGTGCGGACGAACGGCCTGCACACGGTATGCGAGGAGGCCAGTTGCCCCAATATCGGCGAGTGCTGGGAGAAGAAGCACGCCACGTTCATGATCATGGGCGACACCTGCACGCGCGCCTGTGCCTTCTGCAACGTCAAGACCGGGATACCGGGCGCGCTTGATGCCGCCGAGCCGGCACATGTCGCGGAGGCGACCGCCAAGCTTGGCCTCGCCCATGTCGTGGTCACCTCTGTCAATCGCGACGATCTCGACGACGGCGGTGCCGCGCATTTTGCCGCGGTGATCCGCGCCATCCGCGCGCGCTGCCCGCCGACGACCATCGAGGTGCTGACGCCGGATTTTCTGCGCAAGCCGGGCGCGGTGGAAACAGTGGTCGCGGCGCGGCCCGACGTCTTCAATCACAACCTCGAAACCGTGCCGTCGAACTATCTGACGGTGCGGCCCGGCGCGCGCTGCTTCGCCTCGATCCGCCTGTTGCAGCGCGCCAAGGAGCTCGACCCGCTGATCTTCACCAAATCCGGGATCATGGTCGGCCTCGGCGAGGAGCGGAACGAAGTGCTGCAAGTCATGGACGACTTGCGCGCCGCCGATGTCGATTTCCTGACCATCGGCCAATACCTGCAGCCCTCGCGCAAGCATCATCCCGTCGTGCGCTTCGTGCCGCCGGACGAGTTCAAGGCGCTGGCGACGATTGCCTACGCCAAGGGCTTTTCGATGGTCTCGGCCAGCCCGCTGACCCGCTCCTCCCATCATGCCGGCGACGATTTCGCACGGCTGAGGGCGCTGCGGGCGGCGCGTTGATCGATGCCGCAATTATCCACCACCAGGCGCGTGCGGCACGCCGCCTCCGAGATGTTCGACCTCGTCGCCGACGTCGAGCGCTACCCCGAATTCGTGCCGCTGTGCCAATCGCTGAGGGTCCGTAAGCGGATGCAGGTGGCCGGCAAAGACGTCATCGTCGCCGACATGACCGTCGCCTATAAAGTGATCCGTGAATCGTTCACCAGCCGCGTGGCACTCGACCGGCCGAATCTTGAAATCCTGGTCGAATACCTCGAAGGACCGTTCCGCCGCTTGAACAACCGTTGGAATTTCCGCCCGGCGGGAGATGGCATTTGCGATGTCGATTTTTTCATCGCCTACGAATTCCGCAGCCGCACGCTCGGCATGCTCATGGGTGCTGTGTTCGATGCTGCCTTCCGGCGTTTCTCGACCGCCTTTGAGCACCGCGCCGACCGGGTTTATGGCAGGCAGCCGGCGTAGAATTTACTCGGTTATCTGCGTTCCTGCCGCCAGCAACTGCAACAGCTCAAACGCCTCGGCGACCGAGCGCTGCCGCACGCGCCGCCGGCCGATTTTGCCGTAGCGCCGCGTGCGCGCCAGCCGGCTGCCGTCACGACTGGCCGCGGCGAAATGGACAAGGCCGACGGGCTTTTCCGCCGTACCGCCGCCGGGGCCGGCAATCCCGGTGATCGCCACCGCCACGTCGGCCTGCGAATTTTTCAGCGCGCCGGCCGCCATGGCCGCCGCGGTCTCCACGCTCACGGCACCATGGCGCTTGAGCGTCGCTTCCGGCACCCCGAGCATCGCCTGTTTCGCAGCGTTCGAATAGGTGACGAAGCCGCAATCGACGACGTCGGAGGAGCCGGCGATTTCCGTCAGCGCCGCAGCGACGAGGCCGCCGGTGCAGGACTCGGCCGTGGCAACCTTCAGGCCGCGGGCGCGGAAACTATCGAGCACGCGCTTGGCTGCCGCGCGCAGCGGATCATCGATCACGACGCGCTCCACGGCAGCCGCACGGTGGCCGTCGCCATCGCCACGATGCCCTCGCCGCGACCGGTGAAACCGAGCTTCTCGCTGGTGGTCGCCTTGATCGCCACACGGCCGAGCGGAATGTCGGCGATTGCGGCAATGCGCGCGCGCATCGCATCGCGATACGGAGTGACGCGCGGCGCTTCGCACACGACGGTGACGTCGAGATGCGCGATCATGCCGGAGCGTGCGCGCACGCGCTCGCAGGCGAAGGCGAGAAAACGATCCGAGGACGCGCCGCGCCATTGCGGATCGTTCGGCGGAAAGTGCAACCCGATATCGCCCTCGGCGAGCGCGCCGAGAATGGCGTCGACCAAGGCGTGCAGTGCCACATCGGCGTCGGAATGTCCGGTCACTCCACGGGTATGCGGGATGCGGACGCCGCCGAGAATGACATGATCGCCGTCGGCGAAGGCGTGCACGTCGAGGCCGTTGCCGATCCGCACGTCGGCCAGCGCCGCCAGGCGCAACGCTTCGGCGCGGGCCAGGTCATCGTTCGTCGTCAGCTTCACGTTACTGGCCTCGCCGGCGAACACGGTGACACGATGGCCGGCCCATTCGGCGAGCGCGGCGTCGTCGGTAAAATCCTCGCGGCCGGCCGCCGCCGCGCGTCGATGCGCGTCGACAATGAGGTCGAAGGCGAAGGCTTGCGGTGTCTGCACGATGCGCAGCCGGCCGCGGTCGAGCGTTTCGATGACCACCTCATGCTCATCGATCATTTTCACGGTGTCGGCGACGGTGATCGCCGGGACCGTCGCGCCGTGCTCGTTGGCGGCAGCGATGGCGCGGGAGATCAGCGCGCCGGTCAAGAACGGCCGCGCCGCGTCATGGATGAGCACGATATCGGGCGCAGCGG
The DNA here is from genome assembly GCA_050010955.1 of Xanthobacteraceae bacterium. Lineage (GTDB taxonomy): Bacteria > Pseudomonadota > Alphaproteobacteria > Rhizobiales > Xanthobacteraceae > BOG-931. The sequence continues at coordinate 62,854 of JBEKJZ010000012.1, read as the reverse complement.
CGCGAAGCGCCTCGAGCCCGGCGCGAACTGAGGCCTGCCGTGTCGCGCCCCCGGCAACCGGCGGCAGCAGGTCCCGGAGGCCTGCGGTCGCGGCACGAAACAGGCCCTCATCGTCGGCATGAATGACCGGCTGCACCGCATCGATCTCTGGATGCGCCAGAAACGCACGCAGAGCAGGGCGGACGACCGCCTCTCCGGCGATGGTCCGATATTGCTTGGGCACTTCACTCCCGGCGCGATGGCCGCGCCCGGCTGCGACAACGACAGCCGCAACCCCCCCGGTCATGAATGACTCCGTTCGCTATGCCGGCACCGCTTTAGCGCATGTCCCCCAAATGTGCGAACAGCCACGCGGGGCGTACCGGTGGGGTCGCAGTTCCCGCCGGGAAACGGCTGGGGATGAACTGGGCAATATTGCAGTGCAGCACTTGCGTCCCCCACGGATTTGGCTAAACTATATGCAGAACAAAAATGGCGCCTAATTCGTGTGCACATATTCTACAGGAACCTTCGATCGCTGCCGACTCGCCAGATCTCGAGACCCTTCCCTGGCAGATCGCGCCCCGTTGGCGCCATCGTGTTCCATGGAAGCGGCGAGAGCGAGCGCATGACGACCGCCGAGCCATTGCTGACGGCAACGCCTGCCGATGCGGTGCTCAATGCATTGCCGCATCCGGTGATAGTCGTGTCGGCCGATGGCAAGGTGGTCGACGCCAACGTGGCGGCGGAAGCCTTTTTCGAGGTTTCGGCGCCGCTGTTACGCCGCCACCTGCTGCGCGACCTCGTTCCGTTCGGCAGTCCCTTGCTCACCCTGGTCGAACAAGTTCGGGCAAGCGGCGCGGCGGTCAACGAGTACAAGGTGGATCTCGGCACGCCGCGTAATCCCGGCGACCGCGCGGTGGATTTGTATGTCGCGCCGCTGCCGGAGCGGCCAGATTTCGTGGTGGTGATGCTGCAGGAGCGCAGCATCGCCGACAAGATGGATCGCCAGCTCACGCATCGCGGTGCCGCGCGCTCGGTGATTGCGCTCGCCGCCATGCTCGCGCACGAGATCAAGAATCCGCTGTCGGGTATTCGCGGCGCGGCGCAGTTGCTCGAGCAGTCGGTCGAGGACGACGACCGCACGCTGACACGGCTGATTTGCGACGAGGCCGACCGCATCGTGAAGCTGGTCGATCGCATGGAGGTGTTCGCCGACGAGCGGCCGGTCGAGCGCGAGCCGATCAACATCCACGTCGTGCTCGACCACGTGAAGCGGCTGGCGCAATCCGGCGTCGCCCGCCACGTCAAATTCGTCGAGGACTACGATCCGTCGCTGCCGCCGGTCTGGGCGAACCGCGATCAGCTCGTTCAGGTCTTCCTGAACCTGGTGAAGAACGCGGCCGAGGCGATCGGCGAGAACAGCGCCGGCGAGATCGTGCTTTCGACCGCATTCCGTCCGGGCGTGCGGCTGTCGGTGCCGGGCGCCAAGACGCGCATCTCGTTGCCGCTCGAATTCTGCGTCAGGGATAACGGGCCGGGCGTGCCCGAGGAATTGATGCCGCATCTTTTTGATCCGTTCGTCACCACCAAGCCGACCGGATCGGGCCTTGGGCTTGCGTTGGTCGCCAAGATCGTCGGCGATCATGGCGGCATCATCGAATGCGAGTCGCAGCCGCGACGAACCATCTTTCGCGTGCTGATGCCGATGTACACCGGCGACGGCGCCGTTCAGCCACGAGGGGATCATTGATGCCGGCGGGAAATATTCTCGTTGCCGATGATGATGCGGCGATTCGCACCGTGCTCAATCAGGCGCTGTCGCGCGCCGGCTATGAGGTCCGCTCCACCGGCAACGCCGCCACGCTGTGGCGCTGGGTCAGCCAGGGCGACGGCGATCTCATCATCACCGACGTGGTGCTGCCCGACGAAAACGCCTTCGATCTGTTGTTGCGCATCAAGAAGGTGCGGCCGGACCTGCCGGTGGTCGTCATGAGCGCGCAGAATACTTTCATGACGGCGATCCGCGCCTCCGAGCGCGGCGCCTACGAGTATCTGCCCAAGCCGTTCGATCTCAAGGAGCTGATTGCCATCGTCGGCCGCGCGCTGTCGGAGCCGAAGGAGCGAGCGCGGCAGCCGGTCAAGGTCGAGGACTTCGAATCCATTCCGCTGGTCGGCCGCTCGCCGGCGATGCAGGAAATCTATCGGGTGCTGGCGCGGCTGATGCAGACGGATTTAACCGTCATGATCTCCGGTGAATCCGGCACCGGCAAGGAGCTGGTGGCGCGGGCGCTGCACGATTACGGCAAGCGCCGCACCGGGCCGTTCGTCGCCATCAACATGGCGGCGATCCCGCGCGACCTCATCGAATCCGAACTGTTCGGTCACGAGAAAGGCGCGTTTACCGGCGCCAACACCCGCAGCGCCGGCCGCTTCGAGCAGGCCGAGGGCGGCACGCTGTTTCTCGACGAGATCGGCGACATGCCGATGGAAGCGCAGACCCGGCTGCTGCGCGTGCTGCAGCAGGGCGAGTACACCACGGTCGGCGGCCGCACGCCGATCAAGGCCGACGTCCGCATCATCGCCGCGACCAACAAAGACCTGCGCCAGCTCATCCAGCAGGGCTTGTTCCGCGAGGATCTGTTTTTCCGTCTCAACGTGGTGCCGTTGCGACTGCCGCCGCTGCGCGAACGCACCGAGGACATTTCCGATCTGATCCGGCATTTCTTCGCCCAGGTCGAGCGCGAGGGCTTGCCCCTGAAGCAGATCGATCAGGCCGCGCTCGACCGGCTGCGGCGGCATCGCTGGCCCGGCAACGTTCGCGAACTGGAAAATCTTGCCCGCCGCCTCGCCGCGCTCTATCCGCAGGAGACGATCACAGCCGCCGTGGTCGACGCCGAATTATCGCAGCCGGCGCTGACCGCGCCCGGCGAAAGTCAGCGCGGCGATGAAAACCTGTCGAATTCGGTCGAGCGCTATCTCGCGCGCTATTTCTCCGGCTTCGACGAAGGCTTGCCGCCGCCGGGTCTTTACCACCGCATTCTGCGCGAGGTGGAAGCGCCGCTGCTGTCGGCCGCGCTCGCGGCCACGCGGGGCAATCAAATCCGCGCCGCCGACCTGCTCGGCGTCAATCGCAATACGCTGCGCAAGAAAATCCGCGATCTGGAAATCCAGGTTTATCGCACCGGCGGCAGCTGATGGTGTCATTCCGGGTCGCTTGGCTTACAAGTGGCGCGCCCAGGAATTGTCGTAATTTGGCAACATTGTTGTATAAAAGCATCACCGGCCGAATGGTTTGGGGCACCTTCGGCTGTTCAAGTCCCGCGCCTCGCAAGGCCCTCCATGACGACTGTCGATCAGGTCGCTCCGCTCGATCCGGCCGCAGCGGCGCCGACGCCGGTCGCATCGCGGCTGATCGGGGCGATCGCGGTCGGCATTGCGCTCCTGTCCGCCACCGCGACCTTCCTGGTGCTTTCCGGCATGACCCCGATCTCGCCGGTGCACGAGGTCGTGGTCAAGCTCCTGCTCGGCAATGCCGCGACCGGGCTGCTGCTGCTCGCCATCATCGGTCGGGAAGTCTGGATGGTGGTGCGGGCGCGCCGGCGCGGCATCGCCGGCTCGCGGCTGCACGTGCAGATCGTCGGCCTGTTCGCGGTCATCGCCGCGGTGCCGACCATCCTCGTCGCCGTGGTCGCGTCGACGACCCTCGATCGGGCCCTCGATCGCTTTTTCTCGACCCGCACCCAAGCCATGATCGAGCAGTCGCTGGTCGTCGCCAACGCCTACGTGGCCGAGCATTTTCAGGCGATCCGCGGCGAGATCATGGCCATGGCCTACGACATCGGTCGCGCCAAGCCGATGTTCGATTCCGACCGCGAACGGTTCCGCGCATTTCTCACCGCGCAGGCGAACGCGCGCGGGGTCTCCGCCGCCATAATGATCCATTCCGACGGTTCCACCGTGGAGCGAGCCGATGTCACGATGGACAAGGCGATCGTGCTCCCCTCCAAGGAATTGCTGCAACGGATCACCGAGACCGAGCCGCAGGTCGCGCTCATTCCCGAAGGCGATCACCTCGCCGCCGCCGTCAAGCTGCACGGCTACGATGACACCTATCTTTACGTCGCGCGCCTGCTCGATCCGCGTGTCGTCGCGCAGTTGCGCGCGACCCAGGAGAGCGTCGGCGAATATGCCAGTCTTGAAGCGCGACGACTTGGTATTCAGATCGCCTTCTGGCTGATGTTCGCGGTCATCGCGCTCATCGTTCTGCTCTCCTCCGCCTGGATCGGACTGGATTTTGCCAACCGGCTGGTCGCCCCGATCCGCCGCCTGATCGGCGCGGCGAACATCGTCTCGACCGGCAATCTGCATGTCCAGGTGCCGGTGCGGCGCTCGGAAGGCGACTTGGCGCAGCTCGGCGAGACCTTCAACAAGATGACGCAGGAGCTGCGCACGCAGCACGACGACATAGTGCGGGCGCGCGATGTGATCGACAGCCGGCGGCGCTTCACCGAAGCCGTGCTCGCCGGCGCCAGCGCCGGCGTCATCGGCGTCAATGCCGACGGCCGCATCACCATCCTCAATCGCTCGGCCGAGCAGCTGATCGGGCGTACGGAAGGCGAAGTGCTCGGGCTTCCCCTGGTCGAAATCGCGCCCGAGCTCGCCGACATCCTTCAAGCGGCGCGCAACGGCACGCAGCGCCTGGTGCAGCGCCAGGTGACGGTCAACCGCAACGGCCAGGAGCGCAATTACTCGGTCCGCGTGACCAGCGAACAGGCCGCCGAATCCGACCACGGCTACGTCATCACCATCGACGACATCACCGAGCTGGTGCTGGCGCAGCGCTCCTCGGCTTGGGCGGATATTGCGCGGCGCATCGCGCACGAGATCAAGAACCCGCTGACGCCGATCCAACTGTCGGCGGAGCGGCTGCGCCGCAAATACGGCAAGGTGATCGTCGATGACCCCGCCGTTTTCGAGCAGTGCACCGCGACCATCGTGCGGCAGGTGGACGATATCAAGCGCATGGTCGACGAATTCTCGCGCTTTGCGCGCATGCCGAAGCCGGTCATCGCCGCCGAGGACGTGGCCGATACCGTGCGCCAAGTGGTCTTCCTGATGCGCGTCGGCCATCCCGACATCGACTTCGAGGTCGAGTTGCCGGCCGAGGCGATGCCGGCGCGGTTCGATCGGCGGCTGATCTCGCAGGCGCTGACCAACATCGTCAAGAACGCGATCGAAGCGATCGGGGCGGTGTCGCCCGCCGACCTCGGGCGCGGCCATATCAAGGTGAGCGCGCGGCGCGACGGCAAGGACGTGGTCATCGACGTGATCGACAACGGCATCGGCCTGCCCAAGGAGAACCGCGCGCGGCTGCTCGAACCCTACGTGACGACGCGCGACAAGGGCACCGGGCTCGGGCTCGCCATCGTCGGACGCATTCTGGAAGAGCACGGCGGTCGTCTCGAGCTGCGGGACGCCGCGGAGATGGTTCCGGGCGCGCGCGGCGCCTGGATGCGGTTGCACTTCACCGCGGAGACGATCGCGCCCGCCGCCGAACCGGTCGAGCCGCGCAGAGCAACGGTCTGAACATGGCTTCCGATATCCTGATCGTGGATGATGAGGCGGATATCCGCGAATTGGTCGCCGGCATTCTGCAGGATGAAGGCCATGGCACCCGCACGGCCGCCGACAGCGACGAAGCGCTGGCTGCGGTGGTGGCGCGCCGGCCCAATCTGGTGTTCCTCGATATCTGGCTGCAGGGCAGCCGCCTCGACGGACTGCAACTGCTCGACGTCCTCAAGCAGGAGCACCCCGAGCTTGCCGTGGTGATGATCTCCGGGCACGGCAACATCGAAACCGCGGTCTCGGCGATTAAGCGCGGCGCCTACGACTTTATCGAGAAGCCGTTCAAGGCCGACCGGCTGCTGCTGGTCGCCGAACGGACGCTCGAGCACTCCCGGCTGCGGCGCGAGGTGAGGGAGCTCAAACAACTCGGTCCGCTGTCGGCGACGCTGGTCGGCCATTCGGCCGCCGCCAACCACTTGCGGCAGACGATCGAAAAGGTGGGACCGACCAACAGCCGCGTGCTCATCGTCGGCCCCTCGGGCAGCGGCAAGGAGCTGGCCGCCCGCACCATTCATGCGCTGTCGGCGCGCGCCAACGGCCCGTTCGTGGTGATCAACGCCGCCGCCATCATGCCGGAGCATATGGAGGTCGAGCTATTCGGCGTCGAAGCCGGCAACGGCACGAAAAGCCGCAAGGTCGGCGCGCTCGAAGAGGCGCACGGCGGCACCCTGTTCATCGACGAGATTGCCGACATGCCGCGCGAGACCCAGAACAAGATCTTGCGCGTGCTCGTCGATCAGACTTTCCAGCGGGTCGGCGGCAGCACCAAGGTCACGGTCGATGTGCGCATCGTCTCATCCACCAGCCGCAATATCGAGGCCGATATCGCTGCCGGAAAATTCCGCGAGGACCTCTATCATCGGCTGTCGGTCGTGCCGGTCCGCGTGCCGCCGCTCGCCGAGCGCCGCGAGGACGTTCCCGAGCTGGTCGAATATTTCATGACGCAGATTTCGCAGACCACCGGCCTGCAGAAGCGCAAAATCGGCACCGACGCGCTGGCGGTGCTGCAGTCGCACGACTGGCCGGGCAACGTCCGGCAGCTGCGCAACAACGTCGAGCGCCTGATGATCCTCGCCGGCGGCGAGGCGGATGCGGTGATCACCGCGTCGATGCTGCCGCAGGACGTCGGCTCGATGATTCCCTCGATGCCGAACGGCAACGGCGGCGAACACCTGATGAGCCTTGCGCTGCGCGAGGCGCGCGAAGTGTTCGAGCGCGAATATCTGCTGGCGCAGATCAACCGCTTCGGCGGCAATATTTCACGCACCGCCGAGTTTGTCGGCATGGAACGCTCGGCGCTGCATCGAAAACTCAAAGCACTCGGCATTGACTGAGGTAAGATGACGGAAGACGGAAGACGGAAGACGGAAGACGGAATAAGGAATAAGGAATAAGGAATAAGGAATAAGGAATAAGGAATAAGGAATAAGGATGTTTGTCTTCTGTTTCCTTCCTCCGTCGTCTGTCCTCCGTCGTCTGTCCTCCGTCGTCTGTCCTCTGTCATCCGATCTCCGATGAGCCGTATCGCTTATGTCAACGGCCGCTACCTGCCGATGCGCGCGGCAAAGGTCCACGTCGAGGATCGCGGCTATCAATTCGGCGACGGCGTCTACGAAGTCTGCGAGGTGAGGGGAGGGCGGCTGATCGACGAGCGGCGCCACCTCGATCGGCTCAAGCGCTCGCTCGCTGAATTACGCATCCGCCTGCCGATGTCACCGGCTGCGCTCGGCATCGTGCTGCGCGAGGTGATCGCGAAGAACCGCATCGGCTACGGAATCGTCTACCTGCAGGTCACCCGCGGCGTGGCGCGGCGCGACCATGCCTTCCCGGCGCCGGAGCTGCGCCCGAGCGTGGTGGTGACCGCGCGCGCTCTCAACAGCGCGCGCAACGAAGCGCTTGCCGCCGCGGGCATCGCCGTCGTCAGCGTGCCGGACAACCGCTGGGGCCGCGTCGACATCAAGACGATCGGGCTCCTGCCCAACGTGCTGGCGCGGCAGGCCGCGATCGAGCGGGGTGCGCGCGACGCCTGGTTTGTCGACAAGGACGGTGCTGTCACGGAAGGCGCTTCTTCGAACGCCTGGATCGTCACACAAGCCGGCACGATCGTCACCCGGCCAGCCGATGACGCCATCCTGCGCGGTATTACGCGCACCGTGGTGCTCGAAGCCATCAAGGCGCTGGGGCTTGCCCTCGAGGAGCGGGCGTTCACGCTGGAAGAGGCCTATGCCGCGCGCGAAGCCTTCGTCACCGCGGCCAGCCAGATCGTGCTGCCGGTCGTGCGCATCGACGGCCACCCGATCGGCGACGGCAAACCCGGCCCGGTTGCGACAGCGTTGCGGCGCGAGTTTCACCGCCATGCGGAGACCGGATGAGCGTGAAAAGGGGGGTTGTGCTCTCGGCGGGGTCTCGGCGAGCACAGGAGGCGCGCCTTGGCTGCCAACTTGGGCTTGCATCGCTTCTCGCCGTGCCTTCTAATCAATCGCTTGGCTCCGTCGGCCGGGACCGGCGGGCCGCAAACCTGGCGGATGGGGTGGGCGAAGCGTGCCCATGCCGTCGGCACCGCAGCTAAGGTGGGGTTCGCTTCGCTCGACCCACTCTATTTGACGCAGCGTAAGAAAAGACCCGCGGGGCAAGGGCCTGCGGTACAAGAACGGAAGCAACGGCCATGGCAGCCGACCGCGCACAAAACCTGCAAGACACGTTCCTCAATCACGTCCGCAAGAGCAAAATCCCGCTCACCATTTTTTTGGTGAACGGCGTGAAGCTGCAAGGCGTGGTAACCTGGTTCGATAATTTCTGCGTGCTGTTGCGTCGCGACGGGCATTCGCAGCTCGTCTACAAGCACGCCATCTCAACCATCATGCCGGGTCATCCCGTCCAGCTGTTCGAAGGCGCCGAGGATGCGCCGGCCGGGGAAAAGGTCTGATTGGAGCCGCGCCGCCGCGACACGCGCTCTGACCGGCTAAGCTCCACAGGCTCGGCGACCGGCCGCGCGCTGGTCATCGAGCCGGCGTTGCGCCGCGCGGTCGCGCGCGCGGCAGCAACCGAGCGCACGCCGACGGCGCGCCTCGACGAAGCGGTCGGGCTTGCCCGCGCCATCGCGCTCGATGTCGAGCAATCCGGCCTCGTGATGCTCAGTGCGGTGCGGCCCGCCACCTATCTCGGCAAAGGCAAGGTCGAGGAGATCGCCGGTCTCATTAAAACGCATGACGCCGGCATCGTGGTCATGGACTGCGCGCTGTCGCCGGTGCAGCAGCGCAATCTGGAAAAGGTCTGGAACGCCAAGGTGCTCGACCGCACCGGGCTGATCCTGGAAATTTTCGGCCGCCGCGCGCGCACCCGCGAAGGGGCGCTGCAGGTCGAGCATGCGCACCTGACCTACCAGAAAGGCCGGCTGGTGCGGTCCTGGACTCATCTCGAGCGCCAGCGCGGCGGCTACGGCTTTCTCGGCGGGCCCGGCGAGACCCAGCTCGAAGCCGACCGCCGCCTGATCGAGGAGCGTCTCGCCAAGATCGAGGCCGAGCTGGCCAAGGTGAAGCGCACGCGGGAACTGCATCGCGAGAGCCGCCGTCGCGTGCCTTATCCGATCGTGGCGCTGGTCGGTTACACCAATGCCGGCAAGTCGACGCTGTTCAACCGCATGACGCAAGCGAGCGTCGCCTCCGCCGACATGCTGTTCTCGACGCTCGATCCGACGCTGCGCGCCATCGGCCTGCCGCACGGCGCGCGGGTAATCCTGTCCGATACGGTCGGCTTTATTTCCGATCTGCCGACGATGCTGATCGCGGCGTTCCGCGCCACGCTGGAAGAGGTGATCGAGGCCGACATCATCCTGCATGTGCGCGACGTCTCGCACGAGGACGCCGAAGCGCAGTCGCAGGACGTGGAAAACGTCCTGCGACAGCTCGGCATCGATCCGCACGACGGGTCGCAGCACAAGCGGGTGCTGATCGAGGTGTGGAACAAGCTCGACCGGCTCGATGCCGACGAACGGGAGCGATTGCAAAACCTCGCCGAACGGCGTCCGGCGGACGAGCGGCCGGTGCTGGTTTCGGCCTTGACCGGGGAGGGGATCGCGGCGCTGTCCGCCGCCATCGAGGACCGGCTTGCCGCCGGCCGGGTGCTGCTCGAGCTTGTGCTCGATACCGCCGACGGCGCCGGCGTGAGCTGGCTGCACCGCCACACCGAAGTGATCAGTAAGACGATCGATCAGACATCCGGCCGCGTCACCATGACCGTGCGGGTCGAGCCGGAAAAGGCAAGGGCGGTGCGGGAGAGGTTTGCCGAAGGCGTGGCGGGTGAGGGGGCCTCACCACGATTCTGAGCCGGGCGGTAACGTCCCCTCACCCCAACCCTCTCCCCGCTTGCGGGGAGAGGGAGTGCTACTCCCGCGCCTTGGCCTCCTCCCACAGCGCGTCCATTTCAGCGAGCGTGGCGTCCTGCGGCGCTTTTCCGCGGGCGGCGAGCGCGCGCTCTATTGCCGCAAAGCGGCGCTCGAATTTCTGGTTGGTCTGCCGCAACAGCGCTTCCGGATCGGCGCGCAGATGCCGCGCCAGATTGACCGCGGCAAAGAGAAGGTCGCCGACTTCGGCCGCGGCTGCCGCTTGATCGCCGTCAAGGGCCTCCTCGATCTCGCCGGCCTCTTCGCGGATCTTGCGCAGCACGGCGCGCGGATCGTTCCAATCGAAGCCGACTTGGCTAGCCTTGGCTTGCAGCTTCAACGCGCGGGTCAGGGCAGGGAGCGCCACCGGCACGCCGGCCAGCGTACCCTGCTCGCGCGAGCGGCCGCGCGCAGCCTTTTCCTCCGCCTTGATCCGCTCCCACAGGCCTTCGACGGCGCGCGGGTCGTCCGATCTTTCATCGCCGAACACATGCGGATGGCGGCGAATAAGCTTGTCGGTGATGCTCTCGACGACATCGCCGAAATCGAAGGCGCCCTGTTCCTCGGCCATGCGGGCGTGGAAGACGACTTGGAGCAGCAGATCGCCCAATTCCTCCTTGAGGTCGGCGAGGTCGTTGCGGGCGATGGCGTCGGCAACCTCATACGCCTCTTCGAGCGTATAGGGCGCGATGGTGGCGAAGTTCTGCGCCAAGTCCCACGGGCATCCGGTCTGCGGCGTCCGCAGCGCCGCCATGATGTCGAGGAGCCGACCGATATCGCGCGAAGGGGTCATGGGAGATTCCCGCGAATTGCTTGCGGGAACCCCTATCAGACCTTGTTATTGCCGGCCAACTGGCCCGGCGCGAAACGGCCGACGCCGCGCCAGGATTTTCAGTGACCGGACAGGTCGGCTTTGCGGCTTGCCTCGAACAGGAACCAGAGGCGCCGCTCGGCCTGATCGATAAAGTTTTCGAGAAGGCTCGCGGTGGCGACGTCCTCGTGGTCGTCGCAAATCTTGTGACACGCACGCATGGCCGCGACGACCTTCTTATTGTCGCCCATCAGCTCGCGCAGCATGTCGCCGGGGGCCACATAGCTCGCGTCGTTGTCCTCGATGCCCTGCAGCTTGGAAATCTGGCCGATCGACCGCAGCGTGATGCCGCCGATCTTGCGCACGCGTTCGGCGATATCATCGGTGCTGGCGAAAATCTGTTCGGCCTGCTCGTCGAGCAGCAGATGATAGTCGCGGAAATGCGGGCCGCTGACGTGCCAATGGAAATTCTTGGTCTTGACGTAGAGCGCGAATGTGGTGGCCAGAATTTCGTTCATCTTCGCCGATATCCGGCTCACGGTGGCGGCCGAAAGGTCGGTCGGCGTATCAAGCGGCGCGGCGGGTCTGCGGCGCGTGTCGAGGACTCGGACTTTGTTGTTCACGGCATCACCTTCGGGCTATGATGGGATGACAAACCGGTACGGTCGCTCAGCCGAAGCGGAGGGGCGGCCTTGGCAAGCAACGCCGGCATGACGACTTTGGTTCCGCGCCTCGGCAAGGCGAGGGCTGTACCAGTGCCCGCTTCCGCTTACATCCGGTCGGTCGCTTTCTTCGTTTTGGCGGCTGTGGCCCTGTTTGCCGCGGCCGGTACAGTCGCCATCGTTACCTACTGGGTTTATTTCGCGATATTTGCCGCCGTGTTCCTGGCATCGTTCCGGTGGCTCGATCCCGATCTGGTGCGCGAGCGAATGCGCCCAGGCGGAAAGAAGCCCCCGCTGGCGCTGCGGCTGTTTTCCGGGGTCCTGTTCGTGCATTGGGTGATTGCCGGTCTTGACCACGGCCGCTTCCATTGGAGCGACAGTGTGCCGATCGGGCTGCAATGGACGGCGCTGATCGCAGTCGCGGCCGGCTACGCCTTCTGCTTCTGGGCCATGCGCGTGAACCGCTTCTTTTCGTCGATCGTGCGCATCCAGAACGATCGCGGGCAGATCGTCATCACCACCGGCCCTTACGTCTTCATCCGCCACCCGGGCTATCTCGCCGGCATCGTCATCGTGGTGGCGAGCGGTCTGGCGCTCGACTCCTGGATCGCCGCGGCCATTCTCGTGGTCTCAATTTTGCCGTTTTTCCTGTATCGCTCCGCGACGGAGGACAGTGTGCTGCTCGCCGAATTGCCGGGCTATCGCGACTACGCGGAGCGGGTGCGCTGGCGGCTGCTGCCGGGAATTTGGTGAAGGGGCGGCAGAGCCGCGCGCGGCGGCGCCTTCATCCGGCATCTGAACCGTCCATTCGCATAAGACATATTATGGAATATTTCTATTCCGCCAATACGCACAGGATGATGCGAGCTATTCTTGAGATGAGGCTACAATTATGCGAGGCGCGACCGCCCCGTGTTATCATGCGGTTTGCAGCCACAGACGGAGCGGCAGCAGGGGCGAATGATCGACGAAAAAAAGCTCGAGGAGCGTCTCACAGCGCTCGAGGCCGCCAAGACGTGGAGCCCGCGCGTGGTTTCGCGCCTGGAGACGCTGTTGCGTTCGGCCGACGAGACCGCCCTCTTCCGCATCAATCCGATCCGCTTCGCGACCGACAAGGGCATCGCCGTCAGCGAGGCCATCGATCTGTTCCTGCATGGAACACTGGTCGGCTTGTTCGAGATGGACTGGCTGTTGCTCTGTCCGATGTGCTCAGACGTGGTGGAAAGCCTGCACAGCCTGCAGAAGCTCCATAGCCACTATCATTGTCACTTGTGCCAAGGCGACTACGAAGCCGTGCTCGACGACTACATCGCCGTAACCTTCACGGTTTCGCCGGCCGTGCGCCGCATCCGTTATCACGATCCAAACGCGCTCGCGGTCGACGATTATGCATTTATCTACAAGGCGACATCCGCAGGCATGACGCCGGAGGGCGTGCCTTGGGTGGAGGTGATCAGATCATGCATCAGGGCCTTGAGCTGGCTCGAGCCAGGCGCGACGGTCGAGCTGGAAGTCGACGCCGTCGAGGGGGTCCTGCTCAGCTTCGATATGGAGAGCGACGCGCATTTCAATTTCATCGTCGCCGGCGACGCGGCGTCCGCCCCACAGCGCGTCCCGATAACCTTCGGCGTCAATACCTGCACGCCCGATGCGGGCAGCATCGCACCCGGCAAGGTCGTGTTCGAAGTCCACAACGCCACCGTGGACCGGCGCGCCGTTTTCGGGGTCTTGCAGTTGCCACCGGGAGGAGTGCCGCCGCACGGGATGCTGCAATTCCAGCCGTTCCTGTCTGGCAAGCGTCTGTTGATGACGCAGACCTTCCGCGATTTCTTCCGTTCCGAGGTCATCCGCGGCACCGAGGGGCTTGCCGTTCGCGACGTCACGGTGCTGTTCACCGACCTCAAGGGCTCGACGGCTCTATACGAGCGGATCGGCGATCTTAACGCCTACGTGCAGGTGCAGCGGCATTTCGAGCAGCTCGTCGACGTCACCGTGCGGCACCAGGGTGCGGTCACAAAGACGATCGGCGATGCGGTGATGGCGGCTTTCCTCACCCCGGCCGACGCGGTGCAGGCGGCTCTGGAAATGCGCCAGTCGGTCGAGCAGATGAACAGAGATCGGCCGCAGCGCGATTTCATTCTCAAGATCGGCGTCCATACGGGCCCCTCGATCGCGGTCACGCTCAACGAGAGGCTCGATTATTTCGGACAGACCGTCAACATTGCTTCGCGGGTCCAACACCTTGCCGACGGCGACGAGATCGTCATTACCGATAATGTCCGGCAGAGCACGGGGATTGCGGAAATCCTTGCCCCCTACCGGGTCGACAAGAGTGCCGCCGAACTCAAAGGCATCAGCGGATCCGTGCCAGTCTACTTCGTTCGCGGCTTTGCGGCGTAGGGCAGGTGCCCGGCGTCAGGGCGCCGCCGGCGCTGCATCGGCGATCTCGAACGTCATCCCATCATAAGCCGGCTCGACATGCGGCGGCACCGCCTTGCGCACGGCCTCGTAATCGAGATCGGCGTGCAAGTTGGTCAGGATCGCGCGCCGGGGCTTGAGCCGCTCGATCCAGGCGAGCGCGTCGTCGAGCGAGAAATGGCTCGGGTGCGGCCGGTAGCGCAACGCGTCGACGATCCAGACGTCGAGGCCGGCCAAGGCGGCGACGCTCGCAGCAGGCATGCCGCCGAGGTCGCAGGAATAGGCGAGCTTGCCGAAGCGAAAGCCCAGCGACGGGATGTCGCCATGCTGCTGCAGAATGGGCAGGGCCGTGATGGTGCCGCCCTGCCCTTCGATCGCGATTTCATGGCCGGCCGCCAAGCGATGCTCGCTGACCATCGGCGGATATTCGCTGCCGGGCGGCGACTTGAAGCAATAATCGAACCGGGTATGCATCATCGCCGCGGTCTGTTCGTCGAGATAGACGTCGACCAGCTGCCGCTTTTTGAGGTACAGCGAGCGCAGGTCGTCGATGCCGTGGGTGTGGTCGGCGTGCTCGTGGGTGTAGAGGACGGCGTCGACCCAATCGACCTCGGCATCGAGAAGCTGCTCGCGCAGATCGGGCGGCGTATCGATCAGGACCCGGGTGACGCCGCCGGAGTTGTGACGCTCGACCAGGAACGACGTGCGGCGGCGCCGGTTTTTCGGATTGTTGGGATCGCAGGCGCCCCAGCCCAGCGCCGGCCGCGGCACGCCGGCGGAGGATCCGCAGCCGAGAATAGTGAATTTCAGCGTCATGCCGCCGGCGCACCAAGTTTGGGCGGCTGATACGCATCCGCGCTGGCCGCCGGCCGGGGCACCTTGCTGAATAGCCGAAAGAAGTTCTCCGAGGTCTGGCGTGCGATCTCGTCCAACGAGACGCCGCGGCATTCGGCGAGCACTTTGGCGATTTCGACCACATAGGCCGGTTCGTTGCGCTTGCCGCGAAACCGGCCGGGCGCGAGGTAGGGCGCATCGGTCTCGATCAGGATGCGGTCTGCCGGCAGTTCGGCGGCGATGGCGCGCAGCGCCGCCGAATTCTTGAACGTCAGAATACCCGTGAAGGAGACGAAAAGCCCCACGGCGACCGCGCGCTGAGCAAGTTCGCGCCCGCCGCTAAAGCAATGCAACACGGCGGGGAAGGCGCCCTGCCCCGTCGCTTCCTCGAGGATCCGCGCGGTGTCGGCGTCGGTTTCGCGGGTGTGGATGACCAACGGCAATCCGGTCTCGCGCGCCGCTGCGATGTGCGTGCGAAATCCGCGCTCCTGCGCCTCGCGCGGCGAATTGTCGTAATGGTAGTCCAGCCCGGCTTCGCCAATCGCGACCACCTTGGGGTGCCGCGTTCGCGCGACGAGGTCGGCCGCGGTCACGTCCGCTTCCTGGTCGGCGTAATGCGGATGCGTGCCGACGGAGCAAAAAACATCGGCAAACTGCTCGGCGATCGCCAGCACCTCGGCATGGCGGTGAACGCGCGTCGAGATCGTGACCATGCGGGCAATCCCGGCGGCACGCGCGCGAGCCACCACCGCGTCGAGCTCGGCGGCAAAATCGGGAAAATCGAGATGGCAATGACTGTCGATCAGCATGGCTATTGCGCCGCGCGCGTTTCGGCCTCGACATAACGCGGGAACACCGGCGCCGGTGCCGGAAGTTTTGCGCCCGCGGCGATGCGATGGGCGCTGCCGAGGAATGAGAACAGCCGTTCCTCGGCCGGCACCGCCAAAAGATCGAGCAATTTTTCCGCCGACGCCGGCATGAACGGTAGCGCCAGGATCGCGACCTGCCGCAACACCTCCGCGGTCACGTAGAGGATGGTGCCCTGCCGCGCCGGATCGGTCTTTGCCAGTGCCCAGGGTGCTTGCGCAGTGAAGTATTGGTTGGCGAGGGCAATCACCTTCCAAACAAAATTGAGCACCATATGTAGCTGCTGAGTTTCCATATCGTGACGCACCGACTCAATCATGTCGTCAGCGGAACTGAGCATGATCTCATCGGCTTGCGTGAATGGTCCCGGCTTCGGCAACACGCCGGCGAAATTGCGCGCCACCATGGTCAGCGAGCGCTGCGCCAGATTGCCGAGATCGTTGGCGAGATCGGCGTTGGTGCGGTTGACGATCGCCTCGTGGCTGTAATTGCCGTCCTGCCCGAACGGCACCTCGCGCAGCAAGAAATAGCGCAGCGGATCCACGCCATATTCCTTGGCCAGGTCGAACGGATCGATGACGTTGCCGACCGATTTCGATATTTTCTCCCCGCGGTTGAACAAAAAACCGTGGGAGAAAATGCGCCGCGGCACGGCAATGCCGGCCGACATCAGGAACGCCGGCCAGTACACCGCATGGAAGCGCACGATGTCCTTGCCGATGACATGCAGATCGGCGGGCCAGTATTTGCGGAATTTCTCGCTGTCCGTATCGGGAAAGCCGACCGCGGTTATGTAATTTGTCAGCGCGTCGACCCACACGTACATGATGTGGCCGTCGCGGCCGGGCACGCGGATGCCCCAGTCGAAGGTGGTGCGCGAGATCGAGAGGTCCTGCAGGCCACCACGCACGAAACTCGCGACTTCGTTCAAGCGTTCCTTCGGCAGCACGAAATCTGGAACACGCCGGTAGAGGTCGAGCAGCTTGTCGGCATAGGCGGAAAGGCGAAAGAAATAGCTCTCCTCTTCCACCCATTCGACCGGGGTACCTTGCGGGCCGACCCGCCTGCCGCTGTCGTCGAGGCGCGTTTCGCTTTCGGCGTAATAGGCCTCATCGCGCACCGAATACCAGCCGGCATATTTGCCGAGATAGATGTCGCCGTTCTGCTCCATACGCCGCCAGATTTCTTCCGACGACCGGTGGTGGCGCTCCTCCGTAGTGTGGATGAAGTCGTCGTTCGAGCAATTGAGCCGCTTCACCATGGCCTCGAACCGCGGCACGTTGCGGTCGAGCAATTGCCGCGGCGTCAGGCCTTCGCGCGCCGCGGTCTGCTGCATCTTCTGGCCGTGCTCGTCGGTGCCGGTGAGAAAGAACACGTCATAGCCGTCGAGCCGCATGAAGCGGGCGATCGCGTCGGTGGCGATCGCTTCATAGGCGTGGCCGATGTGCGGCGGGCCATTCGGATAGGAGATCGCCGTGGTGGTGTAATAGGGTTTGTCGGCCATTTCGGATTGTCCGCGCCGCATAATGACCAATGGCCGGGACAGGCCCGGCCAAGGACGGCGCATAGGTATCAACCGCGCGTGGCCTCGGCAAGCAAGCCGAAAACGCTGAAGACCAGCGGCTTTCGCTCCAAATTGTAGGTTTCGGCGTCGCGGGCGGCTTGATTGATGCGTTCCCAGGCCTCGGCCAGCCGCGCCACCCGGTCTATTTCACCCTGGTTGCGATGAAGGCGCTGCGACAGCCAGCCATTGACGGTATCGACGAAGGCGGCGAGCGGCTGCGGGTCGGTGCCGGCGAGCGCTTCTCCGAGCCCATGCAACGCGCCAGTGTCGAGTGCGGGCAGGCGGTCGAGCTGGTCGAGCGCGCGCTGGCGCAGCGCCAAGGCATCCTCGTCGAGGAAGGTCAGCGCGCGAGAGACGCTGCCCTCTGCCGCGGCAGCGGCGGCCTGGATCTGCGGATCGCTGGGCGCACTCCCGATCGCCGCGGCGAGCGCCGCTGCGACCTCGGCCTGCGCCAAAGGTCGCGACGTCACGATGCGGCAGCGCGAGCGCAGCGTCGCCGGCACGCGCGCCGCGGAGTGGCACACCAGCAGCAACAGCGCGCGTTCCGGGGGTTCTTCGAGCACCTTGAGCAGCGCGTTGGCGCCCGACCGGTTGAGCTCGTCGACTGCGTCGACGATGGCGATCCGCCAGCCCCCCTCCCCGGCCGTGGCGCCGAAAAACGCCACCGTGCGGCGCACGTCGTCGACGGCAATCTGCTGGCGCAAATTGCCCTTCTCGTTGGCCGTGCGCTCGATGACGAGAAGGTCGGCTTGCGCTTGCGCCGCCATCCGCCGGGCCACGGGATGTTCGGGATCGACGGCGAGCGACGTCGCCGCCTGGACCTCCGGAGCGGCCGGATCCGGATGGGCAAGCACGAAGCGGGCGAAGCGGTAGGCGAGTGTCGCCTTGCCGATGCCCTTGGGGCCGATGAGCAGCAAGGCGTGCGGCACGCGTCCGCCGCGATAGGCGGCCAACAGCGCGGCCTCGGCGTCGGCATGGCCGTACAGCGCGTCGGTCAGGCGCGGGGGCGGCGCTTCCTCGGGTTCGTCCGCGACCGGGCTCATGACGCTACGTTTTCCAGCACGGTCGCCGCGCCTGCCGGTTGGAGCCGGGAATTCACCGCCTTCCACACCTGCCTGGCGACCTTTTCCTTCGGCGCTGATGCATCGATGATCACGCAGCGATCCGGCTCCGCTGCCGCGAGCGCAAGGTACGCCTGACGCAACTTGTCGTGAAAATCGATTGTCTCTGCTTCGAACCGATCGGGGTTGGCGCTGCCGCGCCGCCGCGCCGCCCGTTTCAGTCCCAAGGCGACGGGCACGTCGAGGACAAGAGTGAGATCGGGATATAGGTCACCAAGCGACACGCGCTCGAGCGCCTTGATCAAGCGCTGGTCGATGTCGCCGAGCGCTCCCTGATAGACGCGCGTGGAATCGGCAAAGCGATCGCAAATGACCCAATGGCCCGCTTCGAGCGCCGGCAGGATGGTGCAGCGGATATGGTCGTCGCGGGCGGCGGCGAACAGCATGGCCTCCGCCTCCGGCCCCAACGGCTTTGCCGCGCCGGACAGCAACACGTGCCGGATGATTTCGGCGCCCGGCGAGCCGCCGGGCTCGCGCGTGAGCCGCACGCGCAGCCCGAGCGATTCCAGCCGAAGCGCAAGCATCGCCGCCTGGGTCGATTTGCCGGTGCCCTCGCCGCCTTCGAAGGTGATGAACTTGCCTCTCATATCGGTCCGCAAAGCCCTAAACTGCCGTTGTCAGTGCCGTCGAGGCAATAAGCAAAACAAAAGAAATCAGCTTCTTATGTCGGTCTCTTGGCACATCATTGGAAGCATCGAGATAAGAAAACGCCTATAGGGGGACGCAACACTGGGCGCATGCGCTAGCCTTACGCCAGCAAGGACGGATCATAGCCGATCCACGCCGGCCCGAAACAGGCCGATCATCAGCTCGGTCGCGCCGTCCACGGCGCGTTGCGACATGGTGCCCTTCCCCACGTCCTCGGCGGCCTGCAACGGCACTTCCAGGGCCAGCTTATCGCCGCGCCATACCTTGAGCTTGCCGATGCTCTGGCCTTTGCTGACCGGCGCCGGCACCGGCCCGGTATAGACGATGCGCGCGAGGAGCCGTTCGCTTCCGTTGCGCGGCATCATCAGCCGGATGGTGCCGGGCGCGACCAGCGGAACGTAGCGTGCATTGCCGCCAAACACCTTGGCCTCGCCGATCGTCTGCCCTTCGGCGAACAGCACGCGAGCCTCGAAACCGTGGAACCCCCACTCGAGCATCTTGCGCGCCTCCTCGGCGCGCTCCTTGTCCGACCTGGCGCCGGTAATGACGACGATCAGGCGAAAACCGTCCTGCACGGTCGATCCGACCAGGTTGAAGCCGGCCTCGGCGGTCTCGCCGGTCTTGAGCCCGTCGGCGCCGATGCCCATGGCGAGCAAGGGATTGCGGTTCTGCTGCCGTATGTTGTTCCAGGTGAATTCGCGCTCGGCGAAATACGGATAGAACTCGGGATAGGTCTTCATGATGTGGCGCGCGAGCGCCGCCATCTCGCGTGCGGTGACGCGTAGATCGGGATCGGAATAGCCGGTGGCGTTGGTGAAGGTCGACTTTTCCAGGCCGATCTGGCGCGCCCGTTTGGTCAGCATGGCGCCGAACTCGGGCTCGTTGCCGGCGAGCGCTTCGGCGACGGCGATGCAGGCGTCGTTCGCGGAATCGACGATGATGCCGTGGATGAGGTCGTCGAGCTTCACCTTGCTGTGGATGGCGGCAAACATCGTCGAGCCGTGCGACGGCGCCCCGCCCTTGCGCCAGGCGTTCTCGCTGATGGGCAGCTCGTCGTCGAGCTTGATGTGGCCCTGCTTGATTTCGTCGAACACGAATTCGAGCGTCATCAGCTTGGCGAGGCTCGCCGGGGCCACGAGCTGATCGCCGTTCTTCTCGTACAGCACGCTGTCGCTATCGGAATCGAGCAGCAGCGCGGCGGGAACGCTGGTCTGGAAAGTCTCGTCCTTCCTGACGGTCATGTTCGAGGCGGCATAAGCAGCGGCAACGGCAACGACCAATAGGGCGGCCGCGCCGGTGCAAAGCGCACACCGCGACAGCAAGCCTCGGCGATGCCCGGTCACCAAGAGAGCCTCCAACGCGCCCAACGCGCTGCTCGATCGTGTAAGGGATCAATTCTCATGCGAACTACTCGCGCGCAATAGGGCGCGCGCAAGGCTGCGTCGCGCCGACGCGACAATGGCGCACAGAGAATTTGGATCAGTTCTTTAGTGGAGCATGATCTTTTCGGAAAACCGGCATCCACCCTCGGAACAAGTCCGAGGGCAGGCTTTTTCAGGATCATGCTCTAGTAGAGTCCGCGGCCGTTGAGGAACTGGTCGGTGCCGTCCCGGCCGCTCGGCTGACCGGCGTAGGACATGGGCTGCGACGCGGTCGTCTCCGGCGAGGCATCGCTTGAAGCGGCGCTGGCGAAACGGGCACGCGAGGCAGGCGGAGTCCAGGTGGCCGGGACGAGCGGTGTCGCCGCAAGCTTGATGCTACCCGGAGGGGGCGCCGGCTCGTCCTGGCGCAGCGTCGCCGCCAGAATGCGGTCGTCGGAGCCTTCCATCGGCGCGTGCCCAACATAATCAACGCGCACCCACGTGGTGCCGCGATTGTGGAAATCCAACAGATGCGCGGCCTTGGTGGACACGTCGATAAGGCGGTCGCCGTGATAGGGCCCGCGGTCGTTGACGCGCACGATCAGCGAGCGGCCGTTGGCGAGGTTGGTCACCCGCGCGTAGCACGGCAGCGGCAGCGTCGGATGCGCCGCCGTGATGCTGTCGCGGTCAAAGACTTCGCCATTGGCGGTCAAGCGGCCGTGAAAGTCGTCGCCGTACCACGACGCAAGACCTTCGGCGTGATAGCGCGGGTTCTCTTCCGGAACGTAGACGCGGCCGGCAACCACGTAGGGCGCACCGACTCGGTAGGTGCCGCCGCCCTTGGGCACCGGCTCGCCGTCAGCGACGACTCGCGGACTCGGGGCGACGCCGTAGCGGGGATCGATTCGGCTGGAGTTCGAGCAATTGGCGAGCACGAGACAAAGCGCGACGCAGGCGCCGATCGGCGCAAATCGTCGCAATGCCACGCTGACCCGACCCCGCATCATCCCCCATCCCGTCGCGCCACGGTATTAAACGCGAGTGGTGAGATTGTGGCGAAATTGGGCGAGAGGTTCCGATGGTGAATAGAACCTTGTGAGGCGTGGGTGCCGTTGCCGTCCTGGCGGCGATCCAGGTTTCGCTCTTCCTACACTCCCGCGACGATCGGCACGCCGGCATAGAGCAGGATGAGCAGCACGACGAGACCGCCGATGAAAGCCCCGAAAATAATGTGTGACAATGTTCGCCAATTTGCCGTGAGTGTCTTTTCAACGGAGCCGATGAGTTTAATTGCAAGTGTCGACATTGGCACTGCTGCCTTTCTTACTGTTACTGGCTTTTCTGGGGTCGATGGCGGGCGCGGGGCACCGCGGTCGGGCGCGACTAATCACGGACCGGTTAAAAAGTCCATACCCCGCTACGGCCGTTCGGTTAGCCTCGAAAGGTGCCGCCGCTTCCGCGACGGTTACCGTCAGAGGAGAAACGTCAGTGCAGTGATGAGAAGGACGCCAACCGTCATCATCAGAATCTCAGTGGCGCCGAAAAGCTTGATGGTTTGCAAGGGCACCTCCCAATGTGCCCCCGACCTCCCAAGATGGTAGTAAATACGCCAGAATGGGCAAAATTATGAAGGTGGAAACGTGCGAAGCGCAAAAAGGCGCAATGAGTCCCGATAAGCGACCCCAGCAGCGGAAGTTGCTAGCACGCTGGCAGAGGATATATCGGTAACGTCTTGATTTTGCAGGCGTGGAAGGGTGGCCGAGTGGTTTAAGGCACCGGTCTTGAAAACCGGCAGGCGGGGTAACTCGTCTCGTGGGTTCGAATCCCACCCCTTCCGCCATGTCTTTCAGCATGGCTGGGACGCTTCCTAGGTATCAGACCACGCCACGCATTTTAGCTCGGACGCCGATTTCGGCGCCGGAGCCGAGCGCATATCCGGCGTCGACCGCATCCATGTTGAGATCGAGAAAGCCGCGCGGCGTCTCTGCCCGCACCGCCTGCGCGATGCGTTCGCGGTCGCAGATGCCGCTTAGCGCGACTAAAGCGCCAAGCGCGACGATGTTGGTGACGCGCTCGCTGCCCAGCTCTAGGGCGGTCGCGCTGAGCGGCAGGCGGTGACTGCGGTACTCGCCTTCCGGCAGCTCCGGACAGAGCCTCGTGTCGGCAATGACCAGCGCCCCGGGCTTGAGCAGCGGCCAGGAGCGTTGCACGGCCAGGCGGTCGAGCAGCACCAGATGATCGATGGCCGTCAGCAGCGGAAAGTCGACCTCGCCGTCGGAGATCACCAGGTCGGCGTTGCAGAAGCCGCCGCGCGAGGTCGGCTCGTAGGCTTGCGACTGGGCGACGCGCTTGCCGCTCGCCGCCATCGCGTCCGCCAGCATCTTGGCGCTCAGGATCAGTCCCTGGCCGCCGGTGCCGCCGATGCGGATTTCGATCCGCGATGCGCTCATCGCGGCGCCCCCTTGCCGGCTGGAGCCGCCGCGTCACGCCGATAAGTCGCGCCGTATTCCGGGCGCTCGTTCTTCTGAAGGATGCCGGTCGGCAGCGTGTTCGACCGGAATGGCGTGTCCACGGTGTCGCGATAGGCGCTCGGGCGCAGCTCGCTCTTCTGCCGCAGCATCATCTCGGGGGAAGAGCCCATGTCGTTCTTGCGCCCGAAAATTTCGGTGCAATCGGACAGAACCTCGACGAAGGCGAAGCCGGGATGCTCGAGCCCCGCCTTGATCAGCTCCTTGAGCTTCGGCACGTGCCGCGTCACCTCGCGGCCGACAAAGCCGGCGCCGGCCGCCGCGGCGAGGGCGCAAGCGTCGAAATGCGGTTCGGTATTGCCGAGCGGCGTGGTGGTGGTGAGCCGGGTCTCCGACGTTGTCGGCGACACCTGGCCGCCGGTCATGCCGTAAACTTCATTGTTGAGCATGAGGCAGGTGATTTTGAGATTGCGCCGGCAGGCGTGAATCAAATGATTGCCGCCGATCGCCAGGCAATCGCCGTCGCCGGTAATCACCACGACGCTGAGATCGGGACGCGCCAGCGCCAGCCCTGTCGCGTAGGCGAGCGGCCGCCCGTGCGTGACGTGAAAGGTGTTGGCGTCGATGTAAGCCGACAGCCGCCCGGCGCAGCCGATGCCCGAGACGACCGCGAGCTTGTCCTTGTCGATGCCGAGGTCGTGCACCGCCCATAACAGCGCCCGCAGCGCGATGCCGTGGCCGCAGCCTGGGCACAGGAAGTGCGGCATCATCTCCTTGCGGAGATAATCCCTGATGTCGAACTCCGCGGCCGTGTCGATGAACATCACGCCCCCTGCGCGAGTGCTGCCGCGCGCGCGGCGATTTCCGCCGGTACGATCGGCTCGCCGCTGAACCGATGCAGGCCTTCGACCCGGGTGCCCGCGAGCACGCGCTCCACTTCGAGGCCAAGCTGCCCGGCATTCATTTCCGGCACCAGGACCGCGCGCGCGGTCGCGGCGGCTGCGCGCAGCGCCTGTTCCGGAAACGGCCACAGCGTGATCGGGCGAAACAGCCCGGCGCGTACGCCGTGCGCGCGGCACAATTCGACAGCGCGATTGGCGGCGCGCGCCGTGATGCCGATGGCGACAATTACAACATCGGCGTCGTCGCAATGTAGTCGCGCCGACGCATCGATCGCGCTGCGGTTTAGCTCGAGCTTGGAGAATAGCCGCGACAGATTGCGCGTGACCGCCTCGGGGTTCTGCGTCGGGAAACCGTCTTCGCCGTGCGTCAATCCGGTCGTGTGCGTGCGATAGCTATCGCCGGGGCATGACATCGCCGGAATGCCCGCTGCATCGGCGGCGTAGGGCCGGTAGTCCGCGCGCGGACCGCTCGCCCAGGTGCGTTCCGCGCGCGCGGAATCGTGTGCGATATCGAGCGCGACGGTCTCGGAGAGCTGCGCGAGCACCTGGTCGTAGAGCACGACGACGGGAGACCGGAACGTCTCCGCCAGATCGAAGGAGCGAATGGTTTCGTCGAAAATCTCCCGTACCGATGCCGGCGCCAACACGATGATCGGATAATCGCCATGACTGCCCCAGCGTGCCTGCATCACATCGGCCTGCGCTGGCCGCGTCGGCATGCCGGTGGAAGGACCGCCGCGCATGACGTTGACGATCACGCAGGGAATTTCGGCGCCCGCCGCATAGCCGATGTTTTCCTGTTTGAGGGAAAATCCCGGACCGCTGGTCGCGGTCATCGCCTTGACGCCGCCCATGGAGGCGCCGATCACGGCCGCCATCGAGGCGATCTCGTCTTCCATCTGCACAAAAACGCCGCCCGCCTCCGGCAGCCGGCGGGCCAGACGTTCCGCGATCTCCGACGAAGGGGTGATCGGATAGCCGGCGAAGAAGCGGCAGCCGGCGGCGATCGCCCCGAGCGCACAGGCGGTGTTGCCCGAAATGAGCTTCAGGGCGCTTTTCCCGGTTAGCGCGGTATCGACGGCGTTCATCGCGCGGTGCCTCCCTCGGAGACTGCAGTCGCCCGGTCGAGATGCACGCGGATGGCAAAATCCGGACACAGCCATTCGCACAGGCGGCAGCCGGTGCATTTATCCGGTTCGGCCAGTTCCACGATGCGCTCGGCGTTCAGCCGCAGGCACCGCTCCGGGCAAAGCTTCACGCAGATGTCGCAGCTCTTGCACCAAGCGGGCGTGATCTCCAGGCGCACCCGATAGGGCGTGTCCGCCGCCGGCGCGCGCGCCTCGCTCGTCTCGGCCGGGAGCAAGCCGGCGCGCGCCTGCTCGATCCAGCGGCGGCCGCGCCGAAACGCTTCGATGTTCACCGCCACAGTCTTTTTCGGCACGAACTGGGTAACCACCTGCTCCCAGTCCGCAACGGGAAAATGCAGCGCGGCGGAAAGCGCCCCGAGCAGCAAAATATTGGCCGCACGCTCGTTGCCGAGCTCTTCCGCCATGCGGGTCGCATCGATGGCGTATCCTTCCGCAACATGCGCGATCACGTCGGCCTGCGTCTCGTGCACATAGCGCATGGCCGCACCGGGGCGACGATCGCGGCAGGCGAACGGCGGCACGATGCGCTTGGTGTCGCAAATGAAGATGCCTGTCTCGGGCTTGAGATGGGTGAGCCAGCGCAGCCCTTCGGCCCATTCCAGCGCGATCAGGATATCGACCTCGCCCTTGGGGATGGTCGGCGACCAGACCTGCCGGCCAAAGCGCACGTGGCTGAACACCGCGCCGCCGCGCTTGGCCATGCCGTGCACTTCGCTCTGCTTGACGTCGTAGCCCCGCTGCTGCGCGAGCAATGCGATCAGCTTGGAGACCATGATGACGCCTTGGCCACCCACGCCCACCACCAGAACGTTGAGCGGCGCGCGCGCTGGGTCGGCGAGCACGATCGGTGTCGCCGCCGCGCCGGCGGGTTGAGGATCCGACGGCCTGCGGTCGCTCATGGCTGCACCATCGCGCTGGGCTTGATGCAATCCACCGTGCAGACTTGCGCGCAAAGCGTACAACCGATGCAGAGCGCCTGGTCGATCTCGATCTTGTGCCGGCCCTCGAACGACTGGCCGCTCCAGCTCAAGGCCGGGCAGCCGAGATTCATGCAGGCTTGGCAGGCATTGCATTCCTCGGCGATCACCCGCAGCGGCGGTCCCTTGATCTTCACCGGATCGAGCACGCAGGGCCGATTGGCGATAAGAACCGCAACGCCGCGGTAGGCGATCGCCTCGCGCAGCGACTGATACATGGCCGCGAGATCGTAGGGATCGACGGAACGAACCCAGGTGACGCCGACCGCGCGCACCAGCGCTTCGTAGTCGACCTTCGGAGCGTCCTCTCCGCGCAAGGTTTTGCCGGTGCCCGGATGATTTTGCCCGCCGGTCATCGCCGTCACGTGGTTATCGAGCAGCAGCACCACGAGGTTGGCCTGGTTGTAGACGGCGTCGATCAAGCCGGGAATGCCGGCATGCAGGAAAGTCGAATCGCCGATCGTCGCCACGATCGGCTTGGGCTCGCCCGCCTTGGCCATGCCGATGGCATTGCCGATCGAGGAGCCCATCGACACCGTGGTGTCGATGCCGCGCAGCGGATCGAGGCAAGCCAAGGTGTAGCAGCCGATATCGCCGGCGACGCGCGCACCGGATGCCCGCACCGCCATGAAACTCGATGTGTGCGGACAGCCGGCACAAAGCACCGGCGGACGCGCCAGCGGCTCGGGCGCCCAGGTGCCGCGCTCGCGGCGCGGCGGCAGAATGCCGGCCTGCTCGAATCCGGCGCGCACGAGCGCGGGATCCAACTCGCCCACGCGCGGGAAAAATTGTTTGCCTTCCACGTCGAAGCCGAGCGCACGGATCTCCTTTTCGATCACCGGCTCGAGCTCTTCGACGACGAACACCCGCTCGACCGACTCGCAGAAGCGCCGCAGCAGTCCCTCCGGCAGCGGCCAGGAGGCGCCGAGCTTGAGCACGCTGGCGTCGGGCAGGACCTCGCGCACATAGGGGTAGCAGGTCCCCGCCGTGACCACGCCGAAGCTTTTGTCGCCGGCCTCCCAGCGGTTGACGGACGCATCCTCGAAATAGGCCTTCAGCCGCGCCTCGCGCTCGAGTACCGCGCCGTGGCGCAGCCTGGCGTGGGCCGGGATCATAACGTTCTTCGATGGCCGTTCGAGGAAGCCGCGCGCCGACGGTTCGCTACGATCGCCGACCACGACCGGGCTGCGGGTATGCGACAGTCGTGTCGTGCCGCGGACGATGACTGGCGTGTCGAAAGTTTCGGAAAGCTCGAAGGCGAGCTTCGTGAAATCGAGCGCCTCCTGCGCATCGCTCGGCTCGAGCACGGGCACGCCGGCGAGCACGCCATAGAGCCGCGTGTCCTGCTCGTTCTGCGATGAGTGGATGCCCGGATCGTCGCAGATGGCGAGCACCAGTCCGCCGTTCACGCCGATATAGGTCAGCGACATGAAGGCATCGGCGGCCACATTGAGGCCGACGTGCTTCATCGCAGCAAGCGCCCGGCGGCCGGCGAAAGATGCCCCCATCGCCACATCGAGGGCGACCTTCTCGTTGGTCGACCATTGGGCGTGGACATCCTCGGCCGGATAGGTTGCCAGGGATTCAAGGATTTCGGTGCTGGGCGTGCCGGGATAGGCAGCGGCGACCTTTACGCCCGCTTCCCAGGCCCCTCGCGCAATCGCTTCGTTGCCGGTGAGCGGGCGAGCGCTCGCAACAGCGCCGGCCGGCAGTCCGAACGGTTCCCCCAACGGGCGCAATGCCTCCCCCTCTGCGACAGGGTCTGTCGCCTGCAGCCCATCATTCGCAAATGGGGAAAAAATGTATTTGCGTTAAGTCAAAGCGGGTCCCGGCGGGAGCGGAGGCGCGATACGCGCCAGCGCCGCAATGACGGGCGGCGTTTTGCCAGCCCTACACCGTGCGCTGCGCGCGGTCCTTCTCGTTCTGGGCCTTGATGGCGTCGCGTGCCGCCTGCCATTGCGCGTCGGTCCAGTGCCGCAGCTCGTAGAAATTGGAGCCGGTCGCGTGGCTCTGGCCGCCGTCAAGGGTGATGGTCTGTCCCGTCAACCAGTCGCAACCGTCGGAGATGAGGAACGTCGCAAGATTTTGCAGCTCCTCGATGTGGCCGACCCGTCCCATCGGATTGGTACGCTCGGTGCGTTCGGTCGGCCCCACGCCCGGACTGAGGCGCTTGCTCGCACCCTCGGTCGGAATGACGCCAGGCGCGATGGCGTTGAGCCGGATGCCGTAGTGGGCCCATTCGGAGGCGAGCGACATGGTCATGGCGTGGACCCCGGATTTGCTCATGACCGAAGGCACCACATAGGGGCTGCCGTTGTAGACCCAGGTCACTACGATCGAAACGACGTTGCCGCGATGCCCACCGGCGATCCAGCGGCGGCCAACGGCGTGGGTGACGTAGAAGGTGCCGTGCAACACGATGTTGGCGACGGCGTCGAAGCCGCGCGGGCTTAAATCTTCGGTGCGCGAGATAAAATTTCCGGCGGCGTTGTTGATGAGGTCGGTGAGCGGGCCCGAGGCGAAGATGTCGCCGACCATGGCGTCGACCGCCGCGGCATCGCGGATGTCGATCCCATAGGCGCTGACCTTGCCGCCGTGCTTGCCCATGAGTTCGGCGGCGGTCGCCTCGCACACCGATTTGCGTCGCCCGCAGATGAAGATTTCGGCGCCGAGCGCGAGAAATTTTTCGGCCATGCCCTTGCCCAGCCCGGTGCCGCCGCCGGTCACCAGAATGCGCCTGCCGCGCAACAGTCCGTCGTTGAACATGCCCTGCCCTCTCAGTCAAGAAAACTTGCAATGGGTCGGACTCTTCGATCCTTCAAATCCCGAGATAGCGTTGCTGCACGTCGCCGGCATTCGCCAAATTGCGCGAGTTGCCGGTCCACACCACGCGGCCGCGCTCGATGATGTAATGACGATCGGCGATGCGGGTCAGCGCGTCGACGTTCTTGTCGATGACCAGGATCGACTGCCCGGCGGCGCGCAGCAGTTCGAGACAGCGCCAAATCTCATCGCGGATCAGCGGCGCAAGCCCTTCGGTCGCTTCGTCGAGGATGAGGAGCCGCGGGTTGGTCATCAGCGCGCGGCCGATCGCCAGCATCTGCTGCTCGCCGCCGGAGAGCAGGTTTGCCATGCTCCTGGCGCGCACGGCAAGGCGCGGAAACAGGTCGTAGACCTTCTCGAGTGTCCATGGATCCGTGGCTCCGTTGCGGTTGGCGGCGGTGGCAAGCAGGTTTTCGCGGGCGGTGAGATTGGGAAAGACCTGGCGGCCTTCGGGCACCAGCCCGAGGCCGAGCTTGGCGATGCGATACGACGGCAGTTCGCGGAGTTCGGCGCCGGCGAAGCGGATCGAACCCGCCGCCGGCCGCGTCAGCCCCATGATCGAGCGCACGGTGGTGGTCTTGCCCATGCCGTTGCGGCCCATCAGCGACACCATTTCGCCCGACCCGACGGCGAGCGATATGCCGAACAGCACGCGGCTCAAGCCGTAGCTCGTTTCGATGTCGGCAACTTCGAGCAGCGGCGCCTCAGTCATGGCCGGTGCTTTCTTTTTCGCCGAGATAGGCTTGGCGCACGGCGGCATCGGCCTTGATCTCCGCCGGCCGGCCCGAAGCGATGACGCGGCCATAGACCAGCACGGTGATGCGATCGGCCAAGGCGAACACCGCGTCCATGTCATGCTCGATCAAGAGGATGGTCATGGCGCCCTTGAGCTGGCGCAGCGTCGCGACCATTTGGGCGGATTCTTCCGGCCCCATGCCGGCCATCGGCTCATCGAGCAGGACCAAGCGCGGCGTTGTGGCGAGCGCCATGGCGATTTCCAGCTGCCGGCGCTCGCCGTGGCTCATGCGGTCGACGCGCACCTGGGCGCGCGCGGCGAGGCCGACGCGGGCGAGCGCGGCCTGCGCCGGCTTGTGCAACGCCGCTTCCCGCCGCGCGTCGCGCCAGAAGCGAAACGAGTGACCGCGATGCGCCTGGGTGGCCAGCGCGACATTTTCCAGCGCGGTAAAGTCGGAAAACAGCGAGCTGATCTGAAACGACCGGGCGAGCCCGAGCCGGCTGCGGCGATAGACCGGAAGCCGCGTGATGTCGCTCCGCTCGAAGCGGATGGCGCCTTCCTGCGGCGCGACCTCGCCGGCGAGCAAGCCCACCAGCGTCGTCTTGCCGGCGCCGTTGGGGCCGATGACGGCATGAAATTCTCCCGGCGGAATGTCGAGCGTGATGGCATCGGCGGCAACCACGCCGCCGAAACGCTTGGTCAGGCGGTCGATTTGCAAGAGCGGGCTAGTCATGGCGCCGCCATTGCAGCAACCCTTCGATGCCGCCGTGTAGATAGATCGCGACCAGCAGCAAGACCGGTCCGAGGATCAGGTCGGGATACTCGGTGACGCGCGACAGCGCCTCTTCCAGCAGCAGAAAGGCCACCGTCCCGATCAGCGGCCCGAACAGCGAGCCCAAGCCGCCGAGCACGACCATGACGATGAGGTCGCCCGAGCGCGTCCAGTGCATCAGCGCCGGACTGACAAAGCTGGTGTGATTGGCCAGCAACGCCCCGGCCAGCCCGCACAGCGCGCCGGCGATGACGAAGCAGATGAGCTTGTAGCGGAAAGTCGGGAATCCGATCGCCCGCATGCGCCTCTCGTTGGAGCGGGTACCGCGGATCACCAGGCCGAAGCGGGAATTGATCAGGCGCGAAACCAGATAGATGCTCGCCAGCAGCAGCACAAAACACAGATAATAAAACACCGTCTTGTTGTTGAGATCGATGAGGTTGCTGAACCCGCTGCGCTGGTAGATGGTCAGGCCGTCGTCGCCGCCGTAGCGCTCCAGCCCGATCGCCACGTAATAGATCATTTGCGCAAAGGCCAGCGTAATCATAATGAAATAGACGCCGCGCGTGCGTAGGCTAAGCGCACCGACCACCAGCGCGTACAACGCCGAGACCGCGATCGCGACCGGCCATTGCACGAAGCCGGAGCCGATGCCCTCCTTCGCCAGAATGCCGACGGCGTAGCCACCGATGCCGAGATAGGCGGCATGGCCGAAGCTCACCATGCCGCCATAACCCATGATCAGGTTGAGGCTCACGGCGCCGATCGCCAGGATCAGCACGCGGGTGAACAGCGTCATCACGAAGGCGTCGCCGCTCAGCGTCGTATACACCGGCAGCAGCGCCAGCAGCGCCAGCATGAGCGCGATGAATGCCGTGCGGCCAGTGAGCCGGGACACTGGTGCATGATCGAGCGGCGGATCGAAGGAAGCGGTCATCTGCTCGCCGCCGGGAACAATCCTTCCGGCCTGAATATCAGAACCGCAGCCATCAACATGTAGATCGACATCGAAGACAATGCCGGCCCGAGCGTCGCCGCGGCGTTCGTGCTCAATGCCAGATGCAGCATATCGGGCAGGAACGCGCGGCCTAGCGTGTCGATCAGGCCGACAATGAGCGAGGCCACGAACGCGCCGCGGATCGAACCAATGCCGCCAATGATGATCACCACGAAGGCGAGGATGAGAATATTCTCGCCCATGCCGATCTGGACCGTGAGGATGGGTGCCTGCATCACGCCGGCAAAGCCCGCGAGCGCGGCGCCGAGGCCGAACACCAGCGTGTAAAGGAGATTGATGTTGACGCCAAGCGCCGCCACCATCTCGCGATTGGCGGCGCCGGCGCGGATCAGCATGCCGATACGGGTGCGCATCACCACGACGTAGAGCAGCGCCGCCACCGCCAGCGTGGCCAAGATGATCACCAGCCGATACATCGGGTAGTAGATGCCGGGGATGATTTCGACCGCGCTCAGCATCTGCGGCGGCAGCGGCAGCGTCATGCCCGCCGGTCCCCAGATCAGCCGCACCAGTTCATTAAAGAACAGCAGGAGGCCAAACGTGCCGAGCACGTGATCGAGATGACTGCGCCGGTACAGCCGCCTGATGGCGACGACCTCGAGCACCATGCCGACGAGAAGCGAGGCGACAACGGCCAGAACTAGTGCGGCGACAAAGCTTCCGGTCACGATCGCGAAGGTGGCGGCGAAATAGGCGCCAAGCATGTACAGCGAACCATGCGCCAGGTTGACGAGGTCCATGATGCCGAAAACCAGCGTCAGCCCGGCCGCCAGCAGAAACAGCAGCATACCGAGCTGCACACCGTTGAGGCATTGCTCGATGAAATACAGCATGGCCTCGGCAGCTATTCCATGGCGCCATCACCCAGTAAAGGCGCGTGGGCCTTTTACCGGATGACGGCCTTCAGGCATTTGCCGGATGGCAAAAACTATTGCCCCAGCTTCATCGGGCATTGGTCGTGGAATCTGTCCTGATCGTCCTTGACAATGGTGGCGACGGTCTTGAGCACATAATCGTCGCCCTCCTTCACCACATCCTGGAGGTAGAAATTCTGGATCGGGATGTGGTTGTTGCCGAACTTGAAGTTGCCGCGCACCGACTTGAAGTTGGCCTTCTCCATCTCCTTGCGCATGCCCTCCTTGTCGGTGAGGTCGCCCTTGACCGCGGTGACGGCGCTGTCGATCAGCGACACCGCGTCGTAGGTCTGCGCGCCGTAGAACGACGGCCTCGACTTGTACTTGGCGATGTAGTCGGTGACGAATTTCTTGTTGGCTTCGTTGGGCAGGTCGTTGACCCATTCCTGCGCGCCGGGAATGCCGACCGCGAGGTCCTTGAGCCGCGGCAGCGACAGCTCGTCGATGGTGAACACGGTGTAGAGCGGGATCTGGCCCTTGAGGCCGGCTTGCACGTATTGGGTGATGAACTGCACGCCGGCGCCGCCGGGATAGAACACGTAAATCGCATCCGGTTTGGCCGCCCGCGCCTTGGACAGTTCGGCCGAGAAGTCGAGCTGGTCCGGCCAGCGGGTGTATTCCTCGCCGACGATCTCGCCCTTGTAGGTGAGCTTCAGGCCGGCGAGCATGTCCTTGCCGGCGGCATAGTTGGGACCGATCAGGAAGGCCGTCTTCACGCCCTTCTGATTCATGTACAGGCCCATCGCCTCCGGGGTCTGGTCGTTGTTCCACGATACGGAGAACACGTACGGCGAGCACAGCGCGCCGGAGAGCGGGGAAGCGCCGGCATTGGCGTCGACCGCCATGGTCTTGCTGTCGACCAGCGTCTTGAGCGACGCCAACAGCACGTTCGACCAGATATAGCCCGAGATGAAATCGACCTTATCGGACTCGATCAGCTTGCGGGTCTTTTGCACGCCGATCTCGGGCTTCTGCTGGTCGTCCTCGTAGACGACCTCCACCGGCAGGCCGCCGAGCTTGCGACCGTGATGGTCAAGCCCGAGCTCGAGCGCATTGCGCATATCGTTGCCGATGGCGGCGGTCGGGCCGCTGAATGTGCTGACGAAGCCGATCTTCACCGTCTTCTGCTGGGCCATGGCCGGCCCCGCGACAAGCGCGAGCGCGGCGGCGGCTGCGATTGCTCTCCTCATTGCGTGCATCCCTCTGATTGCCGCACGTATCGGTTTGGCGGCGTTTCCGTGATTGTTAAGGCGGGGCTATCTCGCGAGGCGCTGATTTGACCCCGGCGGCGCGCGCTAATCAAGCCGAACCTGCGGCTTGGTGAATCGGGCGGACGCAGCCGGCCGACCTCGGCGCGGCCTGGCAATGACCGAACAGCCCCAATTGCCGGCCCGATGCCGCTGGCGCATGCGCCAGCCGTCGCCATATTGCGGCGGTGCGTCCGCCAAGCGTCAAATGGGCGCAACACAGTCGCAAAGACCCGGTTCTGGGCCATGACCGCCCGGCGAAAGGCAACGCATGGCCCAGCATCTCGACTTCGGTTTAGACACGTTCGGCGATATCACTGCCGGCCCCGACGGGCGTCCCCTGAGCCACGCCCAGGTCATCCGCAATGTCATCGAGGAGGCGGTTCTCGCCGATCAAGTGGGCGTCGATGCCTTCGGCGTCGGCGAGCATCACCGTGCCGACTTCGCCGTGTCGGCTCCCGAGATCGCGCTCGCGGCCATCGCCGGCCGCAGCAAGCGGATTCTTCTCGGCTCGGCTGTGACCGTGCTCAGCTCGGACGACCCGATTCGGGTTTTCGAACGGTTTTCGACGCTCAATGCCGCCTCCAACGGCCGCGCCGAGGTCACCGTCGGGCGCGGCTCGTTCACCGAGTCCTTTCCGCTGTTCGGCTACGATCTTTCCCAATACGAGGTGCTGTTCGAGGAAAAACTCGATCTGTTCGCGGCATTGCTAAAGGCCGACACCGTGACCTGGGAGGGCCGGCTGCGTCCGCCGCTGGCAGATCAGCGCATCTTCCCGCCGATCGAGTCCGGATCGCTGCGGACCTGGGTCGGCGTCGGCGGCAGTCCGGAATCCGTCGTCCGCGCCGCGCGCTACGACCTGCCGCTGGCGCTTGCCATCATCGGCGGCGATCCCAAGCGGTTTCGGCCTTATGTCGATCTCTACCATCGCGCCTTTGCGGAATTCGGCCGGGCGGTGAAGCCGATCGCCGTGCACTCGCCCGGCCATGTTGCCGATACCAACGAACAGGCGCGCGAAGAATACTGGACCGGCTACAAGGGCATGCACGACAGTATCGGCGCCGAGCGCGGCTGGCCGCCGCTCGGCCGGGCGCAATTCAATCAGGAAGTCGAGACCGGCGCGTTGTATGTCGGCGCGCCGGAGACGGTCGCGCGCAAGATCGCCGCGACCGCCAAGGCCCTTGGCCTCGCACGCTTCGACTTGAAGTACAGCGCCGGCACGCTGGCGCATGAGAAGATGATGCGCTGCATCGAGCTTTACGGCAGCAAGGTCGTGCCGCTGGTGCGGGAGATGGTTGGTTAGGTCCCCACCAGCCCGAAGCGCGGGCTCGAGGGCTCGGCGTAGGTGCGCTTGGCGATGCGGCCGGCGAGCCGCGCCAGCCGGCCCGCCTCCACCGCCGCGCGCATGCTTTTCGCCATCAGCACCGGATCGCGCGCCTTCGATACCGCGGTGTTGACCAGCACCGCCGCGCAGCCGAGTTCCATCGCCAGCGTGGCGTCGGAGGCGGTGCCGATCCCGGCATCGAGTACCACCGGCACCGGCGAGCGCGCGCAAATCAGCTCGATGAGATGCGGATTGGAAATGCCGAGTCCGGAGCCGATCGGCGAGCCGAGCGGCATCACGGCGGCGGCGCCGGCATCGGCGAGCTTTCGACAGGTCACCGGGTCTTCGGTGCAGTAAGGCAGCACGACGAATCCCTTGGCGACCAGCATTTCGGTGGCGCGCAGAAGCTCCTCGACGTCGGGATAGAGGAGTTCGCGGTCGCCGATCACTTCCAGCTTGATCCAGTTGGTCTCGAGCGCTTCGCCGGCGAGCTCGGCGGTGAGCACCGCATCTTGCGCGGTTTGGCAGCCGGCGGTGTTGGGAAGAAAGCGAACGCGGTCCGCCAACACGTCGACCAGACTCTCGTCGTCGCCGGCGAGGCTGATGCGGCGGATCGCAGCCGTTACCATCTCCGTTCCGCTCGCGCCGACGGCGTCGAGCATGATTTTGCGATTGGGGTAGCCGGCGGTGCCGAGAAACAGCCGCGAACCGAATTCGCGACCGGCGATGACCAGCGGATCGGACATTTGTTTGATGCTCCTCATTTTAGTAGAGCATGATCTTATCGGAAAACTGGCTTCCACTTTTCCGGATCATGCTCTTTATTTCAGTGGAGCATGATCTTTTCGGAAAACCGGTGGCCACTTTTCCGGATCATGCTCTATCCCCCCTGCCGGGCGCGAACGATCTCGACGCTGTCGCCGGGCCGCAACGGCGTCGCCGGCCATGCGGCGCGGGGAACGACGGCGCCGTTGAGCGCAACCGCGATGCCA
This sequence comes from Xanthobacteraceae bacterium, assembly GCA_050010955.1. Classification (GTDB taxonomy): domain Bacteria; phylum Pseudomonadota; class Alphaproteobacteria; order Rhizobiales; family Xanthobacteraceae; genus BOG-931. Next base: position 27,259 of record JBEKJZ010000012.1, on the reverse strand, counting down.
CGCTGCGCCGTATCGACGGCTTTTTCCGCGAGCAGCGCTTCCAGCGTTGTGGCTGCAAGCGGCTCGCGCGTGCCATTGACCTCGATCAGAGCGTCGGCCATCGGCTTCTTTCCAAGATCACTCGGCCGCATGCGCCGGCAGGAAGCGTTCGAGGCAAAACGGCTTTATCGCCGGCTCGACCATATCGTCGAGAATGAGACGCGCCATGGCGTCCGCCGTCACCGGCGCCAGCAGGATGCCGTTGCGATGGTGGCCGGTGGCATAGAACAAACCTTCCAGCGGCCCGCGTCCGAGGATCGGCGCATCGTCGCGGCTGCCCGGCCGATGACCGACGCACATTTCCTCGATCGGCAGTTCCTCGACCGCCGGCACCGCACGCCAGGCGGCCTCGAGCAGCGCGAGCACGCCGCCGGCGGTGATCGTCTCGTCAAAGCCCTTCTCCTCGACGGTGGCGCCGACGATCAGCCGGCCGTCGCGCCGCGGCACCATATAAGCGCCCGGCGCCCAGACCACGTGGGAGATGAGCGGCGCCGCCGCGTCCATGCGCAGCGTCAGCATTTGGCCCTTGAGCGGCCGCACCGGCGGCCGTCCGTCCGGCGGTAGTCCGGCGATGCCGCGCGACCAAGCGCCGGCGGCGAGCACCACGATATCGGCGGCGGCCACCGTTTGGTCTTGCAGCAGCACCCCCTTGGCCCGGCCGCCCTGCACGACAATCTCCTTGACCGGTCGATGCTCGCAAATTGTCGCGCCGGCGGCCTCGGCGGCGACGCGCAGCGCCTGCACCAGCTTGCGGTTGTCGACCTGGTGGTCCTCCGGGGAAAACAGCGCGCCGGCGATTTTGCCGGCAAGATGCGGCTCGCGCGCCCGCGTCGCGGCGGCCGACAGCCACTCGAGCGGCAGATCGAGTCGACGGTGAAACTCCAGGCGCTGCGCGATCTCGGCCTGATCGTCCGCGGTCAGGGCGAGATGCAGGATGCCCTCGCGCCGCAATTCGACATCGATGCCGCTCGTCCGCAAAAGTTCTTCGGCAAAGGCCGGCCAGCGCGCCTGACTTTCGCGGCCGAGCGCGATCAGCGCTTCCTCGCCGGGCTCGGCTTCGCAGCAGGCCGCCAGCATGCCGGCCGCCGCGTGGCTGGCGCCCGATCCGGCCTTGCCGCGATCGAACACCGTGACCGCGGCGCGGCCGGCCAGCCGCCAGGCTATTCCCAGGCCGACGACGCCCGCGCCGATGATGGCGACACTAATGATCCAGACAGGTTCGACGGGTGTGATCTCAGCCGCGACGCAAGCCGGCGCAGTTGCGCAAAATTGCCGTCGCGACACCCCTGGCCGTGAGCCCCAATGATGGGGGTTTTCCCGCGCCGCGGCAAGAGCGAGCGCGGTCGACTTGCAATTCCTATCGTGGCGGACGCTCGGTCCGGGATTTGCCGGCCGTCTTCGCCAAAGCGTCGAATTCCATCAACCGCTCAAGCAACGGCTCCATGTCCTTGAGCGGGATCATGTTCGGACCGTCGGACGGCGCCTTGTCGGGATCCTGATGGGTCTCGATGAAAATCCCGGCCACGCCGACGGCGACAGCCGCCCGCGCCAGCACCGGCACGAAGGAGCGCTCGCCGCCGGAGGTGGCCCCCTTCCCGCCCGGTTGCTGCACCGAATGCGTCGCATCGAAGATCACCGGCGCGCCGATCTTGGCCAGCACCGGCAGTGCCCGCATGTCGGAGACGAGCGTGTTGTAGCCGAACGAAACGCCGCGCTCGGTCACTAGCACATTGCGATTGCCGGCGCCGGTGATCTTTTCCACCACGTTGGCCACGTCCCAGGGCGCGAGGAACTGACCCTTCTTCACGTTGATCGCCCGGCCGGTCTTGGCCGCAGCGATCAAGAGGTCGGTTTGCCGGCAGAGGAACGCCGGGATTTGCAAGACATCGACGACCTCGGCGACGGCCGCGCACTGGCCGGGCTCGTGCACGTCGGTGAGCACCGGCACGCCGAGTTTTTCCCGCAGCTCGGCGAAGATCGCGAGCGCCTTGTCGAGGCCGATGCCGCGCGCGCTGTTGCGGCTGGTGCGGTTCGCCTTGTCGAATGACGTTTTGTAGACGAAACCAACGCCGCGTCGGGCGGCAATGTCCTTGAGCGCCGACGCCATCTCGAAGGCATGCGCGCGGCTTTCGAGAACACAAGGGCCAGCAATCAAGGCCAGCGGCAGGGCGTTGCCGAAGCGCACCTTCGCCACGGCGACAACGGAATTGGGTTGGACCGGCATCGGCTTCATGACGGGGACCATGACCATCCGGCGGGTCAGGGTCAACGCCCGCAATGACGGGCTATACTAGCCGGCTCTGCTCCACCGCCGCCTCGATGAAGGAGGAGAACAGCGGATGCGGCGCGAACGGCCGCGATTTCAGCTCGGGATGGAATTGCACGCCGATGAACCAGGGATGGTCGTCGTATTCGATGATCTCCGGCAATAGCCCGTCGGGCGACATGCCGGAAAAGCGCATGCCGTGTTGCGCCAGCCGATCTTTGTACGCGGTATTGACTTCGTAGCGATGGCGGTGGCGCTCGAAAATCTCCGCGGCGTGATAAATTTCCGCCACCCGAGAGCCGCGTTGCAGCACCGCCGGGTAGGCGCCGAGCCGCATCGTGCCGCCGAGGTCGCCGCCGATGCCGCGCTTGTGCAGCTCGTTGCCCTTCATCCATTCGGTCATCAGCCCGACCACCGGCTCGCGCGTGGGACCGAATTCGGTCGAGTTCGCCTCCTCGATGCCGCAGAGGTTCCGCGCCGCCTCGATCACCGCCATCTGCATGCCGAAGCAGATGCCGAAGTAAGGCACCTGGCGCTCGCGCGCAAAGCGCGCCGCGCGGATCTTTCCCTCGGCGCCGCGCTGGCCAAAGCCGCCCGGCACCAGAATGCCGTCGACATGCTCGAGGAACGGCGCTGGGTCCTCGTTCTCGAACACCTCGCTTTCGATCCAGTCGAGATTGACCTTGACCTTGTTGGCGATGCCGCCGTGCGACAGCGCCTCGATCAGCGACTTATATGCATCCTTCATGCCGGTATATTTACCGACGACGGCGATGGTGACGTCGCCTTCCGGGTTGCGGATGCGCTCGTTGATGAAACGCCAGGTCGCCAGATCGGGCTCGGGCGGCGATTCGATGCCGAAGGCGGCGAGCACCTCGCCGTCGAGACCGCCGGCGTGATAGGCCTCGGGCACCGCATAGATGTTGTCGACGTCGCGCGCTTCGATCACGGCGCTTTCGCGCACGTTGCAGAACAGCGCCAGCTTGCGCCGCTCGCTGTCCGGGATCGGCCGGTCGGTGCGGCACAACAGAATATCGGGCTGGATGCCAATGGCGCGCAGCTCGCGCACCGAATGCTGCGTCGGCTTGGTCTTGAGCTCGCCGGCGCTGGGGATGAAAGGCATCAGCGTCAGATGGATATAAACCACCTGACGGCGCGGCAGGTCGTTGCCGAGCTGGCGAATGGCCTCGAAGTAAGGCAGGCCCTCGATGTCGCCGACGGTGCCGCCGATTTCGCAGAGCACGAAATCGAAGCCCTCATTGCCGTCGCGGATGAACTCCTTGATGGCGTTGGTGACGTGGGGAATGACCTGGATGGTGGCGCCGAGATAGTCGCCGCGCCGCTCCTTGGCGAGGATTTCTTGGTAGATGCGGCCGGTGGTGATGTTGTCGGTGCGGGTGGCGGGGCGTCCGGTAAAGCGCTCGTAATGGCCGAGGTCGAGGTCGGTTTCGGCGCCGTCGTCGGTGACAAAGACCTCGCCGTGTTGGTAGGGCGACATCGTGCCCGGATCGACATTGAGGTATGGATCGAGCTTGCGCAGCCGGACTTTGTAGCCGCGCGCTTGCAGCAGCGCGCCGAGCGCCGCGGACGCCAGACCCTTGCCAAGTGAGGAAACCACGCCGCCGGTGATGAAAATGTACCGCGCCATGGGGTCTAACCTGTAGCGCGGATCGCGCGATTCGACGAGCGATATTCCGGCAGAGCCGCCGCGCGCGACCCGCGACAAGCTGGAAAACTCAAGTAATAACAGAGAATTCCTTGGGAATCCTCGCGCACTGTCGAAGGGGCTCCGGCTGCCATCGTCGCAAGCGTCCAGGCCGAAGTCGCTTGCGCCATGGGTTTTGCGCCTATTTCGACTGCGGCACTTGCGGCCCGCTTGGCGACGGGCTCGGTGCTCCCGGCGGGCCGCCACGCAGCTGGTCGAGAACGCCCTTCCCGCTTTGGCTCAGCGGCGCCACCGGCGCCGGCGCTCCTTGAGTGACCGGCCCCGCGCCGGGATTGATAAGCGAGGCCGGCTTGTGGCCGAGGCCCGCCAGCCAGGACAGCGCCAAGCTGGTGACGAAAAATCCCACAGCCAGCAATGCCGTCGTCCGCGTCAGGACGTTGGCCGTGCCGCGGCCGGTCATGAAGCCGCTGGTGGAACTGACCAGTCCGCCGCCCTCGGATTTCTGCAGCAGCACCACGCCGATCATGGCCACGACCAGCATGAGGTGAATGACGATAACGACAGTCAGCATCGATGATATCCGCTTGCGGCCGCGAGCGCGGCGCTTCTCCACATAGGAAGTCGCGGGCGTCTCTACATGATCCGAAGCGGATTTTCCATGGCACTTCCGCTCGGGGCTTTTGTCCCCTTGCCCGGGGTGCGAGGGAGCCGTCCTAGCGGTAAAAGTCGGCGATCGCCAGGAATTCGTCGGGCTTGAGGCTAGCGCCGCCAACCAAGGCTCCGTCGACGTTCTCGACCCCCAGGAGTTGCTTCGCGTTCGCGGCATTCACCGAGCCGCCGTAGAGGATGCGGATACCCTGCCCCGCTTGGCCGTAGCGGGAGCCGAGCCGCTGGCGGATGGAGAGATGCACCTCGCCGACATCCGCGGCGGTCGGCGTCAACCCGGTGCCGATGGCCCAGACCGGCTCATAGGCGACCACGACATCCGCCGGGTCATCCGGCAGCGAGCCATCGAGCTGCGCGCCGACCACGGCGAGCGTCGCGCCGGCCTCGCGTTCGGCGCGCGTCTCACCGACGCAAACGATCGCGAGCAGGCCGGCGCGCTTTGCCGCCAGCGCCTTGGCGCGCACGGCGACATCGGTTTCGCCGTGATCGCGCCGGCGTTCGGAATGACCGACGATGACCGCGGCAGCCCCGGCATCCTTGAGCATTTCCGCCGAAATATCCCCGGTATAAGCGCCCGAGGCCATGGCGTGGCAGTCCTGGCCCCCGATCGTCATGGGCGATCCGCGCGCGGCTTCCGCAAAGCGGGCGATCAGCGTTGCCGGCGGACACACGATCAAGTCGACCTTGGGCAGGCCTGGCGCGCCGGCGATGATCTTTCGCAGGTCGGCGATCGCGCTGTTGAGGCCATTCATTTTCCAATTGCCGGCGACCAGCGGACGGCGCGTCATCATCGGTGTCCCAATTTCTGCTTAAAGCCTACGACAAACAGCCGGTAGCAGACGCCTTGCGCGCGGAAAAGAGGCGTTTCAACAGGCGATCCCATCGGTTGCGGGGCTGCGCGCCGGTCCTTATGATGCGCGGCTCTCCAAGCCCCGATCGGTTTCACTCAGCTAGTAGGACTTCATGCTTCGAGGTATTCGCAAAGCCTCCGCCAATTGGCTCGGCCGCGCCGTGATGGGCGTGGTCATGGGATTGCTCGCCGCAAGTTTCGCGGTCTGGGGCATCAACGATATTTTCCGCGGCTTCGGCCGCTCGACGGTTGCCAAGATCGGCAGCACCGAGATCGGGGTCGAGCAGTTCCGGCACGACTACAACGAGCGCCTACAGCAGCTTGCGCGCCAGGTCGGCCATCCGGTGACACCGGAACAGGCGAGCGCCCTCGGTCTCGACCGGCAGGTGCTGGGCGACATGGTCGCCGAGGCCGGGCTCGACCAGCGGGCGCGGAAGATGCGGCTCGCTGTTTCCGATGCCGACATCGTGCAGCGGCTCACCGCCGATCCGGCGTTGCGCACCCCGACCGGGCAGTTCGATCGCGTGCGGTTCGCCGAGCTCTTGCGCAACGCCGGCTATAGCGAACAGCGGTTCATCTCCGAACAGCGGCGGGCGATGCTGCGCCGGCAGATCATCGATTCGTTCTCCGGCAACCTGTCGGTGCCGAAGGCATGGCTCGAAGCCATCAACCAATTTCAGAATCAACACCGCAACATCGAATACGTGGTCCTCGGCCCGGCGCAGGCGGGCGACATTCCGCAACCGACCGCCGATGAGCTGAGCAAGTATTTCGAGGCGCGCAAGATCCTGTTCCGGGCGCCGGAATACCGCAAGATCGCCACCGTGCAGGTGACGCCGGCGGAACTCGCCAAATGGATGGAAGTTCCCGAGGCGGACATCAAAAAAGCCTTCGACGAGCATCGGAGCCGCTATATCACGCCGGAGCGCCGGCGCGTCGAGCAGATCGTGTTTCCGACCATGCCGGAAGCCGCGACCGCCGACTCGCGCATCAAGGACGGCTTGAGTTTTGCGGCGCTCGCCGCCGAACGCGGGCTGAAGCAGTCGGACATCGATCTCGGCACCGTGCCGAAATCGGAAATCATCGATCCGACGGTCGCTGACGCCGCTTTCTCGCTCAAGGATGGCGAGGTGAGCGCGCCGGTCAAGGGCCGGTTCGGTGCGGTCCTGGTCACGGTCCTGAAGATCGAGCCGGAGCAGCAAAAATCGTTTGCCGACGTTACGCCGCAGATTCGCAACGACATCGCCACCGAGCGCGCCAAGACCGAGGTGCAGAGCCTTCACGACAAGATCGAGGACGAGCGCGCCGGCGGCAGCACGCTGGAACAGGCCGCGCAGAAAGCAAAGCTGCCGGTCGTCACCTACGATCTCGATCGCTCCGGCCGCAATCCGGCCGGCGAACCTGTCGCCAACCTGCCCAAAGCCAGCGAAGTGATCAGCACCGCGTTTGCCTCCGATGTCGGAGTAGACAACGATCCGATCCAGGCCGACGGCGGCTACGTCTGGTACGATGTGGTCGCGATCACGCCGGCGCACGATCGCACGCTCGACGAAGTCAAGAACCAGGTCGAGGCGCGCTGGCGCGAAGACGAGATAGCGTCGCGGCTGAAAGCCAAAGCAACCGATATCCTCGATAAGCTCAAAGGCGGCACTCCCCTCGACGCCGTCGCCAAGGCCAACGGTCTTGCGGTCGAAACCGCCGACAACCTCAAACGCGACAAGCCGACCGCCGGCGTTTCGGCCCGAATGCTCGGTTCGATATTCCACACCGCCAAGGACGGCTTCGGCAGCGCCGAGGGCGACAGCGCGAGCGACTGGATCGTGTTCCGCGTGACCGCCGTCACCGATCCGAAGCTCGACGCCAATTCGCCCGACGCCAAACGCATCGACGACGTGGTGCAGCGCCAGGAGACCAACGATCTCATGAGCGAATACATGGCCTGGCTGGAAAACGATCTCGGCACCAGCGTTAATCAAACCGCGCTCGCCCAAGCCGTCGGCAGCGGCGCCCCGGCGGAGCCGGACACCGACTAGTGTCCCGATTCCGAAGGCACTCTCGTTTGCGAACTTCGGAATCGAAGGACACTAGCAACGTATTGATCTAGTGCGGCGGATTTGAACTTCCTACAATCGAGCGGCGAACCGAACGGCAACTTTAAAATCCAAAAACCGCCCGCGATCATAAATTTGCTCGTGTCCCTTTGATCCCGAAGTTCGCATCAGAGTGGGCCGCAAGCATTTGCGAACTTCGGACATCGGGACACGAGATGCAGATCGAGCCTTCGGCCGCGACGTTCACCGCACGCTATGCCGCCGGCGAGGCGCAAGTGGTGTGGACGACGCTGGTCGCCGATCTGGAAACGCCGGTGTCCGCCTTCCTCAAAATCGGCGGCGGCAGGTCAAAAAGTTCATCAGCAATGAGCTTCTTGCTGGAATCGGTCGAAGGCGGCGAAGTGCGCGGGCGCTATTCGATCATCGGGCTGGCGCCCGACATTGTGTTCCGCGTCAACGGCCGGCGTGCGGAAATCAATCGCCGGCCGCAAAGCGATCCTGACGCTTTCGCGCCGGCGGACGTCGCCCCGCTGCCGGCGTTGCGGGCGCTGATCGCCGAAAGCGGCATCGCGCTGCCGGAAGCCTTGCCGCCGATGGCGGCCGGCGTGTTCGGTTACCTCGGCTACGACATGGTGCGCTTGATGGAGGATTCGTTGTCGGCGCCGGGTCCTGATCCGATCGGCATCCCGGACGCGATCCTGGTGCGGCCGACGATCGTCATTGCGTTCGATGCCGTCGAGGATACGATCACCATCGTGACGCCGGTGCGCCCGCAAGCCGGAATCAATGCGCAGGCGGCGCACGTCCGCGCGGTGGAGCGGCTGTCGGCGATCATCGACGCGCTCGACCGGCCGCTCGACAAATCGGCGGTGGAGAGCCACGCCGGGCCGCTCGCGGTGACGCCGCGTTCGAATACCTCGCCGGACGAATTCAAACGCATGGTCCTGCGCGCCAAGGAGTACATCGTCGCCGGCGATACCTTTCAGGTGGTGCTGTCGCAGCGCTTCGAGGTGCCGTTCGCGCTGCCGCCGTTCGCGCTCTATCGCGCTTTGCGGCGCGTCAATCCTTCGCCTTATCTGTTCTTCCTCGATTTCGGCGGCTTCGCGGTGGCAGGATCGAGCCCGGAAATCCTGGTCAAGACCGGCGGCGGCACCGTGACCATCCGCCCGGTCGCCGGCACCCGGCGCCGCGGCTTAACCCCGCACGAGGACAAGGCGCTCGAAGCGGAGCTGCTCGCCGATCCCAAAGAACGCGCCGAGCATTTGATGCTGCTCGATCTCGGCCGCAACGATGTCGGCCGCGTCGCCGAGATCGGCACCGTCGAAGTGACCGACCAGTTCTTCATCGAGCGCTTCAGCCAGGTCATGCACATCGTCTCCAACGTCGAAGGCAAGCTGCGGGCGGACCGTGATGCGCTCGACGCGCTGGCCGCGGGCTTCCCGGCCGGCACCGTCTCCGGCGCGCCCAAGGTGCGTGCCATGCAGATCATAGACGAGCTGGAGAAGGACAAGCGCTCGCTGTACGCCGGCTGCGTCGGCTATTTCTCCGCCGGCGCCGAGATGGACACCTGCATCGTGCTGCGCACCGCGCTGGTCAAGGAAGGCGTGATGTATGTGCAGGCCGGCGCCGGCATCGTCGCCGATTCCGATCCGGAATTCGAGCAGCAGGAGTGCATCAACAAGGCCAAGGCCTTGTTCCGCGCCGCCGAGGAAGCTAAGCGCTTCGCCAGCGCGGCGCGGCGCGGGCAGTAGAACGACGCAAACGGTGGATTGCAAAATACGCTGGGGGCGCGTTATGGAGCGAAAAGGGGAGAAAAGGTGAAAGTCGCAAAGCTACGGGCGTGCGCCGTCGTTTTCGCGATCGCGATCGGCGCGGCGGCGGCTGGCGCAGAGGAGAGCGTGCTTCGCGTCGGCATCATCACCGATATGAGCGGCCAATATTCCGACGGCAACGGATCGGGCTCGGTAATCGCCGCGCAGATGGCCGCCGAGGAGATTGGCGGCACCGTGGCCGGCCGCAAGATCGAGATCATTTCCGGCGATCATCAGAACAAGGCCGACATCGCCAGCGCCATCGTGCGCGAATGGATCGATACTAAGCACGTCGATGTGGTCGCCGAAGGCGTCAATTCCGCCGTCGCGCTGGCGGTCATGAATGTCACGCGCGAGCGCAACAAGCCGTTTCTGATCTCCGGCGCCGGCTCTTCCGACATCACCGGCAAGTATTGCACGCCGACCAGCATTCAATGGACCTACGACACCTATGCCTCGTCGAACGCCACCGCCAAGGCGGTGGTGCAGCGCGGCGGCAAAACTTGGTTCTTCGTCACCGCCGACTACTCGTTCGGTCATGCGCTCGAGCGCGACGCCAGCAAAGCGGTGATCGCGGCCGGCGGCAAGGTGCTCGGTGCGGTGCGCCACCCGTTCAACACCTCGGATATGTCGTCGTTCCTGTTGCAGGCGCAGGCCGCCAAGCCCGATATCGTCGGCCTCGCCAATGCCGGCTCGGATTTTCGCAACGCCGTGGCGCAGGCCGACGAATTCGGCATTCGCGCCGGCGGTGCCAAGATCGTCGCCCTGCAGGTGACGCTGACCGATGTCCCGGCGCTCGGTCTCGAGCACGCGCACGACCTTCTGTTCACCGATTCCTTCTACTGGGATCGCACGCCGGAAACGCGGGCTTTTTCCGAGGTCTTCCACCAACGCCACGGCGCCATGCCGACGTCGTATCAGGCCGGCGTCAATTCGGCGCTGCGCCACTATTTCAAGGCGGTCGCCGCCACCAATTCGACCGATACCGCGACCGTCCTCGCCTGGATGCGCGAGCATCCGGTCGACGATTTCTTCGCCCATGGCGGCAAAATTCGCGAGGACGGCCGCATGGTACACGACATGTATCTGATGCGCATCAAGAAGCCCGAGGAATCCAAGAGTAAGTGGGACCTGTACGAATATTTGGTCACCGTCCCGGGCGATCAGGCGTTCCGGCCGATGGCCGAAGGCGGCTGCCCTTATCTCAAGCCGTAGCGCTCAACAGGGGCGGCCGATTACCTCCGGCGCGTTACGGAACACTCCTACGGTCAGCAGTCGCCCTCGCTGCCCGCCGAAGCGCTGTCGTGGCACCAGCGCTTCATCGAGACAGGATCGATGCGCGCTTAGTGCCGCCGGCAAGTTCCGTTGACGGCCGCTCCGCAACCCATGCCACAGCAAACAACGCGCTTTCGATCACCACAACGCTTGAACGGCGGTTTCCGATGTGTGAGACTGATCCGTTCAGTTTCGTGTTCAGCGGAGGAGACAATCATGCGCCGTTCCTGGCTGTTTCTCTACTTCGTCCTTGCCCTGTCAGCCTTGGTTTGGTCCGGATCAAACGCGAAAGCACGGCCGGCGGAGCAATGCGCGCCCTGGCTGGGCTGCAGCAGTTGTCAGGTCGTACTCGGCAATACATGGGTCAAGGTCAATGGACAGAAGGAATTCTGCAGCGACCGCTGCGGCTGCAAGTTGGAAACCTGCTCGGGAATCCAGCATCTGCGAACGATGATGATGTGCCAAGTTCCGCACACGGCAAAGGAACACTGACGCACCTAGCCCCGCACCGGCACGAGGTGACTTATTGTTTTCTGCCGGCGAGTTTGTCATCGGCCGGCCACTTCGGGCCAGACCCGTCGGCTCAAGTCGGGCCGCTCTCACTGTATTCGGCTTAGATTTTTGCCGCCGCAAATGCCGAGGACGCAGCCTTCGATCCTGATTGTTCTACGATCAACTTCGACCAGATGTCCCGGGTAAGTATGGCCATCGTCGGTGTTGTAGAGCTCTCCCGACCACCTTCCGGGCGCATCCGGCAGCATTGCACTGAGCACGAAGACGCCGACAAGCGGCCGGCCGCGCTTTCCCGGATCGGCGTTATTCTTGTCGGTCCAGGCCATGCCCGTCGTCGGGTCCGTCGGCGATTTGGGACTTGCTATTGTCGCGCAGAGCGCCTTGCCGCAAGAGCTGACGCGCACTTTTGCGCCATCCTCCGCCAGCCACAGGCCCTTCGGATCAGCGAGCGCCGTGCGCGCGTTCACGAGCGCGGGCAAAGCGACAGCCGAGACGATACAGAGTGTGTAAAGCTTCATACCGAGTCTCCATTCGGCCGCGCCATGTGCGCGCCGCGACCTGAACCGATCGCTGGACGACAGTCCGTGGCGGACGCGTGGTTTAGTCCCCGTTCTCCTCACTCTCCTCCGACAGCCGCTCGACCGACGCCACCTTCTCGCCTTCGGCGGTCGAGAACACGATGACGCCTTGCGTCGAGCGGCCGGCGATGCGGATGCCGTCGACCGGGCAGCGGATCAATTGGCCGCCGTCGGTGACCAGCATGATTTGATCGGTCTCCTCGACCGGGAACGACGCCACCAGCCGGCCATTCTTTTCCGTCACCGCCATGGCGGTGATGCCTTTGCCGCCGCGGCCGGTGGTGCGGTACTCGTAGGACGACGTGCGCTTGCCGTAGCCTTTCTCGGAGATGGTGAGCACGAACTGCTCGGCCTCCGACATCACAACGTAACGCGTCTCGCCGAGCTCGATGGCGCCTTCCGCCTCCTCCTGATCGCCGTTGCCGCCGTTCTCTTCGGCGTCACCGTTATTGCCGCGCCGCACCGCGTTGGCGCGCTTAAGATACGCCGCGCGCTCGTCGGCGGTCGCCTCGACGTGGCGCAGGATGGACTGCGAAATGACCCTGTCGCCGTCCGCGAGATTGATGCCGCGCACGCCCATAGAGGTACGGCCCTGGAACACGCGCACGTCGCTGACGGCGAAGCGGATGCATTGGCCGGCGGTCGAGGTCAGCAGCACGTCGTCGTTCTCGGTGCAGATCTGCACGTCGACGATGGCGTCGCCCTCGTCGAGCTTCATGGCGATGATGCCGGAGCGGCGCACGTCGGCAAAGTCGGACAGCTTGTTCCGCCGTACCGTGCCGCGCGTGGTCGCGAACATGACATCGAGCTTGTCCCAGCTCGATTCGTCCTCCGGGATCGGCATGATGGTGGTGATGTTTTCGCCCTGCTCGAGCGGCAGGATATTGATCAAGGCCTTGCCGCGCGCCTGCGGCGCCGCCTGCGGCAGCCGCCAGACCTTTTCCTTGTAGACCTGGCCGCGCGAGGAGAAGAATAGCACCGGCGTATGCGTCGAGGCGACGAACAGGCGGGTGACGAAATCCTCTTCGCGGGTCTGCATGCCGGCGCGGCCCTTGCCGCCACGCCGCTGCGCGCGATAGGTCGAGAGCGGCACGCGCTTGACGTAGCCGGCGTGCGAAACGGTGACGACCATGTCCTCGCGCTGGATCAGGTCCTCGTCCTCCATCTCGCCTTCTTGATCGATGATCACGGTGCGGCGCGGGGTGGCAAATTCGCTCTTGATGGCGGCGAGTTCGTCCTTGAGGATCGTTTGGATGCGGGCACGCGAGCGCAAAATATCGAGATAGTCGGCGATTTCCTTGGCGAGCTTGTCGAGCTCAGCCTGGATCTCGTCGCGCCCCAGCGCGGTCAGCCGCTGCAGCCGCAGGTCGAGGATTGCTTTGGCCTGCTCGGCGGAAAGCCGCGTGGTGCCCGCCGCCGACATGCTGTGGCGCGGGTCGTCGATCAGGGTCACCATGGTTTCGACGGCGCGCGCCGGCCAGTCGCGGTTCATCAATCGCTCGCGCGCCTCGTTGGCGTCCTTGGAGCCGCGGATCAGCTTGATCACTTCATCGATATTGGCCACCGTGATCGCGAGCCCGACCAGGACGTGAGCGCGATCCCGCGCCTTGCCGAGCAAGTGCTTGGTGCGCCGATAGATCACCTGTTCGCGGAACGCGATGAAGGACGACAGCAAATCCTTCAGGTTCATCAGCAGCGGGCGGCCGCCGTCGAGCGCCACCATGTTGGCGCCGAACGAGGATTGCAGCGCAGTGAAGCGGTAGAGCTGGTTGAGCACCACGTCCGGCACCGCGTCGCGCCGCAGTTCGATGACCACGCGGAAGCCGTCGCGGTCGGATTCGTCGCGCAGCGCGGCGATGCCTTCGAGCTTCTTCTCGCGCACCAGCTCGCCGATGCGTTCGACCATATGTGCCTTGTTCACCTGATAGGGAATTTCGGAGATGACGATCGCTTCGCGCTCGCCGCGCAAGGTCTCGAACTCGACCTTGCCGCGCATCATGATGGAGCCGCGGCCGAGGTGATAGGCGGAGCGAATGCCCTGGCGGCCGAGAATGATGCCGCCGGTCGGGAAATCCGGACCCGGCACGATGGCGATCAAGTCGTCGATCGACAGACCCGGCTCGTCGGCCAACGCAATGCAGGCGTCGATCACCTCGCCGAGATTGTGCGGCGGGATGTTGGTCGCCATGCCGACGGCGATGCCGCCGGCGCCGTTGACCAGGAGATTGGGGAAGCGCGCCGGCAGCACAGCCGGCTCGCGCTCGGTGTTGTCGTAGTTGGCCTGAAAGTCGACGGTTTCATTGTCGAGGTCGTCGAGCAGCGCCATCGACGCTTTCGTCAGGCGCGCTTCGGTGTAACGGTAGGCAGCCGGCGGATCGCCATCGACCGAACCGAAATTGCCCTGGCCGTCGATCAGCGGCAGGCGCATGGAAAAATCCTGCGCCATACGCACCAGGGCGTCGTAGATCGACTGGTCGCCGTGCGGATGATATTTGCCGATCACGTCGCCGACGACACGCGCCGACTTCACATATTTCTTGTCGGGCGTGTAGGCGTTCTCGTGCATCGAGTAGAGGATGCGCCGGTGCACCGGCTTCAGCCCGTCGCGGACGTCCGGCAGCGCGCGCGCCACGATCACGCTCATGGCGTAATCGAGGTAGCTCTTCTTCATTTCCTCGGTGATCGAAACCGGCCGGGTATCGGAGGGGCCGCCTTCGGCCGGCGGCGGATTATCCTGGTCTGACAAAAGCGAAATCCTCGCGCGAATCTAAGGTGAATTTCATAGCCGATCCGGCGCCGTGGCGCCACTTTATTCGGCAACCGGTACATATGATTTTCTAGTTCAATCTCAAGATCTTACAGCGAAAAATCAAACCCACTCGCCGCGCCATACGCGGCCCGCGAGAGCCCGATTTTCGCCCGATGAATTGCCGTAGCGGGAGACGGCGAGCCCCGACGCTGGCAGTATGCGCCGGTCTTGGGTCGCAGGCCCTTTCATGCCGCTCGACTTCGCCATATCCGCGCTGCTGACGCTGTTCGTCGTGGTCGATCCGGTCGGCCTGACGCCGACCTTTTTGGCGATCACCCACGGCCTCCCCCGCGCCGCGCGCCGCAGCGTCGCGCTGCGTGCCAGCCTGATCGCCGGCGCCATCCTCATTGGCACGGCGCTGATCGGCGATTGGCTGTTCCGCATGCTCGGCATCTCGCTGGCGGCGTTCCGCATCGCCGGCGGCTTGCTGTTGTTCACGATCGCCTTCGAGATGCTGTTCGGCGTGCGCATGCGCCGCGAAGGCGAAGCCGCCGAGCAGGCGCTCGAAGAGCACGTGCGCAACGTCGCCGCCTTCCCGCTGGCGATCCCGCTCCTGGCCGGTCCCGGCGCCATCACCGCGACCGTGCTGCTGGCGGGCCGCGCCGACGGCAATCTCATTCGCCTCGGTGTGCTTCTTGCCGTAGTGGCGCTGGTCGCGGTCGCCTGTTTCGTCGCCTTCATCTTCGCCGGGCAGATCGGCCGGCTGCTCGGCATGACCGGCAACATCGTGCTGTCGCGGCTGCTCGGCGTGCTGCTTGCGGCGCTGGCGGTGCAATTCGTCGTCGACGGCATCCGCGCGCTGCTGGCAGGATAACTCTAGCCGTCTCTTGATCGAGGTCCACTTTCACGCGCATGTGCAAGCCTCATTCGAGACCCTGGCGGATTGAGGGAGGATGGCAGTGAAGCTGGACTACGTGACCATCGAAAAGCGCGGTGGCATCGCCGTCGTGCGTTTCGACCGCAAGGCGAACCTCAACGCCTTTAATGAAAAGCTGGTCGTCGAACTGACCCACGCAGCGCGCGGTTTTCTCGACGACCTGGAAACCCATGCGGTGATCCTCACCGGCGCGCCCGATGCTTTTTCCGCCGGTTTCGATCTGAAAGCCGCCGACAGTTGGCCGAGCGAGAGCGACGAGCTGAAGCGGCGATACCGTGCCTATCGCGGGGTGCGGCTGTGCAAAGCCTGGGAGGCGATGCCGCAGATCACCATTGCGGCCATGGAGAAGCTGCCGGTCGGCGCGGGCGTCGCGATCGCGCTGGCATGCGATTGGCGGGTGTTGGGACGCAGCGCCTACCTGTACGTTCCGGAGGTCAAAATCGGCTTGAGCCTGCAATGGGGCGCCTTGCCGCGTCTGATAACGCTCGTCGGGCCGGCGCGCGCAAAGCGCATCACCATTATGTGCGAGAAAATGCCCGCCGCCCAAGCGCTCGAATGGGGATTGATTGATGAGGTGGCTGATGACGGCCGCACCGTGGCAAAGGCCATGGAGATGGCTGAAGTCGTCTTGTCGATGCCGCAACCGACCGTCCGCATGATCAAGGAAGCAATCAACGCCACCGCAAACGCGCTGCACGCGGCCAGCGCTTTCGCCGACGCCGATCAGAGTCAAGTCACGGCAAGCTATCGGGCGGCCAAAGCGGCGCGGCAGTCGTTTCGGGCGAAATAGGATCCAAGCGGGTTCCCATGTTCCAAGGCTCGGAGATTTCTTACTCCAGTCAAAGGCCCGGCAATCGCGTCGGCTTCGGCTGACTCAACCTAGCGGAGGTTCCCATGTCCCGGCTTACCGTTTTCCTCGCGCGGTTCATCGGCCTATTTACTGTCGTGCTCGTGGTTGCCTTTCTGGTACGTGGAAGCGCAGGCGTCGAGGCCGCGGTTGCCGATGGGCCGGTCATGCTCGTCTACGCCATAATCAGCCTCGCCACGGGCGTCGCGATGATACTCGGGCACAATGTCTGGTCGGGCGGCGCGCTGCCGGTGGTCGTTACTTTGGTCGGATGGTTGATCCTCGCGAAAGGCCTCATGCTTTTGTTTGTAACGCCCGACGCTTGGCAGCAGATCTTTGACCACATGCACTATGGCGAGCATTACTATCTCTATCTCGTGCCCTCGCTGGTGGTCGGCCTTTATCTGACCTGGGCCGGCTTCACCGCGCCTTCGCCGAACGCCGGATAAGAACCTTCGGCACCGGCGTCTTGTCTGCACCGGGCTTTACCGGCATGTGAACGATTGACCTCCTCGTGCAGGCTGCTAATTTGATTTCCTCACCTTGGACGCCGATCCGGGACCGCGCGATGGGTATCTTCCGACGAAAAGTGGCCAATCATCTCATCGCAATCCATCCGGATAACGCCACAAGCAACGACTGGATTGTCCTGTTGGAAGCCGGCACGATCGTCGGCCCATCGCCTGAAAGACTGCGCGTCGCTCGATCGACGCAGGAGCGAAAAATTGTAAAAAGGTTCAACATATTACTGCAAGCGACGCACTTTCTTGTTGTAGAAGGCTACAATCCGCGAATTCATGCCGTATATTTTTGTCCTCAACTCTACAGGTACGACCACGATAAAAAGCTCGTACCTCTGCAGGGCGAAGAAATCGGTAGATTGATCGCGCAAGCCCATGAGGACAAAGTCAGAGAGAGACGACCATGGTATGATCCATCGGAGAAAACGCCGGATCAATCAATCATCACCGCTCCAATGCTGACCGAATTTGATACTGTCGTTGTTGAAATGCCTGGGGCGCGGAACTCATCGGCGACAGGCTCGTAATCAAGTTTCGCTTTTTAACTATTTTTATGAAACACTCGCGCAAAGCGAAAAGTTCGCCGCGTGGAGTGTGCATGGCAGCAGTCCGCGCCCATAAGCGGCTACAGCGTCCTCAAGCGGCCGCTGGCGCGGCGAGGCCTAGGGACAGAAGAAGCGCAAAAAGCCCCGCCCGGATCACGCAAGGCAGCAAGACCAAGGGCCTCTCGAAATAATACATCAGCTGCTCTCTCAGGCGGCTGAGTTCCTCGACGATCATATCATGCGACTGCCAACGCGGTAACCCTTGTCGAGACCGCTGCCAACCAGCGTCGAACACAAGATGCCATCCCGCCAGCCCCAATAGCTTGGTGTCCATAACTGTCGGTGGTTCCACCCAAGTGCCCGGAACCCAGGAATGGCCGTTCGGACCACTGGCCCAATAGCCGTGGGCGGGGGGCAGGAATTGGCTGCTGCTCGGAGACCGGCAATTCTCCGCGGCGATTGCACTGCAAGAGGTCTGTCTGGGGAGAGCGGAATGATGCTATCCTTATCAGGCATTCATTGGCCCGACGCGAGAATTGTCGACGATGAAAAGAGTTGGAACCGGCGAAGCTGAATCTACGGTTCTTGGCAGCGCTCCAAACGCCGCAATTTACGTGCTCGAGCTCGTGATGGTTGTCGCGAGTTACTTTGGCCTCGCCGAGGTCGAGCTGGTTCTACCATCGATTAATCCGACAGCGACGCCGTTGTGGCCGCCATCTGGGTTTGCGCTCGCTTTGCTACTGTTACGCGGGTACCGAATTTGGCCTGCAATTTTGTTGGGCTCGTTTTTTTCCCATACCGTGGTAGCCCGCTCACTTTTGGCGGCTGGCTTCATTGGGGTCGGTACGCTGCTCGCGGCGTTAGCCGGTACGTGGCTGATTAACCGCTGGTCGAACGGCCGTAAGGCGTTCGAAACTCCTATTGGCGTCACAACGTTTGCGCTTGTTTCGTTTGCCCCGACCGCGATCATTAGTTCAGCTGCCGCGCTGGGAGAAATAGTCCTCGCTAATGATATCAGCTTCGCCAATTCTGTTAGTTGGACAATCTGGTGGCTGGCAGACGCCGCCGGAAGCTTGATCATTGTGCCGGTCATTGTGCTCTGGGCCATGACGCCTCTGCGCCCATTCTCTAAACGGCACCTAACGGACGCAGTCGCAATGTTCATTCTCGCGGCGGCCATCGGCCTCCTTGCGTTCGGGCCGCAGGCTGACGACCCCCTGTTGAATAACTTGCAGTCTTATCGCAGCGTGCTTGGGTTTCTCATTTTACTCCCTTTGATGTGGGCCGGCTTGCGCGGTAACCAACGGAACGCTGCCACGGTTGCTTTTATTTTTTGTGGGATCGCCGTGTGGGGTTTCGCAATCGGCAGTAACCCATTTCCGAAAACGGATTTAATCGGATCCTTATTGACGCTGTCGGCACTTTCGATCAGCGTACCCTTGTCAGCGCTCATGTTAAGCGCGGCCATTGCCGTACGCCGCGACGTGGAGACGCGTCTGCGTTCTGCGCAGGACCAATTGAACCGTCAACTTGCGCAAACGAACCAGGCACTTGAGAGTTCAAGGCGTCATTATCAAATTTTGATTGAAGGCGTTGTCGATTACGCCGTTTTCGCGGTCGACACGGCCGGACGCGTTGCGAGCTGGAATGACGCCGCAATGCAAATCACCGGCTACACGGCGACTGAAGTCATGGGCAAGCATTTTGATATGTTCTATCGGCCGGACGAGCGTCGTGCAGGCGAACCGAATCGTGCGCTTGAACTGGCCAAGCAAAGAGGCAAGCACGAAGTGGAGGGATGGCGCATCAAAAAGAATGGCACGCTGTTATTTGTCAGCGGCTCGGTCACCTCGATCGTTGATAACAATGGCAATCTGATCGGTTTTACCAATATCATCCGCGACGCCACCGAGCGACGGGACACGCAGGAGAAGCTGGTTCAGGCGCGCGAACAGCTCGCGATGGCTCAGAAAATGGAGGCGATTGGCAAGCTCACCGGCGGCATTGCACACGATTTCAACAATCTATTGATGATTATTGGAGGCAATGCCCAGACCTTCAAGCGCTTGCTTGACCCAAAGTTGCCGAGAGCAATCGAGGCGATACAGACAGCGGCGAAACGTGGCGAAAGCCTTACGCGCCAATTGTTGACTTTCTCCCGCCGTCAGCATCTTAGACCGACAGTGATCGATTTGAATGACTGCATAAGCAACATGCGGGCAATGATTGAAAGCTCGCTGCGCGGGAACATTGTGTACAATGAGAGGAATGACAAGAATATCTGGCCGGTTAAAGTCGACCTCGCTGAATTGGAACTCGCAATAGTCAATATTGCAGTGAACGCCCGCGATGCCATGCCTAACGGCGGCACGTTCAGCGTAGCCGTCGGGAACGTTACCAGCGTTGATGGCGAGAATCCTGTTAACGAGGGATTTGTTGCCATTGAGTTCAGCGATAGCGGGACGGGTATTCCGCCGGATCTTCTCTCCAGGGTTTTCGATCCATTTTTCACGACCAAAGAAGTGGGTAAAGGCACCGGCCTTGGCTTGTCGCAGGTTTACGGCTTTGCCCACCAATCCGGTGGAATGGTCAAGGCAGACAGCAAAGTCGGACAGGGAACAACGATTACGATCTATTTACCGGCACTTCCCGCCGAAGAAATTGCCGATAAAGATATTTCAACCAAGGACGTCCCGCGATCACGACCTCCGGCGGTTCTTATCGTTGACGACAGCGCTGAAGTGGCGGAGGTGACCTCATCACTTTTCGAGCATCTCGGTTACGATACGATGTATCGAGAGTCGGCTGAAGCGGCGTTAAAATTGCTGGCCGATGGCACGAAGATCGATCTTGTTTTCAGTGATATTGTTATGCCCGGGACGATCGACGGTGTTAGGCTCGCGAGCGAAATCCGGTCGCAGTATCCCAATTTGCCGGTAGTCCTTACGACCGGCTACAGCGAGGCTGCACAAGCCGCCCCCGAGGATTTACGGATACTGCGCAAGCCTTTTGATGCCGACGCGCTAAGGGTCTTTATTCAGGACGCGATGGCAAGTGAGATTGACTAGGTCGTATTGACGGAGGGCGCCCCGAGGTTGGTCGTCCGGCAAGTGTGGTGCTTCTCCGGCGAGGTGCTACCGCCTGATTAAGGTTTAGCGGTACCTGCCTCGGCCGTGCGGTTTCGTAGGCGTGTCCATTGCTCGTGCTATGATTTTTGCGATTCTCATCTGCACGATTGGATCAGCAAAGAACTCGTCCAACTCAGGCGGCTGAAATGCAAATAATTTTGCGATATCGGCAAAGTCCGCGCCCGGACTGGCTGAAAAATCACGGTCTGAATTATTCGAAAGCCGCGCCATGGGGCGCCACCAACTTTGATGCCGTCTGCAAGTTGAACAATTGTGTCAGTTAAAGGCTCCGTCCGGATTTGCCGTCTCAGTGGCTGCTATATTCCTGCGGACCTCCACTACTGGCGATCGACACCGCAAAATCTGCTTACGCGCGGTGGAACTGGAACCCCGCCCTTGTGTTGTCAAATACCGGCACTCCGCGTGGCAGGATTGTCGCCGGTGCAGGGAGGCGACTCATGACCGTTAAAGCTATTTTGTCCAGGAAAGGCAGCAGTGTCGTGACGATGGAACCGGCTGCGACTCTGGCAGCCGCGATCACAACGCTGGCACAACACCGGATCGGTGCTCTGGTCGTGCTTGGCGCGGACCGGCGGGTGATCGGCATTTTGTCCGAGCGCGACATCGTGCGCACATTCGCTGAATTCGGCGCGGATGCGCTAACCAAACGGCTGGCGCAAGTCATGACTCGCGAGGTCGTGACCTGTAGCGAGGCCGAGACGGCTTTGTCCCTCATGGAGCGGATGACCACAGGCAAGTTCCGACACATTCCGGTGATCGAGCGCGGTCAGTTGGTCGGCATCGTGTCGATCGGCGACATCGTCAAACACCGGCTGTGGCAATTGGAGCAGGAATCCACGGCGTTGCGCGACTATATCCAGAGCGCGTAGGTGCTTCGACCGCTAGCCGCGTTCAAAGCCATAGACGGGCTCAATTGCCGCCGTAATTTTTTTACAACTCATTGGAACGGGAAACGACGAGGGGGTTGAGACAACCGCGTAGGTGGTTGCGTCCAAGTGGGTTTGCGTGCAGGCGGCCCGGGTCTTGCCCGCGCATCCGTACCCTTGACCGGGCCACGCTGGCGTCCGCCTCACCAAGACCGCTGCATCTGATGGCCGCCGCCGACACAGCAAACAGGCACAGCCTATCCGAGCCGCGGCTGCCAGATCATCAGCGCAAACAGCGCGACCATCGCGACGAGCGTTGGCCAGACCAGCAGGCTGTAGAAACGGAACAGGCGGCGATAGGCGTCGGGCAGCGGCACGGCGTCGAGCGCGGCCTGCCGCGTCAGCTTGCGGATGCGGAACTCGATGCCGAGCACGGCGAGCCAGCCCACCGCAACGAGGCCGTAGACCACGAGCGAAACGACAATCCAGAACTCATCGGGCAGCGACAGACCGATCACCGCGGCCAGCGCAAATCCGCTGATCGGCTGCACCGCCATGGCGGCAACCATGACGATCAGCTCGACGCTGACCACGAAGCGCGCGGTCAGCGCCACTACGGCGGTATTGCCGGAGCGATGGGCGAGCTGCATGAAGACGGCGAGCGCGAGCCACGTTCCGAACATCGCCGCGGCGGCGACGACGTGGACGAATTTGATCGCGAAGATGAGGTCCATTTAGCGCCGGTTAGCGGGTGAAGAACGCTGCGGGTCCGTCCCCCTCACCCGGCTCGCAGCTGACGCTGCTTGCCGACCTCTCCCCAAGCGAAATCGGATGTTTGCGACTTCGATCACTCTCACATTGCTGAACTCGGGAACACCCGAGTTCAGTGGGCAGAGGTGAGGATGGCGTGACGCGCGACGAGTTCCTCTACGCGGAAGCGCGAGATTCAAAACGGAATCTCATCGTCCATGTCGCCGCGCGGGTTGCGGGCGCCGGCGCCGGCTGCGGCGGCGACTTTGCGGGTCGGTCCGGACGAGCCGAACTCGCCGCCGCCCTCCTCGGCCCCGAACTCGCCGCCGCCGGCGCCGCCGGCGCCGGCCGCACCGGCGCGGTCGAGCAGCGTCAGCTCGCCGCGAAAGCCCTGCAGCACAACTTCCGTCGAGTAGCGGTCCTGGCCGGACTGATCCTGCCATTTGCGTGTTTGCAGCTGGCCTTCGATGAAAACCTTCGAGCCTTTCTTGAGATATTGCTCGGCGATCCGGCACAGGTTCTCGTTAAAGATGACGACGCGGTGCCATTCGGTTTTTTCCCGGCGCTCGCCGGTGGTCTTGTCCTTCCAGGACTCCGACGTAGCCACCCGCAGATTGGCCACCGGCCGTCCGTCCTGGGTGCGACGGATTTCAGGATCGGCGCCCAAATTGCCGACCAGGATGACTTTATTGACGCTTCCCGCCATGACACGCTCCGTTCGCTAAGCTTGATCGCCACCGTAGTGCCGGGCCCGGCCCCTGCAAGGACGATCCGGGCACGATCGGCGTTATCCACACGTTCAGCCGGGCCGCGTGCGGCTGGGCCACTGGCTGCCATTATGTTCTTATTTTGTTCTCCGAGAGAATGCAAGGGCCCATCGGCGGCTGCACACAGCCTATTAGTTAGGGCGTGGACTCGTAAACGGGGTAATGCCCGCTTTCAGAGCGGCACTTTCGTTTGCGACCCAAAGCGACAGAGTAAAATCGATTAGCCGAGACATTGCCCTCACAGGGCAAAGTCGCTGCTCGGCGCAATCATTCAGTCGGGAACCGAGGGACTGTGAACACGTCGCCCGAAGAACATTCGCCGGAACAGTTTGTCTCTCATAACGAATTGATGGTAGAGCACTGCAAGCACGTGCAAAACGATGAAGCCGGCAAGGACCGTCGCAATATAGCCGTGTGCCACAAAGCTCGGATAAATCTTGAAGGTCGGCGGTAGCGGGGCGCCTGAGCCACCGAAAACGACTGCCAGGAGCCCCGCAAGAATCGCCGTTGTGTAGCCGCTGCCCACCATCAAGAGGACCAGGACGTAAAATCCGTAATGGGTGATCGGTGCGATCCGATCCAGGAGGGGATAACCTGTCGTCGCAGCTGCCGGACGCGATGTCCACATTCGAACGGCGAATCGGATGACCATCAAGGCGAGTATCAGCATTCCGCCCGCCATGTGTACCCGCAGAACACCAATCTTCTGAGGATCGACATTGGGCATCGCTGCGAGCACGAAAAAACCTATGGCTAACGCCGCGATGATCAGGACGGCAAGCACCCAATGCAGCGTCACCAACAGCGGATGATAGCGGGACACGTGCTTCATTTTCAAATCCTCCTGAGAGACGCCAAACTGCGGCCCCAGCCCAGCCCTGCGATCACCCCGAACTACAGAGAGGTCGCGTCTAAGGTTGAAACAACAATATCATGCGTCGGCTGGCCTGTGACGC
Source organism: Xanthobacteraceae bacterium (assembly GCA_050010955.1). Classification (GTDB taxonomy): domain Bacteria; phylum Pseudomonadota; class Alphaproteobacteria; order Rhizobiales; family Xanthobacteraceae; genus BOG-931. The sequence continues at coordinate 3,457 of JBEKJZ010000012.1, read as the reverse complement.
ACTTCACATAGGGTCGGGGGACCCAACGAAGTTGACCCTGAACGTCGCTTCGCCGCCGTGCAGCGGCATGGTCGATCCCGTTGCCGCGACGCGATCAGCGATAGGCGTCAATTGCGACATCCGCCACTTCGGAAAGATCAAGTTCGGGATGGTTCGACAGCACGAAAATACTGAGCGCCGGGTCGAGACAATAACAGATATAGGAACGAAACCCGTTCCAGTCGCCTTCGTGATCGGCGAAGGCGATGCCGTTCTGCACCCCCAGGCTCCAGCCGAAGCCGTAGTTGGTTGAATCGCCACCATTCGTGCGGCCGCCGGTGAAAGCTTCCGCCATGCTGGTTTCGCTTATGAGGCTATGCGTTCGCAAGGCTTGCTCGTAGCGGCACAGATCGGGCGCCGTCGTGTAAAAAAGCCGGACCCCACCAGGTTGTCGAACTCGTTGCTGCCGGCCTCTATGAAGTCATCCCAATCGTCGAGCGTATATCCGGTCGCGCAACGCGGACCGCCAATCCTGCGATCCGGGACTGAAAATGTGTCTTGCATTTGCAGCCGATCGAACACGCGCCTGGCGAAAAAGTCGTGGTACGACTGGCCGGACACCTGCTCGATGATTGTGCCAAGCAATTCGTAGCCGGAGTTGCTGTAACTGTACGTGTCGCCCGGCTCGATTCCCGCTTTCGCCATCGGGCAGCCAAGGTCGGCGTAGGTGCGGATGATATCGGCGTTGGCCGGCCGCGCGCAGCGCGCCAGGACCTGTTTGACGCCGTCATCGTCATAGAGATCGCGGATACCGGAGGTATGATTCAGCAATTGCCGAATGGTCACCCGCGGACCAAATCCGGCAATCAAAGGAAGATGCTTGCCGACCGGATCGTCGAGCTGGAGTTTACCCTCCTCGGCAAGCATCAGAACGCCTAAGCCGGTAAATTGCTTGCCGCAACTCGCCAAGTGAAAAATCGTGTCCGGTTCAACCGGCAGGCCGCTGCGCAAATTGGCTAATCCGTGGCCGGCTGCATGCACCACGGTCCCCCGGGCGACGACGGCAAGCGCGAACCCGCGACCATCCGCCTCGATTTCGCTGTCGGCATAATCGTCGATCTCTGCCGAACGCGCTGCATCAGCGCGGATAGCCTTCGCTGTTGATCCGGTGCGTCTGAAGAAAGCCATTTGCGGGGAAACCTTCTCTAACTAGGCCGTGAACTCATAAAAACGGTTTCAGGGCGACACGTCGCGGCGGGCCAGAAGGCGACATTCCCCGGTTGCTTGGAATACCCTGAATTAGGTCGCAGAACTCGGTATTGAGGCGTGATATTCTTCCCCACATTTCGGCGGGCAACCACTCGCCGTCGCGCTACGGATTGTGGCGGAAAGTCATCTCCATGCCAACCATCGCACACCTCATTCACGTCTACGGCCTGTTCTTCGTCGCCGTTGGCATAGGCCTGGAAAGCGTCGGCATTCCGTTCCCCGGAGAGACGGTGCTCATCATCGCTTCGGTCGATGCTGGAACCAAGCACGATCTCAACATCGCCTCGGTAATACTGACGGCGGCGGGCGCGTCAATCATCGGTCGCATGGTCGGCTATGTCATCGGTCGTAAATTCGGTTACTGGGTGTTGCTGCGCTACGGCGGCTATTTGCGGATCACCGAAAGCAGGATCAAACTTGGTCAGTATCTGTTCCTGCGGCATGGCGGCAAGATCGTCCTCATCGCTCAGTTCTTACCAGTCTTGCGCTCTATCGCCGGGATCCTTGCCGGAGCCAATCGCATGCCCTGGCCGCATTTCATGCTGACCAATATCATCGGCGCATTTCTCTGGGCGACGTTCTATGGGCTTGCGGCGTATTCGCTGGGTCGGCAGGCCGAACAGTTGGGCGGGTGGATGGTGTTCGGCCTCGGTCTGGGCCTCCTGGTCTTTATTGTTGTTGCCGCCATCTTCGTGGGACGGCATGAGGCGCAGCTTACGGCCGAAGCCGAACAAGCGCTGCCGGAACCCCTTGAGTTGCCTTAACCAAGCTCGTCGGGCAATGCCTTGCACCCATCTGTCGCAACGATCCACGCCCGCTGACGCGATGGCCTTTTGCTGGTGTCTCGGACCAGATTATGGACCGACCGCCGCTCAATCGCGGCGTCGGTTGCCACCACCGCGCACCATTCGGCAGCATCCGGGGGCTAACGACGAATGCCACCGGCTCCTGGCTGCGCTGAGTATTGCGATAAGATAGCCCACCGGCGGGCAGAATTTTCGGCCAGAGGAACGGCGAACAGATTGCAACCCCAATCGATCTTTTCGAAATCCTGAATCAGACTGCCAAATGGGAGTTTCTGTCCATAAAAGTCGTTCACGTAATGAACCGTGTAACCAAGCAGCAGATTGAGCAAAGTGGATACCGATGCACCGCATTCCGCCAGCGCGTTCGGGTTGCACTCAAATAAAATTGCCGGCCGGTCAGGCCGTGACAGCAGGGCCTCTGCGCCGCGCAAAACAGACACTTCGTAACCCTCTGCGTCGATCTTCACGAGTCTTGGGAGAGCTCCCACTGAGGCGTAAAAGCCATCCAAAGTAACACCATCGGCCTGCGCACGCTTGTTACCAGCCCGTAGAATCAGGTCCCGCTGAGTGACCTGAGCAAACAATGAATTTCGTTCTGAATAGCTCATGTAGACCAGCCCCGGATTGTCGACCACCGCCGCCGGAACGGGGACGATCGAATCGTTCAAGCCCAGCCGCTGCACGGATTGCACAAGCTTGGCGAACGTCGTTGGAACCGGCTCAAACGCATAGATGATTGGTGTACGATGGGCGAGCATTTGGGCAAGCTGGGTCGAAAAGAAACCACCGTTGGCGCCAACGTCGTACACCACCGGACGATCTTCTTCTTGCAACCATGCGGCACAAAGTTCCAACTCGGCCTGATAGGCTCGACGATGGTAGAATGGAAAATTAGCAAGGTCGTCGGTGTGGCAGACGAAATGATGCCCGAGCCCGCTTGTCGTGACAAAGCTTTTGACCCCCACGGCACGAAGAGCTTTCAACCAAGCCAACCGCGCAGCGGCACGCATCAGAGGGATGTCTGTCGCCACGTTCGGACCTACATCGACGCTGCCACACATCGCCTGAATGCCCCGGCTAACAATGTGCGTTCTTAGGCGTTGCTGCCAAGTCGGGCGGTCGCCGATCCGGTTCAGTTGTGCTCCGTCGCCTTCATGTGTTTTGAGTTGCCGTTCTTCGATGGTCATGCTTTCAACTCGCGCTAGAGACATTTGGCCTTCATACGCCTTGCGACAATCGCTAGGCAGGTGCGACGCTATTTTTTTATGATGTCTGCTTCTTTAATCGGCCGTTTGGGGTCAAGCACTTTCAGACTATCCACCACTACGGTGTCGATGTCGCTCACGGGCTCGTGCTTCTCTTCGGAATCGGCACCAAGGCCCTTCCATAATGGGATTCGAAGA
>JBEKJZ010000011.1:0-47059 GCA_050010955.1 Xanthobacteraceae bacterium | reverse complement strand
AAGGGTCTATGTGGCTACAGCAATTGCAGGCGCTCTAACTTTTATCCCTCAGATCGTAGTTGGGATTTCTGAAATGGCGCTAATGTTTGCTTTCTTGAGCGAGCCGAGCAGCTAAGTAGGGGAGATTTTGCTAATCTCCGCGCTTCAATTTGAGGCCATCGCCTATGGCAGGGTATCTTCGCCGTCCTATCCCACGAAGACGTAAGCGGCGAAAACGACGAAGCCGCTAATAGCAAGCGTGGCGTGGATGCCGATCAGTATCCCGGCGTGCCGTCCCTTGAGGACCTGGGTCGCAAGAAAGCTCAGGCCGACCAATGCTGCCACCGCGATCAGTGCAGCAGCACCTATGGCGTTTCCATGATCCAGCAAGCGCGGCGACCTGACCAGCGCTAGAACGAGGCACCCGAGGCCAGTGATGGCGAAAAGCCCATGCAGCGTTGCCAGAGGCCAATGCCATTCCGCTCGGTCACCCGTTCGCGAATGCAAATCCGTGAGCACAGCGCCCAATACAACGACGACCGCGAGGATGATGAAAGCCGCGACCAACATGACAGAACGGTACACGCCGCCACATCGGTATCCAAGCCTTGCGCAGAGTACATAACGTGAGTACACAAGCAACGCGCGGCGCTCAAATAAAGCGAGCAAATTCAATGGCGAATGGTCCAACCATCAAATCTCGGCGCTCCGACCATGCGGCCCCATTCCCCGGGATGCAAAAATCTGCGCTTGGCGCAGCGTTACGGCGATGCGGTGCGCCGCACCAGCGCGCCGACGGCGGCCGCGAAGTCGTCGACCGCGCGCCATGACGTATATTCGATGCAGGTGCTCGGGTCGGTTGGTCCCCCGGTCAGCAGCATGATCAAGCGGATGATCCAGCGATCGCGCCAGCCGTAGCGCCGATAGTCGAGGCGTCCGGCAAACGCCACGGCCACGGCCGGCGCGAGCCGATGGCGCGCAATGACCTTGCGCAGGTAGACGTTGCCCGTGGCCGTGGTCTTGCCTGGCTTGCGGGCAGTCAGATTGACCGAGGCGAGTGCCAAAGGCGGCGGCGATTGCAGCGACCGATAGACCGTCAGGAAACGATCCGCCTCCGGCAAATGCCGGCCATAGCGGACGGCCGCGACCAGCACCACGATCGCCGCCGCGGCCAAGTCCGAAGCTGCAGGCTGCGCCACCGCGAGGTCCAGCGCCGGAATGGGCATCCCGGCCTCCGCCAGGCGCCGCGATAGATGCTCGGCGATGCGCCGCGATTGCCCGTCGCGCGTCGCATAATAGAGTGCCACGCTTGGGCGATGATCGGCCATCGACATCACACGCCCGGAAAGCCGCAAGCCATGGCTAAAACCTGGGCCGGCGCGCAGCGCCGGCCCAGTTCCGACGACTCGACCGCAATTCGCCGCCGAAGCGCGGGCGCGAAGGTGCGCGCCTCTGTTATTTCGCCTTCTTGCCGGTATCGTTCAGATTGGACTTGCTGGGTGGCGAACCAGTATGACAGGTGGTGCACGGTTTGCCCTTGGCAATGGCCGGCGTTGCCATTGCCGTCGACGTGTCGAATGTAACGAACGCGGCCGCGAGCAGAGCCAGTGTCGCTACCGCTACGGAACCATGCACGATCGCAGACTTAAGCGCTTTCGAAGTTTGCATTGTCGAACCCCTTTATCCGAACCGATTGCTATAGATATTTTGCGCGGGGCACATTCCAACGGCCGCATCATACCGGCACGGCCATACCAAGCAACATCCAAAATCTGTAGGGCGTTGCCGAAATTCCTCATGGCAGCGAATGGCATGGCCCCCCAATGAGACCCGGCCGGGCATTTGATACGCATCAATGCCCGGTCCGCAGCGGGCTGCTAACGGCTGCGAATTGGCGATTTCCGGGCGCGGCCAAGCTCCCGGGGGATGGTTTGCGGTCATTTCCGGCACTGGACCACATGTGACGACGCGCATGCAGCCGCAAACCCTGAAATTCAAGCTTGTGCTTTACCTCACGATCGCGCTCACGGTCGGGGTGCTGTTGTTCACCGGGGCGGTTGCCTTTTTTTTGTACAACCAAATCCTCGGCAAGGTCTCCGATCACGTTATTCAGCTTTCCGAAGTGATCAGCAAGAGCACCCGCTTCGCCATGCTGAACAATGAACCGACTTATGTCGACCGCATCATCCACGATGTGGCCGGCCAGGAACAGATCGACCGGGTCAGAATCTTCAGCCAGGATGGGCGCATCACCCATTCGACCTACCCGCCCGAGATTGGCCGCACCGTGGATCGCAACGCCGAGGCCTGCTCGCGCTGCCATGAAAGCGAGCAGCCGCTGCAACAGGTGCCCCATAGCGAACGGACCTGGACGTTCCAAGGCGCCGACGGCAAACCGCTGCTCGGCAGCATGGAAGTGATCCGCAACGATCCGTCCTGCTACAATGCCCCCTGCCATCAGCACAGCAAAGAGACCTCCGTTCTCGGCGTTCTCGACATCAACTATTCGCTCGACGAGATCCATCGCAAGCTGCGCACCACCACGCTGGCGATCGCCGGATTTTCCATAGGCTTCATCGCGTTGGCCGCTTTAGCGATCGGCTATTTCGTCCACCATCTGGTCTACCTGCCGCTGCGTGACCTCGAAGGCGGCGCGGAACGGCTGTCTGCCGGCAATCTCGACCAGCTCATTCCGGTGCGCAGCGGCGACGAGTTCGGCAAGCTCGCCCGTTCGTTCAACAGCATGACCAACGCCTTGCGTAATTCGCGGGCCGAGCTGCAAGAATTGGCCCGCACGCTCGAGCAGAAGGTCGAGACCCGGACCCAGGAACTGCGGCGCGCCCAAGCGCAAACCATGCGCGGCGAGAAGCTCGCCTCGGTCGGCCTCCTGGCCTCCGGGGTCGCCCACGAACTGAACAATCCGCTCACCGGAATCCTGACGTTCTCGCATCTGCTGCGCGAGAAAATGGCCGACAACAGCCGCGACGCCGAGGACATGGACCTGGTGATCCGCGAAACCAAGCGGTGCGCGGCGATCATTAAGCGGCTGCTCGATTTCGCCCGGGAAAAACAGCCGGAGAAGAAATTCAACGATATCAACCAGATCATCGAGGACACCGTGCGCATCGTCGAGCGGCCGGCGCATCTGCGTGATATCGTTATCACCATGGATCTCGACCGCACCCTGCCGCCGATCTGGATCGACGCCGATCAGATCAAGCAGGTGATCATGAACATGATCGTCAACGCCCAACACGCCGTCGAGGAAAAAGGCAGTATCACCGTCAGGACACGCCGTGCCGCCGAGCCGCGGCCGTCGGCACAGTCCGCCGAGCCGATAGCGATGGTGGAAATATCGATCGTCGACACCGGCTGCGGCATTTCCGAGCAGAACCTGCGCCGCATTTTCGACCCGTTCTTCACCTCCAAGGATGTCGGCAAGGGAACCGGATTGGGACTTTCCGTCAGTCACGGAATCGTCGAGGCCCATGGCGGCGTCATCGAGGTGCAAAGCAAAGTCGAAGAGGGATCGACCTTCAGCGTGTTTCTGCCGCTGATGCCGCCGCCTTCCGCGGCCGACAATAAACCGAGCGGGGGCGCTGCATGAGCGCACGAATTCTGGTGGTCGACGACGAGGAAATCGTCATCCGCAGCTGCCTGCGTATTCTTGAAGGCAACGGCTATGAGATCGACGTGGCGCACGATGGCCACGACGCGCTGCGCAAAGTCGAAAGCAACACCTACGACGTCATGATCCTCGACATCATGATGCCGAACCTGGGCGGGATGGAAGTGCTGCGCCGGGTCAAGGAGACGCATCCCGATATCGACGTCATCATGATCACCGGCTTGTCGCAGATCGACACCGCGGTGCAGGCGATGAAGCTCGGCGCCTTCGACTATATCTCCAAGCCGTTCGAGCCGGACGAGCTCAAGCTGGTGGTGCAGCGCGCGCGGGAACGGCGGCAGCTGCTGCAGGAAAATCTCAATCTCAAGAGCGCGGTCAGCTCGAAATACCGCTTCGATAACATCATCGGCTCCAGCCCGCCGATGCAGGCGGTCTACCGGCTGGTCGCGCAATGCGCGCCCACCAGTTCCACCGTCTTGCTCACCGGCGAAAGCGGCACCGGTAAGGAGTTGATCGCGCGCGCCATCCATTACAACAGCTTGCGCAAGGACAAGCCGTTCGTCCCGGTGGACTGCAATTCACTGAGCGAAAACCTGCTGGAAAGCGAGCTGTTCGGTCACGTCAAGGGCGCCTTTACCGGCGCAGTCACCAGCAAGAAAGGCATGTTCGAGGTCGCCGGCAGCGGCAGCCTGTTTCTCGACGAAATCGGCAATTTTTCCCCTGCCACGCAAGCCAAGCTGCTGCGCGTCCTGCAGGAGCGCGAATTCCGGGCGGTCGGCGACACCCGCACGCAGACCGCCAATTTCCGGCTGATCACCGCCACCAACCGCGACCTCAACGCCATGGTGGTCGCCGGCACATTCCGCGACGACCTTTATTATCGCATCAATATCTTCCCGATCCACATCCCGGCGCTGCGCGATCGGCGGGACGACATCCCGGCACTGGCCTATCATTTCCTCAAGACGTTCAGCGCCGAGCTGGGGAAGGAGGTCACCGACATTTCCGAAGGCGCCATGAGCGCGCTCACGAATTACTCATGGCCGGGCAATGTGCGCGAACTGGAAAACGTCATGCAACGCGCGGCCATCCTCACTAGCGACACCATCATCCGCCGCGCCCATCTCGTCAATATCGTCGATCCGTCCCGCCGGCCGGAGGAGTTCGCGGTGCCGCGAACCGGCGACGAGCTCAAACGGCTCAAAAAAGCCGCGCGCGAGAAGTCGGTGGAAGAGATCGAAAAACAGTTCGTGCTCGAAGCGCTCAAGCGCAATCAGTGGAACGTCACCAAGAGCGCCGAGGACACCGGGTTGCAGCGTCCGAATTTCCAGGCGCTGATGAAGAAGTATGCGATCCGGGTGCGCGACAGCGAACACAGCGAACAGGAGGCCGACGAAACTTAGACCGCAACCGCTTCAGATTGCATCGACTGTCGGTCCGGTTATTTCATCACACGTCGCCGAACAGCAGTTTCACAGCTCCGTCCCTGGGGCCACTTCCTCCACCTCCTCGTAACCGGTCAGCATGGCCTTGTAATGCGCCGTGCGGGTGTGACCCAGGCTGCCGAGATAGATGTGAACCAGCACGTAAAAGATCAAGAAGATGAAGATCAGGACGTGCACCGTGTCGATAACGCGCACGCCGCCGAAAAAGTCGACCTGAGCGGAGAAGCGCTTCACGTCCCACAGCAGAATCCCGGTATAGAATTGGATGGGAAGCAGCAGCATCATGATGATCTGGTAGAGCATGCTCTGCAGCGGATTGAATTTGCGATAGATTCCGACGTGAAACGGATTGGGATCGCCCTTGAAGATGCCGTAACCATAGTAATAGGCCTGCCGCCAGCTGCCGAGGAAATGCTTCCGCGGACTTAGTTCGGGGTGATAGGCCTTGATGCGGTCGGAGGTCAGATAATAGGCTAGCCACACGAAAAAATTGGCGATCAAAATAAAGCCAATCGTGTTGTGGGTTTGCACCGCGGTCCGAAACGACACCACATTGATGAGCCCGACATAGCGGATCTGCATGCCGGTGAGAATCATCAGGACGATGCCGATGGCGTTGATCCAGTGCCAGATCCTGACCGGCAGCGGATGGATGTAGAGACTTTGCATGTCGCTGTTCCTTTCAGCGTTGCTGTGCGGTCCTCACGGCGTTTTGCGATCCTGGCCGGCACCCGGCTGACCGCTATGATCGGCGCCATGACCGCCCGGGTGGGTCAAGCCGTAGTACTTGAAAATCCATCCCAGGGTCAGGTGCCCGACGGCAACGCCAAGACCGCCGACGATCGCCAGGATCACCAAGATGTCCAGGAGCTTGATCCGGGTGCCGCCGATTGCGTAGAAGCCGCCCACCGATTCGAGCGAGATCGGCGAGCTCAGCACATCGGCATTGGCGCCATAGCGTAGCCGTTGGCCCTGCGCCTGGACCAGCGAGATGGTTACGTTCTGGAAGGCCTTCGAGCCCGAGCTGTGACAGATGCGGCAGTCGCTGATCGCCATGCTCTTGTCGGCGAGCGCGTGCGACTGCGGACCGGTGCTGGCTTCCAGGCGGCCGCGCACGATGGTTTTGCCGGCTATGCCACTGCGATTGAGCGTCTGCAGCAGGTTCCATAGCGCTTGCGCATCGATGCCTTTGCCGTCCGATTGGGCGCTGGCCTCGAACAGCGGCACGCCCACTTGCTCGATGTCGCGCGGCTGCGCGTCCTTACTGTCGATCAGCATGAGATCGACCGTGCGCTGCGCTGCGGGGGCATGGCAGGCCGGGCACGACACCACCTCGAAATGCAAAGCGGCGTTCGGCAGCCAGGTCTCGTGGGCCTCCAGCACGCCGGCATGACAGCCGAAACAAGCCGCCTCCGGACCTTGGCCGATGGAGGTGGGCTTTACCGCGTGGGCGCTGTGGCAGTCGGTGCAGATCGGCGCATAACTTTCTGCGGACTTCAGCCGGGCTTTGGCGTGCATGCTGCCGAGATAGGCCGTGTAGATATCAGCGTGGCATTTCTTGCAGGGGATTTGCTCGATCGAAGCCGCTGCGCCTTTGATGACGGCGTGCGGGTTATGGCAGTCGGTGCAAAGCGGCGCCGACGGATTGTTGGCAAGGATCAGGGCGGCATGGATGCTGGTCTGCCATTGATCGAATTTGTCGGCATGACAGCCGCGGCAGACCTGCGTCATGGCGATGGAAAAGCCGCGCGCATTCGGGATGACTTTGTCGGCTGGAGGATGCGCGGCTAGATCGACGTCGGAATGACAGCCGGTGCAGCCGATCGCGCTGTGCACGGACTTGCCGAACATATCGGCCGGTACCTGCAGTTGCAGGGTATGTCCGTCCCCCAGCGTCTTCTCCATGCCGGCGCTGCCATGGCACGCGAGACATTGGTCGGAGGCCGATGGCGCCTTGTCTTCGGCAAGCGCCGGCGAAATTGCGGTGGCGAGAAAAGCAACCGTTGCGCCAACGACCGCGAAGGCAAAGCCGTTGCACACGGCCGCTCGCGAGATTCTGAGCAGTCTGCTGCAATCCATAACTGTCCTCATACCGCCGTCGGTTTCATCCACATCCCAGTCGGTCCTTACCCCCGGGGCGGCCCATATTGGCGCGGTACTTGCCCCAGATCGATCGGCTTTGCTTTGATCTAGCGCATGATCCGGTCGGACGTGCCGGCACCGGCAGAGGCGCTGAGCCTAGAGGAAAAAGGGAGGCCGGGGCATACTCCCCGGCCCCGGCCATCGCCCGTGAGGCTAGGCCCAGTCGGCCGCATTAACCTTTGGCCGCCACCGCTTTCCCGGCCATCCACAGCAACAGCGCCAAGCCGATGAACGGGAAGAGAACGACGTAGGCCAATCCGATAAACGGCGCCGCAATCACCATGGCAACATGCTTGAGCACGATGGCGGCGGCTCTCACCGTTGCGTTTTTGGCGGCAGCGCGGGCCGCCAGAAAGGCGACCATGGCGAGGCCGTAGAACGGCATGGCCATGATGTAAGCCAAGCCGATGAAGGGCGCGGCGAAGAAGAGGAGGATGTTTCCCAGCAAGCTTCCCGCGCGCGCGACCTCTGCCGCAGGCGCTTCGGGGGCGGCCACAACAGCCGCGGCTACCGGCGCCGCCGGCACTGCCAGGACATCGCGGGCGCTGTCTTCGATCATCGCGGGAGACAGCGGTTTGTGCAGGAATTTCGAAACACCTGCCGCCTTGGCACGCTCTTCGGCAATGTCGGTGCCATAGCCGGTGATGATCACGACCGGAGTCCAGGGCCGTCGGGCTCTGACCTTCTCGGCCACTTCCAGTCCGCTCATGCCGGGCATGCGGATGTCGCTGTAGACGAGGTCGTATTTTTCCTCGTTCAGCTTGCGCAACGCTTCTTCACCGTTTTCGGCGGTGATGACGGCGTAACCCTTGCCGGAGAGAACACGATCAAAGCTCTTGCGGACGGCGGGATCGTCGTCGACAACGAGCACTTTGCGTAATGCGGTCATGGCTCACTCCTATTTTTTTGCCCTCGATGAGGCTCTTTGTTTGGGTCCTTACCCGCCATAGGAACCGCATAACTCGTGCCAGGCTCGGCACGGAGTTTAATAAGCCATATGGTTCAAGAGCTTAGGTCTCGCCGCGGTCCCCCAAGACCGGGCCTCAAATTTGCTCGAAGTATAATTTTCTCATACAGAGCAGGCAGCGGTCGCCACGAATACCTCAAATATTCAATCGCTTACTGGATTTGGCCGCTGCATATCTTCGCCAACCGATAATCCGACGAAAGCGCGAAGTTGGGCGCGCAGCGGCCGGCGAGCCTTTGCATTTCGACATAACAGGGATGCTATTGGGCTCAGGGGTTCTGAGCCCGAACGATCCAGACAGCGGAGGGCACCAGAACACCACCGGGCGTGAGGTATTTCGACAGAAGGTCTCGCACGGCACCGGCGACTTTGCCCGAAAGCTCCGGATGCTCGCGAAGTGCCGCGCCTAATGGCCCCAGCCTCAGTGCGAGCTTCAACGACTGTTCAAGGTCACCGCCGCCGATGCGCGCGTCGAATGGCTCAGTCGTCACCAAAGCAAACCCCGCGTCGCTCAGGATCGAGCGCACGCGGCCAGCGTCGGCAAAGGCAAACGGCCCAGGCGCCGTCGGATCGGGCGGCGCAACAGGCGGTATGAATGGAAGCGCCGCTTGCAGCGGCGCCAGCATCCACGGGTTCTCGGCGAGAGGTCGCCAACAGACGAAGACCAGACGGCCGCCGCGCTTCAAGGATGCGCCGATATTCCTAAATGCCGCCACCGGATCGCTGAAGAACATCACGCCGAAGCGGGAGAATGCCGCGTCGAAAACGCCGCGGCCGATGTCGCCGTTTTGTGCGTCCAGTTGCCGGAAGTCCACGCGCAAGTTTGCCGCCGGGCGCGGCCGCTGGCGAGCGACCTCGAGCATGGGCCTCGAAAGATCGATGCCGACCACCGATCCACTCGGCGCTACGCGGGCGGCCAGCGTCAGCGAAGTTTGCCCGCAACCGCAGCCGATATCGATGATGCGCTCGCCCGGGACCGGCTGCAATACATCGATGCCCGCCAGACCCAACGGTTCAATCTGACGATCCAGCAGCTCCTGAAACTGCGCCCAGGTTTCGCCGGCAGCGGCATTCCAATATTCGCTTTGCGCGGCGTTCGCGGACGGTTCCGGAATCTGAGACATTGCGACTCGGCGCTCCGACCAAACGCTTCGTCTCAATCAGCGTGCGGCAACGAAGCGTCCGCGAGCGCGTCGTCGATGAGCTGGCGACAGGCGATCAGGTCGTCGAGCACGGTCTGTAGTTTGCGCCGACCCTCGGTGTTCACGTTGAGCCGCGGCGGCGCCGGCTGGTGAGCCGGTCTGCCAGGGCGCGGTGCCGCGGTCACCGGAACGGCCGGCTCTTCGTCCGCGCTGGTTGCAGCATGTGGCTCCGCTCCGTCGTCCCCTACCCTATCTTCCTCGATCTCCGGCGGCGGCGGTTCGGCGCCGGCACGCCAAACGTTCTGAACGAACGTCAGACCTTGCTCGCGCAGGATGCGCTGCACGCCGCGAATGGTATAGCCCTCGCCGTACAGCAAGTGGCGCACGCCACGCAGCAGGTCGACGTCGTCCGGGCGGTAATAGCGCCGCCCGCCGCCTCGTTTCAGCGGCCGGATTTGCGCGAAGCGGCTCTCCCAGAACCGCAACACGTGCTGAGGAACGTTGATCTCCTCGGCGACTTCGCTGATCGTGCGGAACGCGTCCGGCGCTTTGTCCAATGCTTTGTTCTCCGCCGGCGCTGGCTAGCCGAGTTCGCCGGCGCTTTCCTTGCCGCCATTCGGCCCGGAATTGATCCGCTGCTTGAGGATGGCGGACGGCTTGAACACCATGACCCGGCGCGGCGAGATCGGCACTTCCTTGCCGGTCTTGGGATTGCGGCCGATGCGCTGCCCCTTCTTGCGCACCACGAACGAGCCGAACGACGACAGCTTCACCGTCTCGCCCCGTTCCAAGCAGTCGGTGATCTCCTTGAGAACCAATTCGACGAGCGTAGCGGATTCCGTGCGCGACAGGCCGACTTTCTGATAGACCGCCTCGCACAAATCCGCGCGCGTGATCGTCTTTCTCGCCATCGCCAGCCCCACTCTCGGCGATCGATACCAATCGATCATCGTATCGTACTGAATTATCAACGATATTCACTTCTCACCCGACGGTCAACGGGCTTCCGCACCGATCTCACCAGCGCAGCAGGGCCGCCCCCCAGGTGAAACCGCCGCCCATGGCCTCGAGCAGCAACAGATCGCCGCGCTTGATGCGGCGGTCGGCGACGGCATCGGCCAGCGCCAGCGGGATCGAGGCCGCCGATGTGTTGCCGTGGCGGTCGACGGTGGTGACCACTTTGTCCGGCGGGATGCCGAGCTTGTGCGCCGAGCCGTCGATGATCCGTTTGTTGGCTTGATGCGGAATGAACCAGTCGATGTCGGCGACCGTCATGCCGGTTACTTTGAACGCATCCTCGACCACGTCGGTGATCATCGCCACGGCGTGACGAAAAACCTCGCGGCCTTCCATGCGCAGATGGCCGACCGTGCCGGTCGACGAGGGTCCGCCGTCGACATAGAGCTTCGATTTGTAACGGCCGTCGGAACGCAGGCGCACCGTGAGAATGCCGCGGTCCTCGCGCGCGCCCGGCTGCTCCTGCGCTTCGAGCACGACGCCGCCGGCGCCGTCGCCGAACAGCACGCAGGTGCCGCGATCGGTCCAGTCGAGGATGCGCGAGAACGTCTCCGATCCGATCACCAGCGCGCGGCAGAACGCGCCCGACCGCAGCAGCGCGTCGGCGGTCGCCAGCGCAAACACGAATCCGGAGCACACCGCCTGCACGTCGAAGGCGGCGCCGTGGGTGATGCCGAGATCGGCCTGCACCGCGACGGCGCTGGCCGGGAAAGTGTTATCGGGCGTCGAGGTCGCCAGCACGATGAGATCGATCGCCTGCGCATCGAGCTTGGCATGGGCGAGCGCGGCGCGCGCCGCGTGCGTCGCCATGTGCGAGGTCAATTCGCCGGGCGCGGCGATGCGGCGCTCATGGATGCCGGTGCGCTGCACGATCCAATCGTCGGACGTGTCGACCTTGCGCGCGAGTTCGGCGTTGGTGAGGATTTGGCTCGGCAGATAGCTGCCGCAGCCCAGCACAACGGAGCGGCGCACCGTCATGACGCGGCTCCGCGCAGCGCTTGCTGCCGCTCGCCGTGCAAGCGGCCGAGCGCCGCCGTGATCTTGCCGAGCAATTCGTCACGCACCACGCCATGGCCGAGCGCGATCGCCGCGGCAAAACCTTCGGCGTCGGTGCCGCCGTGGCTTTTGATGACGATGCCGTTCAGCCCGAGAAAAACCCCGCCATTGGCGCGGCGCGGGTCCATGCGTTCGCGCACTTGGCGGAACGCCGAACGCGCGAAAAAATACCCGATGCGGGCGCTGAGCGAGCGGGTCATCGCACCCCGCAGATATTGGGCCATCTGCCGGGCGGTGCCTTCGGCGGTCTTGAGCGCGATGTTACCGGCAAAGCCTTCGGTGACGACGACATCGACCTTGCCCGTGCCAATGTCGTCGCCTTCGACGAATCCCACATAGTCGAGGTCGGGCCATTGTTCCTCGCGCAAGATGCGGCCGGCTTCACGCACCTGTTCAAGACCCTTGACCTCCTCCACCCCGATATTGAGCAACCCGACCGTCGCCCGCTTCAACCCGTACAAGATGCGTGCCGTGGCCGCACCCATGACCGCGAGGTCGACCAGGTGCTCGGCATCGGCGCCGATCGAGGCGCCGACGTCGAGCACGATCGATTCGCCGCGCAAGGTCGGCCACAGCGCCGCGATGGCGGGGCGTGTGATCCCGGGCAGCATTTTGAGCCCGAATTTCGACATCGCCATCAGCGCGCCGGTGTTGCCCGCCGATACGGCCATGTCGGCTTCCTGCTTTTTGACTGATTCGATCGCCAGCCACATCGAAGATTTCCGGCGGCCATAGCGCAGCGCCTGGCTCGGCTTGTCCTCCATCCGCACCGCGATCTCGCTGTGCACAAGCCGCGAAACGGATTTGAGTGCCGGGCGTGCGGCAATGAGCGGAGCGACCACCGACGTATTGCCGAAGAACAAAAACTCGCTGTCGGGATGTCGCGCCAACGCCAGATCCGCGCCGGCGACGACCACGGCAGGGCCATGATCTCCCCCCATCGCATCGAGAGCAATGCGGACCGTGTGCGACATGGGCGACCGGCTCCTAGCCCGCGATCCAATTCAACCGAATCGGCTCATGGCCTAGGTATTTTTGTTTAAGCATGATCCTTTCCGAAAACCGGTTGCCACCCCGAATTAAGTCCGGGGCAAGCTCTTTCGGGATCACGCTCCTGGTCCGAACATGGGGGAGGCGAGACCGCAAGGGACAATAGCGGTTCGGCATCCAGACACAACTGCGATCAGTGGTCATCCGGACCCTTCCTGAGCGATGCGAGCGCGGCGAACGGGGTTTCGCCCGGCTTGGCGTCCGGCGGCGGCTGGAACACCGCTCCGGGCTTGCGGGGATAGGGATCAAGCCCGAGGATGAGGAACTCGATGGCGAGCGCGCCGAGATCGACCAGCCCGCCGATCAGCGGCTCCGTCTCATCCGCGCTCTCGCCACGCGTGCGGACTTCTCCGTCTTCCCGCTCCGCGGCCGGTTGCGGCACGAACAGGAGGTCGATCGCTTCCTCGACCTCATTGACGAGCGGATCGAGCGTGACGACGCAGATCTGACCGACCGTGGCCGAAACCCTCCCGGCCACGTGCAAGCCGCCGGTTCCACGCCGCGTGACGTCGAAATTTGCCCGCAGGCGCGGCAGATCGCGCAAGCCCGCCATGCGCGCCACTGCGGCGCGGACCTGCGCATCCGCCACCAGGTCGAAGCGTGCCCCGGTCTCGGCGACATCTTCGACCGCGACGGGGACCTGCCAGGGCGTCGGAGCATATTTCTCGGAGCGCCGCTCACGCATGTGCAAAGGCCTCGGGGTTGGGGAAGACCAGCTGGCCCGCGACGATCACGTCCTCCTCCACGGTATCGAGCAACTTTGCCGCCGCGCGCGCATAGCGCGCCAGCCGGGCCGCCCCGTCGCCGATACCGGCGGCCCCAAAGATATTGCGTGCCAGCGCCTTCTCAAGTTCCCGGTCGTCGGCGGCGGCGAACGCTTCGCGATAGGCCGCCTGCCGGCCATAGAACGCCTCGCCGAAGCGGCGCATCTCCCGCGGCACGGCGAGGTCACCCACGCCCATCTCTCGCAGGTTATCGTCCAGATCGCGGCAGAAGGCGTCGAACAGCCCCTGCCCTAACGTTCGCTCAAGACTGCGTCCCCGATTGGGTTCCGCATGGCGTCCGGGCCCCAGTCGAGGCTCGTGATCCCGGCCCAACCGCGCCAAAACCAGCACGAGATGCAGGACGATCAGGTCAAATCGGCCCTGGACGGTATCGGGGACGCCATAACCGGTGTAAAACGCCGGCGCGCGCGCCTGCGCCACGATCATGCCATAGAGCGCGTGAATGCTGCGGCTGTGGGGATTGCACCGAAACGCCGGTAAGATCATAGAGATAGCTCGCCGCCCTCATCCGCCCGCGTACCACTCAGCGGCGGCAAATTGCCAATTGCGGGTTTCGGGGGTACGGCAGGCGGCTGTCGGACGCAAGGTGGATGTCGGAATGCGCAGGGGCCGGGTGCAAAGCGGGGAAACGCGCGCCGCAGCGTCTTATGCGCTGATTGTCGCGCTCGCTCTGGCGCTGGGCGGCTGCTTCGGCGAGACGTTCCAGCGCGGCTATGTGCTTCCCGAAGGCGCGCTCGAGCAAATCCGGCTTGGCGCATCGCAGGAGCAGGTGCTGATCGTGCTCGGCACGCCCTCGACCGTCGCCACCGTTTCCGGCGAAGCGTTCTACTACATCTCGCAGCGCGCCGAGCGGGCGATCTCGTTCATGCCCGCCAAGATCACCGACCAGCGTGTCATCGCCATCTATTTCGACAAGGACCGGCGAGTCGAACGGGTCGCCTCTTACGGCATCAAGGACGGCAAGGTGTTCGATTACATCAGCCGCACGACGCCGACGGCCGGCTCGGACACCAGTTTGATCAAGGCGCTGTTCCAAAACCTTGGCAACGCCCACATCGGCCTGCCGTTCTGAGCGGCCGGCGAGGATTCGCGACCGCGCGTCATCATCAGATCGGAACAACCAAACAAATCCAGTCACGATGCTGGATTGCTTCGGCACGGCGCCATTTTTTGACGCGCGCGCCGCGCGACAAGGAATGCGGCGCCTTTCTCAATGCGCCAAGATCGCGAGCAGCAACAGCGCCACGATATTGGTGATCTTGATCATCGGATTGACCGCCGGGCCGGCCGTATCCTTGTAGGGATCGCCGACCGTATCGCCAGTCACGGCGGCCTTGTGGGCCTCGGAGCCCTTGCCGCCGAAATGGCCGTCCTCGATGTACTTCTTGGCGTTGTCCCAGGCGCCGCCGCCCGAGGTCATCGAGATGGCGACGAAAAGCCCGGTAACGATCACGCCGAGCAGCATCGCCCCGAGTGCCGAGAACGCCGCAGATTTGCCTTGGGCGCCGCCGCCGGCGACGAAATAGATGATGAAATAGCCGACGATCGGCGACAGCACCGGGAGGAGCGACGGCACGATCATTTCCTTGATCGCCGCCCGCGTGAGCATATCGACGGCACGGCCGTAGTCGGGCTTGTCCGTGCCCTGCATGATGCCCGGATTCTCGCGGAATTGGCGCCGCACCTCTTCGACGATCGAGGACGCCGCGCGCCCGACTGCCGTCATGCCCATCGCGCCGAACATGTACGGCAACAGGCCGCCGAACAGCAGCCCGGCCACGACATAAGGATTGACCAGAGAAAAATCGGGCATGACGCCTTGGAAATAGGGGTGCTTGTCGGCGCCGGCGATGAAGAACTTGAGGTCCTGGTTATAGGCTGCGAACAGCACCAGCGCGCCGAGACCGGCCGAGCCGATGGCGTAGCCCTTGGTCACCGCCTTGGTGGTGTTGCCGACGGCGTCGAGCGCATCGGTCGATTTGCGCACTTCTTTCGGCAGGCCGGCCATTTCGGCGATGCCGCCGGCGTTGTCGGTGACCGGCCCGAATGCATCGAGCGCGACAACGATACCGGCGAGCGCCAGCATGGTCGTCACCGCGATGGCGATGCCGAACAGCCCGGCCAGGTTATAGCTCACCAGGATGCCGGCGATGATGACCAGCGCCGGACCGGCGGTTGCTTCCATCGACACGGCAAGGCCTTGGATCACATTGGTGCCGTGGCCGGTCACCGAGGCTTTGGCGATCGACTGCACCGGCCGATAGTTGGTGCCGGTATAGTACTCGGTGATGACGATGATCAGTCCCGTCACGACGAGGCCGGTGACGCCGCAATAGAACAGCTCCGCGCCCGAATAGGTCGCCCCCTGAAGCTGGCCGAAGCCGATGAGGTAGTGCGTCACCCCGGCGATGCCGATGAGCGACAGAATCGCGGTGGCGATCATCCCCTTGTACAGCGCGCCCATGATCGACTGGCTGGCGCCGAGCCGCACGAAGAACGTGCCGATGATCGAGGCGATGATGCAGACGCCGCCGATGGCGAGCGGAAACGTCATCATCCGCATCACCATGTCCGCTGAGACCGAACCGAAGAAGATGGCGGCCAGAACCATGGTCGCGACAGTGGTAACGGCATAGGTCTCGAACAGGTCGGCCGCCATGCCGGCGCAGTCGCCGACATTGTCGCCGACGTTGTCGGCGATGGTGGCCGGATTGCGTGGATCGTCTTCCGGAATGCCGGCCTCGACCTTGCCGACGAGATCGCCGCCGACATCGGCGCCCTTGGTGAAAATCCCGCCGCCCAATCGCGCGAAGATGGAGATCAGCGAGGCGCCGAAGCCGAGCGCCACCATGGAATCGACGACGACGCGATCGTTCGGCGCAAAATGCAGCGTGCCGGTGAGGAAGCCGAAATAAAGCGTCACGCCCAGCAAAGCTAAGCCCGCCACGAGGAGCCCGGTGATGGCGCCGGCGCGGAACGCCAGTTCGAGCCCGCCGGCGAGCGAGCCGATGGCGGCCTGCGCGGTGCGCACATTGGCGCGCACGGACACGTTCATCCCGATGAAACCCGCGGAACCGGACAGGATGGCGCCGACCGCAAAGCCGACGGCGACGAGCCAGCCGAGGAGATAGCCGACGATGAGGAAGATCACGATGCCGACGATGGCGATCGTGGTGTATTGCCGCCGCAGATAGGCCTGGGCGCCCTCGCGCACCGCCGCGGATATTTCCTGCATCTTGGCGCTGCCGGGATCGGCCCGCATCACCGAAAAGGTGGCCCAGATGGCGTAAAGGAGGGCGAGCACGCCGCAGAGAACGATGAGCCACAAAGTCGTCATGGAAAACCCCGGTTGATGGATGCGGCCGGAGTTGAAACCGGCCCGGAAGGAGAGCGCCCGCGCGAAACACGCGTCCAGCCCAAACGGCGCGGACATTGCCAAAAATGCCCGGGGGGCGCAACGGCGGTGAGCGATTTTACGCACGCTCCATAGTGGAGGGCTGTGCGCCGGTCGAGCGGCGGTAAACCCTGTCCTTCCACCACCAGTACCGGGACGTATTCGGGTTCGCGGCCGATCAAACCACGCCGAGATGGCGGATGGGGCGCCCCGGCGCGATGGCTTCCGCGGCGGCCATGATGGCATGGGTGTCGATGCCATAGTGACGGTAGAGCTCCGCGATCGAGCCGGTTTGGCCGAAATGCTCGACGCCGAGCGGTCGCACACGATGGCCCTGCACCGCACCCAGCCAAGCCAGCGCCGCCGGATGGCCGTCCAGCACGCTGACGATGCCGCAATGTGGCGGCAAGCCGCCGAACAGGCGCTCGATATGGGAACGGGCATGCACAAGCCCGCGCTCGCGCGCTCGCCACGCAGCCGTCCAGCCGGCATTGAGGCGGTCGGCGGAGGTCACCGCGAGCAGCCCTACATCTCGGCGGTCCTCCGCCATCAGTCCGACCGCCTGGATCGCCTCGGGCACGACCGCGCCGGTGTAAGCGACCACGACCTGGCAGTTGGGCCCGGGCTTGCGCAGCCAGTAGGCGCCGTCGACGATCGCTTGGCGTAACTCCGCAGGCATCTCGCGCTTGATCTGCTCGATTGGCCGGGTGGAGAGCCGCAAATAGACCGAGCCGCCGGTCTCATCGCGCAGCCAGTTGCGCTCGGAGAGCTCGCCGCCACCGTCCCTCTGGATGTAATCCAACGCGAAGGCGAGAATGACGGCCAATTCGTCGACGAAGGCCGGCTCGAACGCGGCGAGACCGTCCTGACCTATCCCGATCAGCGGCTCGACAATCGACTGATGCGCGCCGCCTTCCGGCGCCAGCGTGATGCCTGAGGGCGTGGCGACCAGGATGAAGCGGGCGTCCTGATAGCAGGCATAGTTCAGCGCATCGAGGCCGCGGGCGATGAACGGGTCATAGAGCGTTCCGATCGGCAACAGCCGCTCGCCGTTGATGGCGTGCGAGAGGCCGAGCGCCGAGAGCAAGGCGAACAGATTCATCTCGGCGATGCCGAGCTCGATATGTTGGCCCGCGGGCGAGAACTCCCAGCTGAAGGTGGACGGAATGCGCTCGCTCTTGAACGTGTCGGCGAGCGCTTCGCGCGCGAACAGTTTGCGGCGATTGACCCAAGGGCCGAGGCTGGTCGACACGGTGACGTCGGGCGACGCGGTGACGATGCGCGCGGCAAGCGGCGTCGTACCGCGCGCGAGCTCGTTGAGCAGCGCGCCAAAGCCGAGCTGCGTCGACGTCTGCCATTGGATCGTCACCGCAAGCTCCGCCGGCACGTCGACCCGCGGCGCCTGCAGGCGGCGTTCGCCGCCGCTTGCAAACGGCACGCGGTCGACGAAGGCCTGGATGTTTTCCGCCGGCTGCTGCAAGCCCTCGAAGCGATCCCATTCTTGACCCGGCCGGATGTTCATCGCGGCGCGGAGGGTTTCCATCTGCGCCGGCGTCATCAGCCCGGCGTGGTTGTCCTTGTGCCCGGCGAACGGCAGACCGTAGCCTTTGATCGTATAAGCAATGAAGCAAACGGGCCGGTCGTGATCGATACCGTCGAAGGCGTCGATGATCGCGGCGAGGTCGTGGCCGCCGAGATTGTTCATCAGCCGCGCCAACTCCTTGTCGCTGCGCCGCTCGATCAGTTGCATCACCGGCCCCTGGTCGCCGATCTCGTCGAGCAAGCGCTTGCGCCAAGCGGCGCCGCCCTGGAACACCAGTGCGGAATAGAGCTGGTTCGGGCAGCGATCGATCCACTGGCGCAACAGCTCACCGCCGGGCTCGGCGAAGGCCGCTTGCTGCAACGAGCCGTATTTCACCACCACCACGTCCCAGCCGAAGTTGCGGAACAGGTTCTGGTAGCGCTCCCACAGGCCTTCGCGCACCACCGCATCGAGGCTCTGCCGGTTGTAGTCGACGATCCACCAGCAATTGCGCAGACCCTGTTTCCAGCCTTCGAGGATCGCTTCAAAGATGTTGCCCTCGTCGAGTTCGGCGTCGCCAAGGAGCGCGATCATGCGGCCTTCCGGCCGACTTCTGCCCCAGCCGTGAGCGCGCACGTAGTCCTGGGTCAGCGACGAGAACAGCGTCTGCGCAACGCCTAAGCCCACCGAGCCGGTCGAGAAATCGACGTCGTCGGCATCTTTGGTGCGCGACGGATAGGATTGCGCGCCCTTATAGCCGCGGAAATTTTCCAGCTTGTCGCGGCTTTGGCGGCCGAGCAGATATTGGATGGCATGAAAGTTGGGCGCGGCGTGCGGCTTGACCGCGACGCGATCGGCCGGCCGCAGGCTGTGGAAATAAAGCGCAGTCATGATGGTGGCGAGCGACGCCGAGGAGGCCTGGTGCCCGCCCACTTTAAGTCCGTCGGTGTTTTCCCGCACATGGTTGGCGTGGTGGATGGTCCAGCTCGCCAGCCACAGCACCTTGCGCTCGAGCTCAGCGAGGATCAGCAGGTCGCGCGTAAGCGAGGGGGACGGCATCATGTGTTTCGTCAGCGTTTCCCTCGCCCGTCAGACCAGCGTCGGCCGCCGCGCCAGCGTGCCCCATGCAAGCAGCAGCCCGGCCACGACGACGACCGGAAAGACCACCTCATTGACCGCCGCCCAGCCGTAGCTCGCCAGCAGAGCGCCGGACGAGAACGAGCCGACCGCCATCGAGCCGAATATCAGAAAGTCGTTGAACGCCTGGACCTTGTTGCGTTCGCGCGGGCCGTGACATTCGGTGACCAGCATGGTCGCGCCGACGAAGGCGAAGTTCCAACCGATGCCGAGAAGCGCCAGCGCCGCCCAGAAATTCCACAGCGCGATGCCGAGCACGCCGATCGTGGCGGCGGCGGCGATCAGCAGCAATCCGGTGGCGACGACGGCCCGCAGCCCGAAGCGGGCGATCAGCGCACCGGTGAAGAAGCTCGGGGCATACATGCCGATCACGTGCCATTGAATTCCCAGCGCGGCTTCACCGACCGAATGGTGACACATCACCATGGCGAGCGGAGCCGCGGTCATCATCATGTTCATCACGACATAGCTGGCGACGCCGCAGGCAACGGCGACGATAAATCGCGGCTTGCCCATGATTTCGGCAAGCGGCCGCCCCTCGCCGAGCGGCCCCGCGACGGCGGGCGGCGGCAGCTTGAGCAAGCTCAGCACTGCGCCGGCGAGCACGGCGCAGGCCGATTGCGCCAGAAAAGTTCCCGCGAACAAATAGGCGGGCCAAATATCCTTGGTGAGGATGACGAGCTGCGGCCCGATCACTGCGGCAAACATGCCGCCGGCCAGCACCCAGGCCACCGCCTTGGCGCGAAATTGCATGCTCGCGGTGTCGGCCGCCGCAAACCGATAGGATTGGTGCGCCGCCGCGTAAAGACCGGCGCAGAAGGTACCTATGAGCAGCAGCGCGAACGATCCCCGCAGCATGGCTGCGAACGAGATGATGCCCGCGAGCGCGCCGCAAGCCGATCCGATCTGCAAAGCAGAGCGGCGGCCGTAGGCTTTGGCCAGCATGCCGACGGGGAGCGTCCCGATCCACATGCCGACCGCCATCAGGGTGATGGGCAGCATCGCCAGCGTCGGATCGGGCGCCAGTATCGCGCCGGCGATGCCGCCGGTCGCTACGATCACCGTGGAGTTGCCGCCAGCAAGCGCCTGCGCCGCGGCAAGCACCAGCGCGTTGCGGGCTGCAAGCCGGTCGTCGGTGACCTCGGCGCTCGGTTCGGCGATGACCGCCATGGGGCATGTTCCGTCTGAGACAACCTTTTAGCGGGCGAACCGGCGCGCTGCCAGGGCGTGTCTTTGTAAATCCAACCGTGATTTGCAGCGCAACATCGCCGTAGAGTCACCAGTCGTCGGAACAAACGGCCGCTCCGTCCGTAGCGCCAGCTAAAACTGCAGCGCGCCGGGGTGCCGGATCGTCACCGAGCGCACCTCATCGACCGTGCGCGCGCCGAGTTGTGCGAGCGTTCCTTGCGTCTCCTCGATCAAAAGGTCGATGACGTGCCCGGGGCCGTCCTCGCCGAGCGCACCGAGACCCCACAAGAACGCTTTGCCGGCAAAAGCCGCCGTGGCTCCAAGCGCATAGGCGCGCACCACGTCGCTGCCGCTGCGCACACCGGAATCCATCATGACGGTTGCCCTGCCGCCGACTTGCCGGACGA
Source organism: Xanthobacteraceae bacterium (assembly GCA_050010955.1). GTDB lineage: Bacteria > Pseudomonadota > Alphaproteobacteria > Rhizobiales > Xanthobacteraceae > BOG-931. The sequence goes on along the minus strand of JBEKJZ010000011.1, from coordinate 26,200 downwards.
TGGCGGGAAGCACGTCGATCGCCGCCGGCAGCGCTTCGATCTGTCGCCCGCCGTGATTGGAAACGAACATGCCGTCGACTCCGAGCGATACCGCCTTTTCGGCATCCTGCGGGTGCATGATGCCTTTGACGACCAACGTTCCCTTCCAGCGGTCGCGGTACATCTTCACCTCGTCCCAGGTGAAGGCCCCGCCCATCTCGCGCCGGGCGAAACCGAAGATCTCCGCAAGCGAGGCGTTGTCGCCGGCATAGGAGCGCAGACTGGCAAAACGCGGGATGCCGTTTTTCCAGAGCGCCACGATCCAAGCCGGCGCCCGCGCGATCTGCATCAGGATGCCGGGCTCAAGACGGAACGCGCCGGCGATGCCGGTTGCCGCCTCGCGGGGCCGCGTGGTGCGCACCGGCAGATCGAGCGTCAGCACCAGCGTGCGGCAGCCGGCGGCTTCGGCGCGCCGCACCAGGTCGAGGCCGATCGCATGGCCGTTCCGAGCGAAGCGATAAAGTTGAAACCAGAAGACGTCGGGGGCGACCTCGGCGATCTGTTCGATCGTGGCGCCACCGGCAGTGCCGAGTGTGTAAGGAATGCGCGCGTGTTGGGCGGCGCGGGCAAGATGCAGATCGGCGCCGGGCCACACGATCGCCGGCCCGCCCATCGGCGCCACCCCAATCGGGGCGCAATAGCGCCGGCCGAACAGCTCGACATCGCAGGACGGCAGCGACGGCATGACGCCATAGCGCGGCACCAGCTCGATGGCGGCGAGCGCCGCCCAATTGCGGCGGATCCCGGCATCGTCGTTGCCGGCGCCGCCGTCGGCATATTCGAAGGCAAAATGCGGAATGCGGCGGCGCGCACGCCGCCGCAGATAGTCGATGCTCGGATAATGCCGATGCAGCTCCGCATAACGCGGGTTGCCGCTATGGCCCGCAAACAGCCTGTGCTGCGCTGTGACGGCGGCGGCCCGGTCGTGCATGGGGCTTCCCTATGGGCGGAGTCGTTGCGAGAGCCTCCATTATAGCCCGTTCGATGGCGATGCTATTATCGGAAAATCTTCGGGCCTGCCGGTAGCGGCCTTGTATTTTCAACGCCGCGACGTGCGCGCCAGGTTGGCGAGTTCCTTGACGGTTGAACTTTGCGCGGCCGCCTTGAAAAGCGTGTCCATGGCCTCGCCGATCTCCGAGGAGCGGTTCGACAAGTCCGCGGCAAAGCCAAGCACCACATTGGTCGCGTCCTGCGTCCAGCGGATCGTATCCTGCATCGTCTTCAAGGCATCGGTGACCGTCGTCGCGTTCAACGAGGCGCTGTTCGCGTTCTTGGCGATTTCATTGGTGGCGTGCGCCTGATGCATGATCATTTCGGCGAGCGAGCTGGACACTCCGGAAATCTCCGTGATCGATTGATTGGTCGATGTGATTTCGCTCATCGACCGTCGCATGGCTTCCTGAATCACGGAGATCTGCTTGCCGACGTCGTCGGTGGCCTTGGCCGTCTGCACGGCGAGCGACTTGACTTCCGAAGCAACCACGGCGAACCCGCGGCCGGCGTCGCCGGCTCGCGCCGCTTCGATCGTCGCATTCAATGCCAGGAGATTCGTTTGCGCTGCGATGTTCGAGATCAGATTGACGACCGAGCCGATCTTCTCGACCGCTTCCGAAAGCGAGCGAATGTTGGTATCGGTGCGCGCCGAATGCGACACGGCCCTTTGCGCCGTCTCGGCGCTTCCCATGACCTGCCCATGTATTTCCTCGATCGAGGCGTTGAGCTCGTCGGTGGCGGCGGCGATGCTGCCGATCCGGGACGCGGTATCCTCGGCGGCGTGGGCCGCCATATCGGTTTGGCCCGACGCGGTCTTACCCAGCTCGGCGAGACGGTCCGACGTCGAACTGATCGACTTGGCTACATTGGCGATGATCTCGCGCACCCCGTCGACCGAACGGGCAAAGCTCTTGATGGAATTTCCCAGCTCTTCTGAACGGGCCTTGGCTTGTTGGACTTCCATGCTGTTGTGACACGCCACCGCATTGGCGGCGTCCAGCATGAAAATGCGGGTCGCCGCGTTCAACAGGCGAAGGCCTTTGCGCGGCGAGAATCGATGATGCTCGTAAATGCATTTGCTCAAGTCGTTCAGCAGCGCAATCGCGCTGGCGCTACGCGATCTCATGTCCAGGCCGGATTTGGCTTCGAACGTCGCGCGATCGTAGGCGTCTTTGACCCACTCCTCGTCGAACGGATTATTCAATAGCCTTTCCGTGAAATACTTGAAGGTGTCGGTATAGGACTTGCGGCCCTCTTCCATCTTTTTGCGGTATAGCGGAGCTACCTTGAGGATATGCGCCAGGAAGGTCGCAATAATCGAATCGAGACGAGGGGCAAGCAGCCGCCAGATTTCCGCCCGCAGCTCGACGACTACGTCGTCAATTTCGTAGATTCCGAGGCGAACTTGAAAACCGGGCTCGACGGCCATGGCCGCTTCCAAAACGCAGTGAAGGTGAAAGACTAGCGCGCGGTACTTAACGCATCATTTACCGGCGGTGCCGGCAAGCCGCCGCTTGGCGTGGCGGCAGCTCACACTCCGCAAGCGCAGCTCGATCGCTCAGCGCGGGTCGTAGGCCCAGGTCATGTAGATGCCGCCCCAGGTGAAGCCACCGCCAAAGGCCGCCAGCAGCAGCCGATCACCGGCTTTGAGCTTGCTTTCGTATTCCCACAGGCACAGCGGGATCGTTGCCGCTGTAGTGTTGCCATATTTGTGGATCGTCACCATCACCCGCTCCGGCGGCAGCCCGACGCGCTCGGCTGTGGCTTCGATGATGCGCCGGTTGGCCTGGTGCGGCACCAGCCAATCGATCATGTCCTTGGTCAGGTGGTTACGCCGCATCAATTCGGTTGCGACTTCGGCCATGCGCGCGATGGCGAACTTGTAGACCGCGGCGCCTTCCTGGTGGACGTAGTGCAGGCGCTTGGCGACGGTTTCGGCCGTCGGCGGCATGCGGCTGCCGCCCGCCTTCTGATGCAAGTGTTTCATGCCGGCGCCATCGGAGGCGATCAGCGCGTCGATAATGCCGTACTTTTTGTTCGGCTCGACCAGCACCGCGCCGGCGCCGTCGCCAAACAGCACGCAGGTGGCTCGGTCGGTATAGTCGATGACCGCTGACATCTTGTCGGCGCCGACCACCACGATCTTGCGACAGGTGCCTCGCTCGATGAACTGCGCGGCAATGGTGAGCGAATAGACAAAGCCGGAACACGCCGCCTGCACGTCGAAGCTGCCGATGTTGCGAATATCCGCCATGTCGCAGATGAGATTGGCGGTCGAGGGAAACACGAAGTCGGGGGTCGTCGTGGCGCAGATCAGAAGATCGACGTCGCCCGGTGCGGTGCCGGTCTTCTGCAGCAGACCGCGCACGGCCTCGGCGCCCATATGCGAGGTGCCGAGGCCCTTGCCCTTGAGAATATGCCGTTCCTTTATTCCGGTGCGCTCGACGATCCACTGGTCGGTGGTGTCGACCATGCGCGCCAATTCGGCATTGGTCAGCACGTCGGGCGGCACGTAACAATGCACCCCGGTAATCGCGGCGTGGACTGCGGATTTTTGCTGCTTGGACGTCTTCGTCATGCGCCCGTGAACCGTGGGGATTGCTCGAACACGGTGGCTCTCGTTAGCAGGATGCTTAAGCCATGCATAGCGCCACGTCGACAATACGCCATTAGCCTTCACCGGTGGCGGCGGCGAGATTGCGACGGCCGCAGCGCGCCATATCGAGCACGGTTGCCGCGGCCTTGGCGCTCGGCGCCGCGGCGCCGGGCGCCATGATGCGATCGAGCCTGCCGAAAGCCTCGACCTGCCGCAACCGCTGCGGCGTCTCGGACAGGAGCGGAATCAGCGCGTCGGCGAGCCGCTGCGGCGTGCAATCGCGCTGCAGGAATTCCGGAATATCGTTCTCGCCCAGCACCAGATTGGCGAGGATCACGCTGTGCAGCGTTGCTCGAAATCCCATGATCCGCAGCGCCAACTCTTCAAACAGCGGCAACCAGTAGGCGGCAACAGTGGGGACGCCGGCCAGCGCCAGCTCGAGCGTCACCGTGCCGGATGCCGCAAGCGCGGCGCGCGCCGTGCGAAAGGCCGCCCACTTCGCCGCGGGCTCGACCACAATGCGCGGCATCACGGGCCAGCCGCCGACCGCCTCGCGCACCGGCGATGCCAGATGGGGCACCGTCGGCAGAACCAGCTCGATCGGTCCGACGCGGGTGGCAACCCGTGCGATCGCATCGCCGAAAATGCCGATGAGCCGCCTGATCTCGCTTGAGCGGCTGCCGGGCAGCACGAGAACAAGCGGCGGACCGGCGCGGCGGCGTTGCGCTTCGTCCGCATTGGGACGCAGCTCCGCGACGCGCTCGATCAGCGGATGGCCGACATAGATGCAGGGCGGACCGCCGAGCCGGACATGCGCGGCGGGCTCGAATGGCAGAATGGCGAGCACGCAATCGATATAGTCGCGCATCGCGCGCGCCCGTCCCGGCCGCCAGGCCCAAACCGACGGCGAGACATAATCGAGGATCGGAATCGTGGGGGCCAGGCGGCGCACGCTGCGGGCCACCCGGTGGGTGAAGTCGGGACTGTCGATGATGACGAGAGCGTCCGGCTGTGCGGCGACAATCGCAGCCGCGGTCTCGCGGATGCGGCGCAAGATCATCGGCAGCCGGCGTGGGATCGCATTGAGACCGATGATCGACAGCTCCTCGATCGGGAAGGCGCTGGCAATTCCCGCCGCCGCCATCGCCTGCCCGCCGACGCCGGAGAGCTTGACCGCTCCGCCACACTGCGCCAGGAGCGCGCGCGCCAATGCCGCGCCCAGCGCGTCGCCGGATTCCTCCGCGGCAACGACGTAAATCGACAGCGGCCGTGGTTGCGGCTCATGCTTCATTCGGCCGCTTCCTCGCGCACCCCGAGGAGAAAAATCTTCGCGCGGTCCGCGGCAGCGACGACGTCGGCCGCTTCGGCGACGATCGTGTTTCCGGCGGCCACTGCCAATCCGGCAAGGCCGGCGCGCGCCACATGCTCGACTGTCTGCGGACCGATCGCCGGCAGATCGAAGCGGCGATCCTGGCCGGGCTTTGGCGCCTTGACGAGAACGCCCACACCGGGGGGCGTCACCACCCGCCCTTGGCGGCGCAAATCGGCAATGCGGGCGAGCAGATTATCGGTACCCTCCGCCGCCTCGACCGCGAGCACGTGGTTGTCGGCGACCACCGCCGCCTGTCCCACGTCGAACGGTCCGAGCGCTGCGATCACCGTGAGCGCCAGCGCAATGTCGGCACGGTCGCGCGGCGACGGCTGATAGCGGCCCAGCACGCCATCGGGCACGATGATGTCGGGCGCCACCTCCTCGATGCCGATGACCCGCAAGCCGCCCTCTTCCGCCAAGCGCGCGACGCCGGACAACAGGCGGTCATCGCCGCCGTGCAACATGCGGATCATGCGCGGCAGCAGCCGGATCGACTGCCAGTCGAGACGGATTTGCGTGAGCGGCGGCCGCAACAGCGTGCCGATGAACAACAGCTCGCGGCAATGCTCGGCGCGGGCCAACCGGAAGAAGCGCCCCGCCTGTCCGATCGCGATCCAGTGATGGTCGTAGCGCTCGACCACCTTGGGATCGGCCCAGCCCTTGACGGCGAACATCACCGGCCGCCGGCCCCGCCGTGCCACCGCTTCGGCGACCGCGCCAGGAAAGCTGCCGCCGCCGCAGATGATCGCCAGCGGATCGCGTTCCGGCGCGTCAACCATTCATCGGCTCATTGGGCTGCATCATCGCCGTTCTCGTCGGCTTTTCCGCCGGTGCGAGGCCGCATCAAAGGGCGTTTGCCGCCCGCCCGGATGAACGCGACGATCTTGCCGACCAGCGCATCGTCTCCGAACTCGCGTTCCACCGCATCGATCCGGTCGGCGAGCCGTCCCGCGACGAAGAACAGGCTGCGATAGGCGCGTCGCAGCCGATGCATCTCGGCCCGCGTCGCGCCGCGCCGCCGCAAGCCCACGGTGTTCAACCCCACGAGTGCCGCGATCTGGCCCAGCGCGAATCCGAACGGAATGATGTCGTCGCGGGCAGCCGACATGCCCGCCATCATGGCGCCCTCCCCGATCCGCACGAATTGATGGATCGCCACGTGCCCACCCAGGAACGTGTAATCGCCGACTCGAACATGACCGCCGAGCACGGCGTTGTTCGCAAGGGTCACGTCATTGCCCACGTGGCAATCATGCCCGACATGGGATCCGACCATGAAGAAGCAGCGCTCGCCGACGTAAGTCACTGCGCCGCCGTCTTCGGTCCCGGTATTCATGGTGACGCTCTCGCGCAGTTCGCAGCGCGCCCCGATCACCAGCCGCGTCGCCCCGCCGCGATAGTGCACCGATTGCGGCGGCGTGCCGAGCGAGGCGAACGGATAAACTACGGTGCCTTCCCCGATCGTGGTAACGCCGGTGACATGGACGTGCGCGAGGAGGCGCGCGCCGCTTTTGATCTCCACTTGCGGCCCGACGATGCAATAGGGCCCGATCTCGACGTTGTCCCCAATGCGCGCGCCCGCGGCGACGCGCGCGGTCGGATCGATCGCCATCTAGCCCTCGGCAATGATGGCACCGACTTCGGCCTCGGCGACCAGAACGCCGCCGACCTTGGCCTCGGCCCGATACCACCACATGTTGCGCCGGTGCGCGATCTTGTTGACGTGATATTCGACGGTGTCGCCGGGCACCGCCGGCTTGCGGAATTTGGCCTTGTCGATGGTGAGGAAATACATCGAGCCGCGACGTTCGTGCGACGCCATCTGGCGCAGACACAGCACGCCCGCCGTCTGTGCCATCCCCTCGATGATTAGCACGCCTGGCATCACCGGATTTTCCGGAAAATGACCGACAAACTGCGGCTCGTTGATTGTGAGATTCTTGATGCCGATGCCGTGCTCGTCACCGCGCACGTCGACGATGCGATCGATCATGACGAAAGGATAGCGATGCGGCAATAACCGCAGGATCTCGCGGATGTCGATAGCGTCGATGGTTTCGGCGTTCATTCCCGCTCCCCTTCGCCCTTGCCGCTAAGACGCCCGAGACGCTGCATGGCCGCGATCCCCCGCAACCATTCGCGCGCGGGCCGGGCTGGATACCCGAGCCACCGCTCACCGGGTGGGACGTTGGACATGACGCCACTGCGCGCCCCGATCATGGCACCCGTACCGATCGCAAGATGATCGCTGATGCCGACCTGGCCGCCCAGCATGGCGAAATCGCCCACCTCCACGCTGCCGGAGATTCCGGTTTGCGACACGATCACGCAGTGCCGCCCGATGGAGACGTTGTGTCCGATTTGTACCAGATTGTCGATCTTGGTGCCCTCGCCGATGACCGTGTCTCGGGTCCCGCCGCGGTCGATCGTGGTGTTGGCGCCGATCTCGACGTCGTCTTGAATGATGACGCGGCGGGTTTGCGGGATTTTCTGGTGTCCCTTCGGACTCGGAAGATAACCGAAACCGTCCTGACCGATGCGCGCGCCGGGATGAATGATGACGCGGTCGCCGATCAGGGCGCAGAGCACCGTGGCGCCGGCGCCGAGCGCGCAGTCGCGGCCTATCGCGACGCCGGGGCCGATCACGGCGCCGGCCGCAATCAGCGTGCCCGCTCCGATCTCGGCGCCCGGCCCGATCACCGCCAGCGGATCGATCGTCACGCCCGCCTCGATTCGCGCCGAGGCATGCACCTGCGCACTCGGCGCGCGTCCGCTGGCGCCGAACAGCGAGGACGGCCGCAACGCCCCGGGAAACAGCGCACGCGCCACCGCGACGAAGGCGCGATACGGCTCCGCCGTCACCAGCACCGCGAGCGCATCCGGCGCGGCGTCCTCGAAATGCGGCTTCAGCAGGCAGGCTCCGGCGCGCGTCACAGCCAATTGACCGAGATATTTCTTATTGTCGAGGAAGCTGATGTCGGACACTCGCGCCGTGTCGAGCGGAGCGACGTTGCCGATACGCCGGTCGAGCGGAGTGCCGGCGCGCGGCTTGGCATGCGTGAGCGCGACGATCTCTCCGATCGTCAGCTCGCGTTCTACTGGAAAGAAGTCCGGCATGCGCCCGCCGTTGACGAGGGTCGCGGCCGCGATCAGAACCGCGTGCCGCCGCCGAACTGGAACCATTGCGTGCGGTCATAGGGCTGCTTCAGAATCGGATAGGCGAGGTCAAACCGCAGCGGACCGAACGGCGAGTCCCAGATCAGGCTGGCGCCGACCGATACGCGCGGCGCGGCGGTATCGGCGTATTGCATGCCGCACGAGCAAACGAAGCTTCCGGCAGGGCCGTTGACAGTGCCATTGATTTCGCCGGTTGCCGGATACTGGGTCTCTCCTTTGTAACCCCACTCCGAACCGGAATCGACAAAGACGGCGCCGCGGAAGCCGGAGTCCTTGGGCAGGAAGTAGAACGGATATTGCATTTCAATACTGGCGCCCCAGAACATGGTGCCGCCGAGCGGATCGCCGGCCGTGAACGGCGTGGTATCGCGCGGACCGAAGCCGGCCGGCTCAAATCCCCGCACCAGATTGGGGCCCATCTTGAAATCGTCGAGCATGCGCACATAGCCGCCATTGGAAACGCATGCGCCGCTAGTCGGGCAGCCGGTCAGGCCGATCATGTCGCCGCCCTGCAGATGCAGGATGCCGATGAGATCGGAGACGATTTCGTAATAGCTGCGGAAGTCCGCAGTGGTGCGAATATAGGCCGCGTTGCCGCCGAGACCGGCGAAATCCTGACCGAAGCTGACGAGGATGCCGTTGGTGGGATGTTTGTTGTTGTCGAGCGTGTTGTAGGTAAATCCGTATCCGGCCAGCGAGGTCAGATAGCCGCCCTGGGCAAGCTCCTCACGGACCGGCAACGAGGCCTGACCGATCAGTGCATTCCCGGTGACATTCCCGCTGAGGAGGCAGTTCGTCTGGTTGCCAGCAACGAAAGCGCTCTGATAGGGCCCATAGCCATTGAACGCCCCTGTGGCAAGTGCGGCCACCGTCGGAAAGGTGGTCGCCAAATCCGGGTTGATGTTGTTGCAATCGTCCATGCTCGGTGACAGCTCGATCTGCTGCCAATAGACCGAATAGCGTAGCTGCATCGTGAGATCTTCGCGCAGCGGAATGCCCAGTTTCAAGGCGGTGCCGATCGTTTCGGTTCCGTACGAAATATAAGGGTTCGCCAACGACTCCCGAGCAAACAAATCGACTCCTCCGGAGAACCGCTGGTCGAGAAGATAAGGCTCGACGAAATTAAGCTCGATGCCGCGAATATATTCGCCGTAGGTGAGCGAAGCCTTGGCGAACCGGCCGGTGCCGAGCAGGTTCTTTTCCGAGATCGACACCTGCCCCATCCAGCCGTCCGCGGTCGAGAAGCCGCCCATGATCGAGAAGTCGCCGGTCGACTGCTCCTCGACGTCGACGTTGATGACCACCCGGTCCGGCGCCGAGCCGGGCTCGTTGGTGATCTTCACGGTCTTGAAGAAGTTGAGGTTCTTGATCCGTCGCTCGGCGCGATCGATCAAGGCGCGGTTGTACGGATCGCCTTCGGATATATCGAACTCGCGCCGGACCACATAATCACGGGTCCTGGTGTTGCCGCGGATATTGATACGCTCGATATAGGCGCGCACCCCTTCATCCAACGCGAACGCCACGCTGATGGTACGCGTCTGCGGATTGCGGTCGCCGCGCGGCCGCACCGTGGCGAACGGATAGCCGTGCTTGCTGATTTCGACGGTGAGGTTCTCGACCGTCTTCTCGACGGCGTCGCTATTATAGACGTCGCCCTGTTTCATGCGCAGGATGGAGCGCAGCGATTGCGGATCGACGGCGCGGATGTTGGACTGAATGTCGATCGTGCCGAAATGGTACTGCGGCCCCTCCTCGATCGTGAAAGTGATCATGAAGCCCTTCTGCGCCGGGTCGTACTCGCCGGTCGCGGAGACGACCTGCACGTCGGCATAGCCATGGCTCAGGTAGAAGCGCCGGATCAGATCGCGGTCGGCTTCGATGCGGTCGGTGTCATAGACGTCGGTGGTCTGCAGAAAGCTGAAGAAGTTCGATGTCGAGGTCTTGATCACGTCCTTCAGTCGGTAGGACGAGTAGGCCTTGTTGCCGACGAAGTTGATGGTTTTGACGCCGGTCTTCTCACCTTCCTTGATCTCGAAGATCAGGTCGACGCGATTGTTCGGCCGAGCGATGATCTTCGGCACCACCTCGATGTCGAAGCGCCCGTTGCGATGATAAACATCGATGATGCGCTGAACGTCCGCCTGCACCGTTGCGCGCGACAGCGTACCGCGCGCCTTCGACTGGATTTCCTGCTGCAGCTGCTCGTCCTTGATCTTGCTGGCGCCCTCGAAGACGAGTCGATCGATGACCGGCGCTTCCACCACGGTCACGACCAGCCGGCCGCCTGCCTGGGAGATGCGAACGTCCTCGAACAGCCCTGAGGCGTAAAGCGCCTTCAGCGCGGCGTCGATTTTGGCGGCATCGAGCGGCTCGCCCGGCGCCACCTTGAAATACGAGCGGATCGTGTCGGCTTCGACGCGGCGGTTGCCCTGGACGACAATCGACGCCGCAGTCGCGCCGGTTTCCGCCGGCGCCGCAAATGCCGCATCGGGCGCAAATCCAAGCAATACTCCGCCGAGGAGCAAGCCGGCCACGACAAGCCCTCGTCTTACCCGCACACACATGTCCATGCGCAAAGCGCCCTTATTCCCCTCGTGGCCGCCCCCGTGGCGGGTTAGTCGCAGTCCCCCTGAGCTCTGTTTGACGTCTCAATCCGCCGAATATTGCTCTTCGCTTGATTGGGACACCCAGCCTCCTTCACCCATACACCCCTGCCTGCCTTCGGCGATCGCCTTAGGACGTCGTCAGATGAACGATGTCATTGAAAGTTGCAAATATCATCAACATTAGCACGATCGCGAGACCGATGCGGAAGCCGACTTCCTGAGCTCTTTCGGAGAGCGGCCGGCCGCGCAGAGCTTCGATCGTATAGAACAAAAGGTGACCGCCATCGAGCAGCGGAATCGGAAACAGGTTTAACAGTCCGATCGACACCGACAGGACGGCGGCGAGCTGGATCAGCGGCACAAAGCCGAAACTGGCAACTTGTCCGGACATTTGCGCGATACGAATCGGGCCGCCGAGCTGGTTTGCGGCCTCGCGGCCGACGATGACGCCGCCGATATAGCCGAGCGTCCGATCGATCACAGACCAGGTTTCCTGAACGCTCATCCAAATGGCCTGAGGCGGAGAAACCGGGTGCAGTTTCAGGTCCTCTGGGGCCATCGAGCGGCTGATGCCGAGAACCCCGACGCGCTGCACGTTGCCGAAATTGTCCTTGACCTCTTTCAGCGCCGGGGTCGCCTTGAGCACCTGCTGGACGCCGTCGCGATCCACCGCGATGGTGAGGATCTCGCCCGCGCTCGTGCTGACGATACGCTGCATTTCCGCGAAATTGTCGATGGGGCGGCCGTCGATCGCCACGACGAGATCGCCGGGCTTGAAACCTGCTGCCGCAGCGGCGCTGTCCGCTAGCACGGAATCCACCCGCGCGCTCATTGTCTGCTTGCCGTAGAGCATGAAGACGCCGGCAAAAATCACGATTGCCAAGATGAAATTCGCCAGCGGCCCGGCCACGACAATGGCGGCGCGCTTGTACACCGGCTGAAACGCGAAGCTTTGCGCACGCTCCTTCGCGTCCATGGCGGCGATGCGAGCGGTATCGGGAACGCTTGCTGCGTTGTCGTCGCCGAAGAACTTCACGAAGCCGCCGAGAGGAATCGCCGAGATTTTCCAGCGCGTCCCGTAGCGGTCATCGAAGCCGACGATTTCCGGCCCAAAGCCGATGGAGAACACCATGATCCGCACGCCGCACCGGCGCGCGACCAGAAAGTGGCCCAGTTCATGAAAAAAGACGACGAGGCTGAGAACAAAGACGAAGGGGATGACATACCCGACGAGGCCGCCGCCGAGCGCATGCACATGTGACAAAAAATAAGACTCCATGACCTCGCCCACCCCGTCCCCTAATATTCCAACCCACTTCTTAACGTTAAGATGCCATTGCGGCAATTTCGGGCAAGAGTTCGGCCGCCAACCTTCTTGCATTATGGTCAATAGCGATCGCGTCCTCGACGGATTGCGGCTCCGCCGTCGTGCCGCGCCCTTCCGCTGCATCGAGCGTCGCCTCGACCAGGGCGGCAATTCCAGCAAAACCGAGGCGGCCGCCGATGAATTCGCGCACCGCGATTTCATTGGCCGCGTTGAGAATCGTCGGCGCGGCGCCGCTGGCGGCGAGCGCCCGGCGCGCAATCGCCAGCGCCGGGAAGCGGACGGGGTCGGGCTCCTCGAAGGTCAGCGTGGCAAGGCGGGCAAGGTCGAGCCGGGGCGCTGGTGTATCCATGCGGACCGGCCATGCCAGACAATGGGCGATCGGAATCCGCATGTCGGGAGACCCCAGCTGGGCGACCACCGAACCATCGCGGAATTCCACCAAGCCGTGGACCACGGATTGCGGATGGACCACGACGTCGAGCGCCTCTATTTCCAACGCGAACAGGTGGTGCGCCTCGATGAGTTCGAGGCCTTTATTCATGAGGGTGGCCGAATCGATCGTCACCTTCGGACCCATGGACCAGGTCGGATGCTTGAGCGCCTGCTCCACCGTGACCTTGCGGATGGCCTCGAGCGGCCAGGTACGAAATGGCCCTCCCGAAGCGGTCAAGACAATACGGCGCACATCCTCGCGGCGGCCGGCGCCCAACGCCTGGAAAATCGCGTTGTGCTCGGAATCGACCGGCAAGACCGTGGCGCCGGCGGCAGCCGCCCGCCGCATGAACAGGGCGCCGGCGCAGACGAGACATTCCTTATTGGCCAGCGCCACCGTCGCGCCGCGTTCGGCCGCGGCGAGCGTCGGCCCGAGGCTGGTCGCACCGGTGATCGCAGCCATCACCCAATCGGCGGGCCGTTGCGCCGCCTCGACGACAGCCGCAGCACCGGCGGCGGTCTCGATGCCGGAGCCGGAAAGCTCGGCTTTGAGTTCTGCGTAAGCGTCGGGATCGGCGACGGCGGCAAAGCTCGCGCCGAGCTCGCGCGCCAGACGCGCCAGCGCGGCGGCGTTGCGGTACGCGGTCACCGCCACGACGCGATAGCGGGCGGGATCCTGCCGCAACAGATCGACCGTGCTCGACCCGATCGAGCCGGTGGCGCCCAATAGCGTCACCGTGCGCGGCACGGGCGCCAGCTCGACTCTGGCCCGCGGCTGCTTCTGCTTCATCGGCTTACCATACCAGGAAGCCGCGGGCCGGCGTACCTGTTCCCTCGCGAATAATTCCGATGAGCAAGGCGGCGAAGGCGGCCACCAGGAAGCCGTCGAGGCGGTCCATCAAGCCCCCGTGACCCGGAATGAGCCGGCTCGCGTCCTTGGCGCCGAAATGCCGCTTGACCGCGGATTCGAACAGGTCGCCGGCTTGCGCCAGGACTGAAAGCAGGAACGCCATGACCGCAATGATCCCCAACCTTCCGAGTCCGCTCGCATAGGCGACGGCGCCGCCGGCGGCAACCCCCCCGGCCAGTCCCCCGATAGCCCCCGCCCAGGTCTTGTTCGGACTGACCCGCGGCGACAGCCGGGGACCCCCGATCGCGCGGCCGCAGAAATAGGCAAAAATGTCGGTTATCCAGACGATTGCGAACAGAAATGAAAGTGCTGTCAGACCCCATTCCGGATCGCGGCGCAACAGCGTGGGCCCGAGTAGCGTCGCCCCGGCATAGGCCACCCCGCCGGCGGCCCAAACGGCCGTTGCCGAGGCGGGATGGTCGTGTCGCGACCAGGCAACCGCTAAAAGCCCCGCCAACGCCGCCCCGAACGCGATCGTGCCGAACGCTGCGCCGGGCAAGCTCAGCCCGACGAGCACGGCCGCCCCCAGCAATGCCGCCAGTCCCGGCGCCAGAAGCCGAGGGTCGGCGTTACGGGAGACCAGTGACGCCCACTCCCAGAGAACGGCACCGGCCGCGGCCGCGCAGAGAGCGAGAAAAATCCAGCCGCCCGCATAAGTGATCGCCAGCACAATCGGCGCGAGCACGGCGGCCGAAACCACGCGCAGCGTGAGATTGCCGCTGCCTTGTCCCGGCGAGACAGGGTCGCCGGCGCGGCCGGCACGATGATCGGGCGTAATCACGATCCGGTCTTCACGATCCGGTATTGGCGACCAATCCGCCGAAGCGGCGTTCGCGGCGGCGGAACTCCATGATCGCCTCTTCCAGCGCGGCGCGGTCGAAATCGGGCCAGTTGACCGGGACGAAGACCAACTCGCTATAGGCCGCCTGCCACAGCAGGAAGTTGGAAAGCCGCTGCTCGCCGCTGGTGCGGATGATCAGGTCTGGATCCGGAATATCGGGCGCGTGGAGAAAGCTGCCGAAGCGGTCCGGCGTTATGTCCTCGGCCGAGAGCCGACCCTCGGCCACCTCGATGGCGAGACGGCGCGCGGCGTGCGCGATCTCCTGCCGCCCGCCGTAATTGAACGCCACGACCAGGGTGAGGCCGTCGTTGCCGCGCGTCAGGTCTTCCGCCTCCTGCAGCAGCAGGCAGATGTCGCGATCGAGATCGTCACGCTCGCCGATGATGCGCACGCGCACATTGCTTTTGTGCAAGTCGGCCAGATCGTTGCGGATGAAGCGGCGTAACAGACCCATCAGGTCGCGGATTTCCGACGGTGGGCGCGACCAGTTCTCCGAGCTGAAGGAGAAAATGGTCAACACGGAAATGCCGAGATCGGCCGCCGCGCGCACGGTCCGGCGCAAAGCCTCGACCCCGCGTCGATGGCCTTCCACCCGCGGCATGCCGTGGGCGGCCGCCCAGCGCCCGTTGCCATCCATGATGATGGCGACGTGACGGGGCACCTCGAAGGAGTCGCTTGCGGCCGGCCGCGGCTGCGCGGCCTTGCTTCGCGATGTTGCGGCGTCACTCAAACCGTCATGATCTCCTTTTCCTTGCCGGCCAGGAGCCGGTCGACCTCGGCGATGGTCGCGTCGGTCGCCTTCTGAACTTCGCCGGCTTGGCGATTATGTTCGTCCTCGCTGATCTTGTGCTCCTTCTCAAGCTTCTTGAGAAGGTCGAGGCCGTCGCGACGGACGTGGCGTACCGCCACGCGGGCGGCCTCGGTGTATTTGTGGGCGACCTTGACGATTTCCCGCCGCCGCTCTTCGTTGAGCTCGGGAATGCGCAGTTTGATGACCTGCCCTTCGGTCGAGGGAGTCAATCCCAGATTTGCCGCCGAAATCGCCTTCTCGACCGCGTGGATCATCGACCGATCCCAGACGTGGACGTTGAGCAGGCGCGGCTCCGGCGCGCTCACTGTGGCCAGCTGATTGAGCGGCATTTGGCTGCCATAGGCCTCGACGTGGACGTGTTCGAGCAGTGCCGTCGAGGCGCGGCCGGTGCGCAAACCCGCCAACTCCTGCTTGAGCGAGGCCAACGCGCCCTGCATGCGGCGCTTGAGGTCGTTCATGTCGAATGTCGTGGTTGCCATGGCGCCCTCCGCGATCCAACCGGCCGCCCTCGCCCGCTGCGCGCATCTTCAGCCGACGGTGGTGAAGTGACCCTTTCCGCGCACGACGATCTCGATCGCACCGTGCTCCCGGATCGAAAACACGATGATAGGCATCCGATTCTCCCGGGCAAGCGCGAAGGCCGTCGCATCCATGATTTTCAAGTTGCGGTCGAGCGCCTCCTGATGGTCGAGGCGCTCGTAGCGTTTCGCCGTCGGATCGCGCTTCGGATCGGCAGTATAGACGCCATCGACGTCGGTCGCCTTGAGAACGGCGTCGCACCCCATCTCGGCGGCGCGCAATACCGCCGTGGTGTCGGTGGTGAAGTACGGATTGCCGGTGCCGCCGGCGAAAACGATGATGCGGTCGTCGTCGAGATGCCGCAGCGCGCGCGCCCGCTCATAGGTCTCGCAAACTTGCGGCATGGCCAGCGCCGACATGGTGCGGGCGCTGACGCCGGCACGCTCGATCGCCGCTTCGAGGACCAGGGCGTTCATCACGGTCGCCAGCATCCCCATCGCATCGGCCGTCGGCCGCGACAGCTCCTCCTCGGAAATCTGCGCGCCGCGCAGAATATTGCCGCCGCCGACGACGACGCCGAGGCCGATGCCCAGCTTGTGCACGTTGACCAGATCGGCGGCGAAGCGATCGATCGTCGCGCGGTGGATACCGAATTTTTCCGGACCGCTCAGGGCTTCGCCGGAGAGCTTGACGATCAGGCGTCGGTAGTTCGACTTCGCCATCGCAACGTTCCGCCCCTCACCGCCGCCAGCGCGGTGCATTTCAATTCCAACGGCACATTGGCATAGGACTGAATCACCGGCGGCGCGACTATACGGCTATCGCATTCGCCGGCAAACCCAGCAGCGCAGCGGCGGAATCTCGCCCCTAGTGTCCCGATTCCGAAGTTCGCATCATTATGCGGCACCCTCGTTTGCGAGCGTCGGAATCCGGACCCTAGTGCGTGCCGGCGAGAGCCGCGACCTCGCCGCCGAAATCGCCCTCCGGCCGGTCGATGCCTTCGCCCAGCGCAAAGCGCACGAAACCGCCGATTCTGATCGGCGCGCCGGCCTTCGCCTCGCTCTCCTTCAGCGCCTGAGCGACGCTCTTCTTGTCGTCGAAGATGAAGCCCTGATCGAGCAGGCAGACCTCCTTGTAAAAGGTCCTCAGCCCCGACTCGACGATCTTGTCGATGACGTTGGCCGGCTTGCCCTGCGCTTTGAATTTTTCCGCCAACACGTTCTTCTCGCGCTCGATCGTTGCCGCATCGAGCCCGGACGCGTCGATCGCCTGCGGGTTGGCGGAGGCGACGTGCATCGCCACCATGCGGCCGAAGGCCTTGAGCTCGTCGGGATTGCCGGCGGATTCGAGGGCGACGATCACGCCGATGCGGCCCAGGCCGTCGGCGACGGAACTGTGCACGTAGCTGGCAATGATGCCCTTGCCGACGGAGAGCGCGGCGGCGCGGCGCAGCGTCATGTTCTCGCCGACCTTTGCGATCGTCTCGGTGATGGCGTCGGCAACGGTGCGGTCGCCGACGCGCGCGGCGAGGATCTTGTCGACGTCGGCCCCGGCGTCGAGGGCGACGGACGCGATCATCTTCACCAGGCCCTGAAAGAGGTCGTTGCGCGCCACGAAGTCGGTTTCGGAATTGACCTCGACGACAAGTCCCTTGCTCGCCGCGAGCGCAACGCCGATCAGACCCTCGGCCGCGACCCGTCCCGCCTTCTTGGCGGCCTTGGCCAAACCCTTCTTGCGCAGCCAGTCGACCGCGGCCTCGAGATCGCCGCCGCTCTCGCCGAGCGCCGCCTTGCAATCCATCATGCCCGCGCCGGTCTTGTCGCGGAGCTCTTTCACCATGCTCGCGGTGATGTTCGTCGTCATTTCGGTTAGTCCTTGTCCCATCGTCATTCCGGGGCCGAACGAAGCCGCGCCCCGGAATGACGGCCTTGCGAGGCCGTCACTCGGCTTCGGTGGCCATCTGTTCCTTCGCCCGGGCGATCCAGCCTTCGATCCGGCCGGGAAGTCCGATCTCCTCGCCGATCTTGTGCGCGGCAACCGGCGACAATTCGGCGATCTGCCAGACGTGGAAGATACCGAGGTCGTTGAGCTGCTTTTCGATGGCCGGCGAGGCGCCGGGGAATTTTTTGAGATCGTCGGCCACGCCGCGCGGTCCGGACAGCGGCTGGAAGCCGAGCTTGTCGGTTTCGGCCGGCAATTCCTCGGCCACCTCCGGCTCGACCAGGCCGCCCAGGTCGATGCGTTCGCCCTGCGCCCGCGAAATGCCGTCGATCACCGCCTTGGCGACCAGATCGCAGTACAGCGTGATGGCGCGGCTGGCGTCGTCGTTGCCGGGGACGACATGAGTGATGCCGTTCGGGTCGCAATTGGTGTCGACGATGGCGGCGACGGGAACGCCGAGACGGCGCGCCTCTTTGATGGCGATGTCTTCCTTGTTGGTGTCGATCACGAACAGAAGGTCGGGCAGCCCGCCCATGTCCTTGATGCCGCCGAGCGCGCGATCGAGCTTGTCGCGCTCGCGCTGCAGCGTCAGGCGCTCTTTCTTGGTATAACCCTGCGCCTCGTTGGATGACAGCATCTCGTCGAGCGCGCGCAGGCGCTTGATCGAGTTGGAGACGGTTTTCCAATTGGTCATCGTGCCGCCGAGCCAGCGCGAATTGACGTAGTATTGGGCGCACTTCTTGGCCGCCTCGGCGATGGCGTCCTGCGCCTGCCGCTTGGTGCCGACGAACAGGATGCGTCCGCCGCGCGCCACCGTATCGCTGACCGCCTGCAGCGCCTGATGCAGCATCGGCACCGTCTGCGTCAGGTCGATGATGTGAATGTTGTTGCGGGTGCCGAAGATGTACTCCGCCATCTTCGGATTCCAGCGGTGGGATTGATGACCGAAATGAACGCCAGCTTCCAAAAGCTGACGCATGCTGAAGTCGGGCAGCGCCATGTCATTCTCCGGTTGATCCGCCGCGGACCGATGAGCCCGAACCTTATGGCCGGGCACCGGACGGCTTTTGACGGCCAAGGTCCGCGTGTGAAGTTGCCGGGCTTATATAGGCAGGCTCGCCCGGGCGCAACAAGTCAGAGCGTCTCCACCGTCACCACGCCGGAAACGGCCTTGATGGCGCCGGCGATCTGCGGGGAAATCTTGAAACGGCCGGGCAGCTTGACCTCGACCTCATTGCCGTTGCCGAGGAGGAGCACCATCGAGACCTCGCCGTCGCCGTGATCGGCCCCGTTGCGGGCCGCGCCGAGCTTGATCGGCTCGAGCCGCCGCGCCACCCCTTCCAGCGGCAGGCCGTCGCGCAGGAACACGCGCAAACCCTTCTGCGTCCTCGCCGCCGCCTGGTCGAGCGGCTCGACCGACTGGATGCGGGCGCGCACTTCGTCGCTCTGCACCTCGGCGGTCAGCGACAACAGCACCGCGGTGCCCGGCTCGAGCAGGTCGCGATACTGCGCCAAGCCCTCGGCGAACAGCACCGCCTCGTAATGTCCGCTCGGATCGGACAGCCCGATGATGCCCATCTTGGTGCCGTTCTTGGTGCGCCGCTCGGTGCGCGACACCACCGTGCCGGCGACGCGGCCGGCGCCGGCGCCGGCCTTCACCGCGCGGGCGAATTCCAACCACGACTGCACGCGCAGCCGTTTCAGCGCGGCGGCATAATCGTCGAGCGGATGACCGCTGAGGAAAAAGCCGACCGCCTCGTATTCGCGCTGCAGCCGTTCCGCCGGCAGCCACGGCTCGACCGCCGGCAGCGCCAACGGCTCGGGCGCCGCGGCGCCCCCGAACAGCTCCGATTGGCCGATGGCGGCATCCTGGTGCGCGCGTTGCGCGGTGGCGAGGATGGCGTCGACGGCGGCGAAGGCGCGGGCGCGGTTTTGTTCGATCGCATCGAAGGCGCCGGCGGCGATCAGGCTTTCCAGCACGCGCTTGTTCATGGCGCGCGGATTGATGCGGCGGGCGAAGTCGGCGAGGTCGGTGAAAGGCCGCTCGCCGCGCGCCGCCAGAATGCTTTCGATGGCCTGCGGGCCGACGCCGCGCAGCGCCGCCAGCGCATAGTGGATGGTGTTGCCGGCCACGTCGAAGGTGACGCCGGAGCGGTTGATCGAGGGCGGCTCAACCTTGATGCCGAGCCGCTGAGCCTCGTCGCGGAATTCGGCGAGCTTGTCGGTATTGCCCATGTCGAGCGTCATCGAGGCGGCCAAAAACTCGACCGGGTAATTGGCCTTCATGTAAGCCGTCTGATAGGCGACCAGCGCGTAGGCGGCGGCGTGGCTTTTGTTGAAGCCGTAATCGGCAAAGCGGGCGAGCAATTCGAAGATCGCCTCGGCCTGCGCCGGATCGACCCCGCCCTTGACGCTGCCGGACACGAAATCTTTGCGCTGCGCCTCCATCTCTCTGCGGATCTTCTTGCCCATGGCGCGGCGCAATTGGTCGGCTTGCGCCAGCGAATAACCGGCCAGCACCTGCGCGATCTGCATCACCTGTTCCTGATAGATGATGACGCCATAGGTCTCGCGCAGGATCGGCTCGAGCTTCGGGTGGATGAAATCCGGCAGCTCGGCGCCGTGCTTGCGCGCGCAATAGGTCGGGATGTTCGCTATCGGGCCCGGCCGATAGAGCGCGACCAGCGCGATGATGTCCTCGAAGCGGTCCGGACGCATGTCAAGCAGCGCGCGGCGCATGCCCGCGCTTTCCACCTGGAACACGCCGACCGTCTCGCCACGCGCCAGCATGTGGTAGGATTTGGTATCGTCGAGCGGCAGGTTGGAGAGATCGAGATCGATGCCGCGCCGGCGCACCAGCTTGGCGGCGAGATCGAGCACGGTGAGCGTTTTCAAGCCGAGGAAGTCGAACTTCACCAGTCCCGCCGGCTCGACCCATTTCATGTTGAACTGGGTCACCGGCATCAAGGATTTCGGATCGCGGTAAAGCGGCACCAATTCGGTTAGCGGCCGGTCGCCGATGACGATGCCGGCCGCATGCGTCGAGGCGTGGCGGGTGAGGCCTTCGAGCTTTTGCGCAATGTCGAACGCGCGCCGCACCACCGGATCGCGATCGCGTTCGGCCTGCAGCCGCGGCTCGCCGTCAATGGCGCTTTTCAGCGAGATCGGATTGGTCGGATTTTGCGGCACCAGCTTGCACAGCCGGTCGACCTGGCCGTAGGGCATTTGCAGCACGCGGCCGACGTCGCGCAGCACGCCGCGCGCCTGCAAGGTGCCGAAGGTGATGATCTGCGCCACCTGATCGCGGCCGTACTTCTCCTGCACGTAGCGGATCACCTCGTCGCGGCGCTCCTGGCAGAAGTCGATGTCGAAGTCCGGCATCGAGATGCGCTCCGGATTGAGGAAGCGCTCGAACAAAAGCCCGAAGCGGATCGGATCGAGATCGGTGATGGTGAGCGCATAGGCGACCAGCGAGCCGGCGCCGGAGCCGCGGCCCGGCCCGACCGGGATGCCTTGCGCCTTCGCCCATTGGATGAAATCGGCGACGATGAGGAAGTAGCCGGCATATTTCATGCTGGCGATGACGCCGAGCTCGAAGGAAAGCCGCTCGCGGTAATCCTCGGCGGTGTGGCCGGGCGCCAGCGGATAGCGGGCGAGCCGGTGCTCGAGGCCGGCAAAAGCGGCGCGGCGAAGCTCTTCGGCTTCCTTGGCCTCGTGCGCCTTCTTGGCTTCTTTGGTTTCCCGCGCGCCCGCCGCTTCGCCCTGCCCCGGCCCGGTGGAGAAGCGCGGCAGGATCGGCGCCAGCGTGCGCGGACGGAAGGCGCAGCGTACCGCGATCTCGACGGTCGCCGCCAGCGCCTCCGGCAGATCGGCGAACAACGCGGCCATTTCGGCGCGGCTCTTGAAACGGTGCTCCGGCGTGAGCTGGCGGCGCTCGCCGTCGGCGAGCAAGCGGCCCTCGGCGATGCACAGGAGCGCGTCGTGCGCCTCGTAATCCTCGCGGGTGGCGAAGAACGGCTCGTTGCTGGCGACGAGCGCAATGCCGCGCGCATAGGCAAGCTCGATCAAGGCCGGCTCCGCCGCCCGCTCTGCCGCCATGCCGTGGCGCTGCAATTCGATATAGAGCCGATCACCGAACAAGCCCTGCAACGCTTCGCAGCGCGCTAGCGCCAGCGCACTCTGGCCGCCGCCGATGGCGGCATCGAGCGGGCCGTTGGGACCGCCGCTAAGCGCGATCAGTCCGCCCGCCTCCTCGGCGAGCCAGGCAAGCTTGATGTGCGGGCGGTCGGTCGGCGCGGTGTCGAGATAGGCGCGCGAGCAAAGCCGCAACAGGCTGCGATAGCCGCTCTCGCGCGCGGAAAGAAGCACAATGCGCGGCCAGCTTTCGCCGACGGCCCCGCCGCGGTTGTCCTGGTCGGCGAAGTCGATGCCGAGCGCGCAGCCGATGATCGGCTGGATGCCGGCGCCCGCCATTTTCTCGGAGAATTCCAGCGCGCCGAACATGTTGTCGCTGTCGGTCAGCGCCAGCGCCGGCTGGCGGTCTTTTTTGGCGAGCTCCGCCAGGCGCGCGATGGTCAGCGCGCCCTCAAGCAGCGAATAGGACGAATGAACGTGCAGGTGCACGAAGCCGGGGTCGGTGGCGGCGGCAGGCATATCGATAGATACTCGCGGCTGGCGATTCTGCGAGGGGCGAGCATGCGGGATCGCGAGCGCTAAAGTCCATCGCGGCGGCGCGCATACTCACCGCGGCGCACAGAAAGTTTCAGGTCCGCGCATAGCCGCTCGCAGAACGGCGTCGCTTGTCGCGGGCATCCACGACGTAATCGGTGTGCAAAAGTAAGTCCTGGATGGCCAGAACAAGTCCGGCCATGACGATGTGAGCATGGGTGCTCAGACGACCCCCAGCACCTGGGCCCAGATCGCAACCATGGCCAGGAACAAGGTGACGGACGCGAGCGCTAAAGCCTCCTCGGCGACGGCGCGAACCATGGTCTTTCTCCCCTTCCTCCGGCTCCCGTTCGTCGGGAACGAAAAGGGAACATAGTTCACTTATTGTTCTGAAGTCAAGGGGGGAGTTTATCCCCTTGCAAGGGATAAATGCGCAAGGGGGGTAGTGGGTCAGTTTCAATTGTGGCGGTGGGTATGGGCCGGTGTAGCAGAAGCTAATGCCTAGTGGTGGTGCTTATGCTTCGAATAATGAGTAGTTGTGTGGTGCCCGTACCCCCCAGTTGGAGTACGTTGAAAACTGCCCCTCGATCCAGAACCAGGAGAGGTGAAGATGGCATTTGCCTGCTGTGCGGTGCCCCACAAGGTGGCAACGACAATAACGAACGCGGTGAGAATGAATTTCGCCGTGGTCATCATGGTGCTGCTCCCAATTAAACCAGCGTATCCGGACGGGTTTCATACTGCATGAATCTCGGGGGAGCAGCGCTTCGCGGACGTGATTGAGCGAAGTGAAGAGTGTCTCGTTCAACAGCTCATCGCGCAGCCGTCCGTTGAAGCTCTCGATGAAGGCATTTTGCTGCGGCTTGCCGGGCGCGATGTAATGCCATTCGACCCGTGTCTGTTGTGACCAGCGCAGGATCGCCATGCCGGTCAGCTCAGTACCGTTGTCGGAGACGCACATCGCGGGACGGCCGCGCGAGGCAATGAGCACGTCGAGCTCCCGCACGACCCGCAGTCCGGGTAACGAAGTATCGGGCACCAGCGCCAGGCATTCCCGCGTGAAGTCATCGACGATTGCCAGGATGCGGAACCGTCGGCCATCGGCGAATGCATCCGACAGGAAGTCCAGGCTCCAACGCTGATTGGGGCCTTGCGGTAGCGCCATTGGCGCCCGTGTGCCGAGCGCACGCTTGCGGCCGCCACGCCGGCGCACTTGCAACCGTTCCTCGCGGTAGAGCCGGCGCAGCTTCTTGTGGTTCATGACGATGCCCTCGCGTCTGAGCAGAATGTGTAGCCGTCGATAACCAAACCGCCGGCGGACGGCAGCGAGTTCGCGTAGCCGTGCCCGTACCGCCGCGTCGTCCGGCCGGCTGCTGCGATAACGGATCGATGTACGGTCCGCTCCGAGTGCCGAACACGCCCGCCGTTCGCTGACCTCATACGCGACCCGAAGCTGCGCGACGGCCTCTCGCCTGGCGGCGGGCGTCACCATTTTTTTTGCGGCGATATCCTTCAGCATTGCGTTGTCGAGCATCGCCTCGGCCAAAAGCTTCTTCAGCTTGGTGTTCTCGTCTTCGAGCGCCTTCAGACGCTTCGCGTCCGACACGTCGAGGCCGCCATACTTGGCCTTCCATTTGTAGAACGTCGCGCTGCTGATCCCGTGCTTGCGGCACACATCGGCCGTCTTCGCCCCGGCCTCGTGCTCCCGCAAAATCCCGATGATCTGCTCTTTCGTGCACCGGCTCGGCTTCATGTCCATCCCCTTCCAGGTGACGGACTCTACCCATTTTTGGAGGAGTTCTCGGGGCTCAGGTCAAATCCTGAAACCGAAATGTCTGTCGATTTATTGAAAGGCATTACACGCTTCCTCCAGATTTGTAGAATTGATGATAACAATCGGATTCACATCGCGACCCAGCGCGAGCAATGGCCAATTGATTCTTTGGCTTTTCCGGTCACCGATTACATCTTCAAGATCGGCATAAAAGGAGAGGATAGCGCAGAGACCTGCTTTTACTCGGTCAAACTTAGGTGGAATGGGAATTGGACGACGGCAGAGATGATGGCTGTTCCTGTTCCCGACGATTAGCAAGCCACACTACAGACTCGTTCTTTATCCAGCGCCCGGCTTCCCCTTCTGTCGCAAACCCTTCGATCCGGTCTACCCTGCCGTCGGGCAGGCCGCCGCCGTTGGTCCATTGCTCAACCTCGAAAACCAGCAGCGGCTCATTTCATCTCCGATCGGCTCACGGTTCGACCAACAATCGCCTTGACCCCGCAGCTGGCGCAATAAATCTCCTGGCCGCCATCGATCTTGAAGCCGTCGGATACGCCTTTGAGGGTCGTTTCCAGATTTCCGCGTTCACTCTCTTCCCATGTTGCAGAGCCGTTGAGTGCGCACTGCGGGCACGTCACCGGCGTAACAAACCGCTCGCGTTTCGCCATGCCTGGCCTCCCTGCCCGATGCCCGATGCTGTGGTGGTCACGCCCATCTCCGAAAACCCGTGCGTCACGCCGGCAGTCATGTCCGCTCTAACTCGCAGTTTGACAATCGGCACGCGACCCTACAGCTAATCGTCGGCTTCCGCTTTACGCTGCAACCCCTTGATGCATCGAAGCTTGCCCCTTGGGGTAGTAACGTCTCCATAAGGGTTTCAACGTATATCACAAATATACAGGGAGGACGTCGCCGGGACGCCGCATGCATTTGATCATCAAGTTTCTGAAGGATGACAGCGGCGCCACAGCGATCGAGTACAGTCTGATCGCGGCGGGCATTGCGCTTGCCGTTATCACGGTTGTGAACCGGCTCGGGGCTGCAATCCACAACAGCTTTTCTACGATCTCGACGAACTTGAATTAGTCGCCGCGGCGTTTGCAGGAACGCTCAGGCATCCTCAGGCCGATGAACGAGCTTGAAGGTCGGGACGTCGGTTGAGTCCCATCTCGACATGATTTGCCCGCAGACGACGCATTTCGCGACATTGCTGTCGGGGCTCGGCAGCCGCGTATGGGTCACCGCATAAAGCGCCCCGCAATGCGGGCAAAAGAAAGTCCGACCTTCCGGGACCGCTCCAGTGAGAGGCATGGCGGCGCCTCCTTAGGTGGAACCCCAGCACTATGCGCCCGAAAAAACATAAATTCCAGCGGCACCGCAGGCTGTCTATTCAACAGGACCGGCTCGCGCCGACGCGGCCTTACCGATGGCCCTTGACGGACGCCTGCTGCCGCTTGAGCTCTTCCATGCGCTCGAAGCCGGCGAGCAAGGCCTCGTGCTCGGAGGCATAGGATTCGCGCGAGCTCTCGTGCGGGTCGTCTTCCTCGTAGATCCAGTACACCCAGCCGCCATGGTCGCGGCGGCGCGCCTCGCAGCGAAATGAAAGCTCCTCATCCATGTCTCTGAGTATGGCACGGCGCGCAGCACCATTCCATCACTGCCTGTTTCGCTGACGGACGACCCGAGGACCGGCCGCGAGGCAGCGCCTGGCCGCTGGTCATTTCGCATAGCCCTGCGATCGCAGCCAATCGATGCGGCGGCTTCCTTGCAGCCACTCATCCGCTTCAGCTTTGCTCTTTAACCCCTTGATGGTGCGAATTTCCGCGCCGGGATAATGAGCCTCGATCTGCCAGTCGTCCTCGGCGACGCGCTTGTACTTGAAAGTAACCCGCGGTTTGCTCATGCGGCCACTATGCGCCCTTCGCCGGCCGCCGCATACCGCTTTGACTCAAATGCTCCCGACGGCGTGAACCAAGCGCGCGCCTTGTCCGTAGACGCAGCGACCAACGGAGATGAAAGCGTCGCCGCCGGTTTCGGAATCGGGCAGAATGCGGGCGTTGTCGCGGTGCTCTAGCAGGCTGCTGAAAAAGTCCCTCGACGGCAAGGTCTGATCATGATTCCGTCGTTTGGAGCGACGGAGGTGATTTGCCATGCGCGGCGATCAACGGCGATCTGAAGAACTTTTTTC
>JBEKJZ010000010.1:0-49462 GCA_050010955.1 Xanthobacteraceae bacterium | reverse complement strand
TGGCACTTGCAGGCGCATTATCTCGGCGCCGGCATCACCGGTCCGGAAGGCCACGCCTATTCGCGTCCGCCCGCGGTCGAAGGCGAGGCCGCCAACCGCGCGATCATGATCGCCGACATGGCCGGCTGTTCGCTCTACGTCGTGCACACGTCCTGCCGCGACGCCCATGAGGCGATCGCCCGCGCGCGCGCCGCCGGCAAGCGGGTGTTCGGCGAACCCTTGATCCAGCACCTCGTGCTCGACGAGAACGAATATCGCAACGAGGATTGGGACTATGCGGCGCGCCGCGTGATGTCGCCGCCGTTCCGCCCCAAAGAGCACCAGACGAGCCTGTGGGCCGGCCTGCAATCGGGATCGCTGCAGGTCGTGGCGACCGACCATTGCGCCTTCACCACCGAGCAGAAGCGGCTCGGCCGCGGCGACTTCACCAAGATTCCGAACGGCACCGGCGGCCTCGAAGACCGGATGCCGGTATTGTGGACGGCCGGCGTCAACACCGGCCGCATCACCAAGGAGGAATTCGTCGCGGTGACCTCCGCGAACATCGCCCGCATTCTCAACGTCTATCCCAAGAAGGGCGTGGTCGCGGTCGGCTCCGATGCCGATCTCGTAATCTGGGATCCCAAGGCCAGCAAGACCATCTCGGCCAAGAAACAAATCAGCCGCATCGACTACAACGTGTTCGAAGGCTTCCGCTGCACGGGGCTACCGCGCGCGACGCTGTCGCGCGGCGAGATCACCTGGCTCGACGGCGACTTACAGGCGGCGGCGGGCGCCGGCCAATATGTGGCGCGCGATCCGTTCCCGGCCGTGCATGTCGCCAACGCCACCTGGCGCGAAACCAACGCCCCGCGCCCGGTCCAGCGCGTCGATGTTACGCCGTAAAGACACGAATGGTGGCCCTTGGGTGGCACGAATGTTTTGCGGGTGGCAATGAGCGTCCCCTCTCCCCGCTTGGGAGAGGTTCCTTGAACGGCTATACCGGCGCAGGAGGAGTTACGGGAGTTTCAAACATGCAAAAAATGCAAAACCTGCAAATCGACGCGAAGCGGCTCTGGGACACGCTGATGGACACGGCAAAGATCGGCGGCACGGCGAAAGGCGGCATCTGCCGGCTGACGCTGACCGACCTCGACCGCCAAGTGCGCGACTGGTTCAAGGCGCAGTGCGAGGCGCTCGGCTGCACCGTTGCGGTCGACGAGGTCGGCAACATGTTCGCGCGCCGGCCGGGCAAGAACCCGGCGCTCGCCCCGATCGCCATGGGCTCGCATCTCGACACCCAGCCGACCGGCGGCAAGTTCGACGGCGCGCTCGGCGTCCTCGGCGCGCTCGAAGCCATGCGCACGCTGCACGATCTCGGCTATGAAACCAACGCACCCGTAGAGATCGTCAACTGGACCAACGAGGAAGGCTCGCGCTATGCGCCGGCCATGCTCGCCTCCGGCGTCTTCGCCGGCGTATTCACGCCCGACTTCGCCAATGCGCGCGCCGATCGCGACGGCAAGACGTTCGGCGACGAATTGCGGCGCATCGGCTACCAGGGCCCGGAGAAAGCCGGCGCGCGCAAATTCTCCGCCATGTTCGAGCTGCACATCGAGCAAGGCCCGATCCTCGAAGACGAGGCCCGCATGATCGGCATCGTGCAAGGCGTGCAGGGCATGCGCTGGTACGAGGTCACGGTCACCGGCCAGGAGGCGCATACGGGGGCGACGCCGATGCGGCTGCGCAAGAATGCGCTCCTTGGCGCCGCCCGCATGATCGACCGCATCAATGCGATTGCACTCGAGCACGCGCCGAACGCGGTCGGCTCCGTGGGCCTCATCGAAAACAAGCCGAACAGCCGCAATGTCATTCCCGGCGAGGTGTTCTTCACCATCGATTTCCGCCACCCGGACGACAAGGTCCTCGATACTATGGAAGCGAAACTGCGGGCCTCGCTCGCCGAGATTCTCGAACCGCTCAAGCTCACCTACAAGGAAGCGCGCATCTGGGACTCGCCAGCGGTCAAATTCGCGCCGGAGCTGATCGACTGCGTGCGCCGCGGCGCGGAAAAGGCCGGCTTCACTTCACGCGACATCATTTCCGGCGCCGGCCACGACGCCGCTTACGTCTCCCGCGTCGCGCCGACCACCATGATCTTCGTCCCCTGCGCCGGCGGCATTTCCCACAACGAGGCGGAGTCGACGAGCTTCGACGAATGCGCCGCCGGCGCTCAGGTCCTGCTCAACGCGGTGCTGGAGTTTGATCGCAGGTTGGGGTGAGCGGCGGACCGACTATCGCATACCGCGCGAGGATGAACGAATGAGTTGAACCTCGACGCCGATGTCGAGGTTGCTCCAGGCATGATCCGCCGTCATCGCGGTCGCCTGCTCACGACGAGCCAATGCCATGCAAGCCCTGTCGCCGAGTGACAGACCTCGCGCGCGCGTGACCGCCGCGAGCGCGCCCGTCTCCTGAGCCAGCCTTTGGTCGAAATCGGCGACGTCCACCTCGGCCTCCGCGATCAGCCGAAGCGTTCGATCGGTAGACCCCGTGGTCAGCACCAGCTTCGTGACCGCCTCGGCGAGATTGACCGCTGAGATCACGGCCTCGTCGAGGACGGCCGCTACCCGTTCCGCTCCAGGCTCGCCGTGGATATAGGCGAGAAGAGCGGAAGCATCGAGTACGATTTTAGCCACGCTGAGACTCGGCTTCGACTTCACGGCGCCGGTCTTCAAGCAGTTCATCCACCAGGCTGACGCCCTCCGGCACGAATTCTCGCGCCAGGGCCTGGACACGACGCGTCACCGCCTTTCGCGTCAACAAGTGAATTTCGCCGTCATCAATGCGCACAAACAAAACGTCGCCTGCTTGGAGCGCCAGCGCATGGGTTATGGTTGAAGGTATGACCACGCTGCCGTCGGGGCCGACCGGGATCCTCCCCGGCATTCCCGCATCGGCAGGCCTCGCCGCCTCTGCTTTCTTTTTTTCTTCGTCACGCATGAGGACGTTACGGACATGCTGATAGCGAATGCCAAGTGCGCGGGCGATGTCGGCGCGCGACCGGCCCTGAGCCGCAAGCGCGCGAATTTTTGCAGCAGTCGTCGGCAGTTCGCGGACCGCACGGGCGAGATTACCGGGGGTCATATCTACCTCTACTATCCAATATTAACCTACATAACCTGCTAAATGTGGGTTGTCAATGGATAGTATCCAGAATTTCAGAAAAACTACCTAGCCCAGCGATACCGCGTCTTCTATCTCCGGCGCGATTAGCACGCGGCGGGCGCGATTGATTTCGCAGCGCGTGCTACTGATTATCCGCATCCTTGCGGCCTCCGGATGGTGAAGTTTCCGATCGATGCGAATCTCCGTCTTCATCGTCATTGCCGGGCACATCCTCGGCCTCGCTTCGCAGCCCGCCATAGCCGAGCAAAATATCAAAATGTGCTCGTCCGGGTCGATTACGCTCGGCAGCTTCAGCGATCATGTGGCCGAACTGCGCAAGTTCGACCGTTACCCCGCCGAAGACATCGACGACCTGGTCAGAAAAAAACGGCAAGGCGGTCCTCAATTCTTTTCGTCGCAGATCGTTATGAAGGAAGAGCAGTCCGGCTCCGGGGACTTCGATCTCAACTTATTCCAGGGTTTTTCAGACCCGCAAGCGAAGTACCGGGCCCTGAAAGCGTGGGCTTGCGGCGCCGATGACTATCCCATCGCGTACTTTGTCGGTTTCACGGTGAGAGAGATTCGCGATGGCGCAATATTCGTGTCGCGTGAGAAAGGCGCGGTGAATGTAATTTCTCTGAAAGATTTGGATCCTGATCTGGACAAACATACGAGTGTCAAGGTCTTTCGCAGCGGCTCGGTCCTATGTCAGGACATCGGCGCGGGTTGTATCAACACCATATTTTACGGGCGGTGGTGAGCGTCGGAATCGACTGAATGCTTGCGAGCTAAAGATGATCTTGCGGCGATCGAATACGACCGGCGCTTGGGGTGACTGCCGAAGGTAGGGTGGGTTGAGTCCTTGCAAAACCCATCGCTCATCCTCGGCGCTTGCGCTTGATGATGGGTATCGCTTCGCTCCACCCGTCCTACGCGCGAATGTCGTCCCTAGCCCGGGTTGAACCAACGGGTCAGGCCCGAAGTGGCCGACCCGATGAAACCCTGGGACGATCGTAAAGCTTGAAATGTCCATCCCGGGTTTCGCGTTGCTCAACCGGGCTACGGATTTGTCGCAGAGCATGATCGAGCCGAAAGCCGGTCCCATCGCCGGTTCAGGCGTGACGCGATGGTGCTCGGCGGAGATTTGACGCGTTGTATGCCATGCCTCGGGCGCGCATCGCGTTGCGAGAATGAGTTTTATTTTCGTCATTGCGAACGAAGCGAAGCAATCCAGCGTCTTTAGCTGTACAAAGTCTGGATTGCTTCGTCGCTTCGCTCCTCGCAATGACGAGGGGCGCTCACAGACTGCTTGCTGGAAAACGAGCGAGGGCTTGGCTGACGATCGTGCGGTGGCGGCGCCAGTCTTTGGCGGAGCCGTCGACCATGCCGTAGGCCTTGTCCGTCGTGGCGTTGAGGCCTCCTTCGACCAGGCGCCGCGCGCTCTCGAGCGCCGCGTCGTCCGCATCCGGCGCCACGCGGATCGGCTCGCCGATGGCGATGGCGAAGCGGCCGAACGGCAGATTGATGACCGAGCGGTCCCAATTATGCATCTGGATGCGGCGGCTCGTCGCCACGACGACTGGATAGATCGGGCGTCCCGAGGCGCGCGCGAGCTGGACAATGCCGCGTCCGGCGACGCGCGACACCTTCGGAATGTCGGCGGTGAGCGCGACGCTGCAACCTTGCGCCAGCGCATCGAGCATCGCCTTGAAACCGGCGACGCCGCCCTTGCGGTGAAAGTCGCGGCCGCTCGTCCCCGATCCGCGTATGGTCTCGAGGCCGAGACGTTCGGCGGCGATGGCGTTGACCTCGCCGTCGCGATGGCGCGAGATCAGCACCGTGACGCGATGGCTGCGGCGGAAGAACGGCATCATGAAATGCTGGCCGTGCCACATCGCGACAATGATCGGCACATCCGGGACGATGCGGTCGTAGATATCCACCGGATCGATGGCAAACGAGCTCGTCTTCCAGACCAGGCGCAGATACTCGGCGGCGACGACGCCGACGGCCTTCTGCACCCAGGGAATGGTTCCGAGACGCCTGAATGATCGCATTGACCGCCGCTTAATTGACTTTGCCGCTTGTGCAAGTTTTCGCTTCAAGAAACCGGCCGGACCTTTTGGCGCTTTTCCGGATTTCCCGCAACCCGCGCGACCTCCCCATCGCGGCCGGCCGCCGCCGGCGACCGCGCGCGAGCGGGATTACCGGGAACCCTGCTTGCCGGTCACTTGGTCTTCTCGAAGATCTCGCGGCCGATCAGCATGCGGCGGATCTCGCTGGTGCCGGCGCCGATTTCGTAGAGTTTGGCGTCGCGCAGCAGCCGCCCAGTCGGGTAATCGTTGATGTAGCCGTTGCCGCCGAGGCACTGGATGGCTTCGAGCGCCATCCAGGTCGCGCGTTCCGCCGCATAGAGAATGGCGCCCGCAGCGTCCTCGCGCGAGGTCTCGCCGCGGTCGCAGGCTTTCGCCACGGCATAGACATAAGCCTTGGCGGCGTTGAGCGTGACATACATGTCCGCGAGCTTGGCCTGCATCAGCTGGAAGCGGCCGATCGGCTGACCGAACTGCGAGCGCTGGTGGAGATAGGGAATCACCAGGTCGAGGCAGGCCTGCATCAGCCCGAGCGGTCCCGCCGCCAGCACGGTGCGCTCATAGTCGAGGCCCGACATCAGGACGTTGACGCCGTTGCCGACGACACCGAGCACGTTCTCGGCCGGCACCTCGCAATCCTCGAATACGAGCTCGCTAGTGTCGGAACCGCGCATGCCGAGCTTGTCGAGCTTCTTGCTGGCGGAAAAGCCCTTGAACGTCTTCTCGACGATGAAGGCCGTCATGCCCCGCGATCCCGCGATGCGGTCGGTCTTGGCATAGATCACCAGCGTATCGGCCACCGGACCGTTGGTGATCCACATTTTCGCGCCGTTGAGCACATAGCCAGTGCCGCGGGGATCGGCGCGCGTGCGCATCGACACCACATCCGAGCCGGCGCCCGCTTCCGACATCGCCAGCGCGCCGACATGCGCGCCGGAGATCAATTTGGGCAAATAGCGCTTTTTCTGCTCGGGATTGCCGTTGCGCCTGATCTGGTTGACGCAGAGGTTCGAATGCGCGCCGTAGGACAGGCCGATGGACCCCGAGGCGCGGGAAATCTCCTCCATGGCGACGCAATGGGCGAGATAGCCGAGGCCTGAGCCGCCCCATTCCTCTTCGACCGTGATGCCAAGGAGGCCGAGCGCGCCGAGCTGCGGCCAAAGCTCGCGCGGAAAGCTGTTCGCGCGGTCGATCTCGGCCGCGTGCGGGGCGATCTTATCCTGGGCAAAGTCGGCCACCGTCTCGCGCAGCATGGTAATATCGCTGCCGAGGTCGAAATCGAGCCCGGGAAGGCGGTTCGCTATCATTTACGCGCTCCATCCCGCCGACATGGCGGACGCACGGGGCGCTTTATAGATAGCGGTTGGCTGCGAGCCTGTCAGCGGCGAAACGCGCCCTTACCCTGCGGCCGCGGCACGCGCCGCGCGCGCCAGCGCCTTGTCGATCTCCGCGGCCGGACCCGGACGGGCGAACAGGTAGCCCTGCATCTCGTCGCAGCCGGCCAGCCGCAGCAGCACCCGCTGTTCGTCGTTCTCGATGCCCTCCGCCAGCACCTTCATGCCGAGCGCGTGGCCGAGCGTGACGATCGACTGGATGATCGCGCCGGTATTGCCGGACGCTCCCAGCGAGGCGACGAAAGCGCGGTCGATCTTGAGCTGATCGAAGGGGAATTTTTGCAGGTAGCTCAAGCTCGAATAGCCGGTGCCGAAATCGTCCAGCGCGATGCTTACGCCAAGCGCGCGCAAGGCTTGCAGCCTGGTTTGCGCTTCCTGCGGATTATCGATCAGAATCCCTTCGGTCACTTCGAGCACGACGCGCGACGGAGCGATGCCGGTCTCGGCCATGATGGCACTAACCAGATCGACCAGCCAGGGATGGCGGATCTGCAACGGCGAGAGATTGACCGCGACCGACAGGCCCTTCCACCGCGCGCCGTCGGACAGCGCCCGCCGCAGCACGATCTCGCCGAGCTGCGACATCAGACCGCTCTGCTCGGCGAGCGGAATGAAAACGGACGGCGCGATGGCGCCGCGCGTCGGGTGCGTCCAGCGCAGCAGCGCCTCGACGCCGACGATGGCGCCGCCGCTGGCGGCGACCACGGGCTGGTAATGGACGTCGAACGCCTGCAGCGAGATGGCGGTTTCCAGTTCGCGCAAGAGGCTCCGCCGCTCGGCATACTCGGCTTCGATCTGCGGCTCGAAGCGTCGCGCTTTGCCGCGCCCTTCCCGCTTGGCAGCGCGCAGCGCCAGGCTGGCACGACGCATCAGTTCCTCGCCGGTCGTGCCGTCCTCCGGTGCTTGCGCGATACCGATGCCGGCCGCGATCTGCCACATCCGGTCGATAAACATCGGACGCAGCAGCGAAGCGCGCAGCGCTTCGGTGAGCACCGTCGCAGTGCGCCGGTCGTCGCTACTGACGATCACGGCGAACTCGTCGTCCTCGAAGCGGCCGAACAGCGCGCCCGCCGGCAATCCGGCGCGCAGCCGTTCGGCGATATTCAACAGCACGGTGTCGCCGGCCGCCCGTCCCAGCGTGTCGTTGACGTCGCGAAAGCCGTCGAGATCGATCAGCGCGAAGACCACGATGCCGGAGCCGCGCCGGGCCAGCGCATCGGCGAGACTCTCGATCATCACGCGGTGATTTGGCAGGCCGGTCAATTCGTCCTGGCGGGTCAGCTTGCGCACCGTCTCGGTGCTGCTTTCGAGCGAACGCAACAGCGCCTGCAGGCCGCGCACGGCGAGAACGGCGCACAATGCGAGCGCGGCGCCGACCGCCACCAGCAGCGCCCACATCCGATCCATGGCGCGAAAGTGCGCGCTGTCGGCCATCCAACTGAACCAGCCGACGATGCGGCCGCGCGCATCGTGCAGCGATTGCAGCTCGCGGCCGGCATCCGGCGTGGGCGCGGCATCGAACCGCAGGTCGGTCACGCCGGCCCGCCGCTCGATCAGGCGGAGCCGGGCATCGTCGAATTGCCCGGCGTCGCCGGACGCCCCGCCAAATTCGTCAAGCGCCAGCCGCAGCGCCGCATGCCGCTCGGCCTGGAGACGGCTCTCGCCAAGCTGGGTAACGGCAAAACCGATCGCGGCGAACACGATCATCGCGCCGGCGAGAAAGGCCGGCAAGAACAACGCCAGGCGCAGGGCTCTCGAGTTTTTGCCGTCGCGGACGAACGAGCGCACCGACTCGCGCGAACACCGCCGGTGTGCCGCCCACCATTCCCGGGCTGCCGCCGCAGCCGTCATACTCACGCCCCGTCAGGAAATTGCCGGGAGGGAGATTAGGTGCCCATCATTAACGGCAAGGAAAGAGGCGTGCCCGCTTGGCATTTTTCAACGGCGCCTAGTCGTTCACTGATCGTTAACATGACATTAATTACAGCTCTCCGTAATGTGAGTCGCAGGGGCGGTACGGCGGCGAAGTGCAAGCTGGCCGAGTACCGAAAATGGGGCATGCGAAGCCTGCGGGCATCGATTCTTTTGGTTTTGGCTGCTGCTCTCGGCGCGACCGCCGGCATGGCTGGCGCGCTCGTCGGAGCCGCGCCCGCGCGGGCACAGGACTGTTCAGGAAATCCCAACGCGCTGGGAACCAGCCGCGTGCTCGTGCTGCAGCCCGGCGAGCTGACGCGGATCGGGCGGATGCAGTATCCCGAAACGCTGCCGCTGGCCGATAAGGAAGTCGTTCTCACCTTCGACGACGGACCGTTGCCGCCGTATTCGAACCAGATCCTCGATATCCTGGCTGCGCAATGCGTCAAGGCGACGTATTTCCTCGTCGGCCGCATGGCCCATGCGTATCCCGACGTGGTGCGCCGCATCTATGAGGCCGGGCACAGCATCGGTACCCACAGCGAAGATCATCCGTCCCGATTCCAGAAGTTGTCGGTCGAGAAAGTGCGCCAGGAGATCGACCAAGGCATTGCCGACGTGGGCGCCGCACTCGGCGATGCGGCGGAGCTGGCGCCGTTCTTTCGCATTCCCGGCCTGGCGCGCTCCGACGCGATCGAGGAGGAGCTTGCCGCCCGTTCCCTCGTCGTTTTCGGCTCCGACACGGTGGCCGACGATTGGCACCGGCGCATCAAGCCGAGCGACATCACCCGCCGCGCCGTGAGCCGCCTGCAGGCGCGCGGCAAGGGCATCTTGCTGCTGCACGACATTCACCCGAAAACAGTCGCCGCCTTGCCGGGCCTGCTCAAGGAATTGCGCGAGCAGGGCTTTCATGTTGTGCACGTGATACCCGGCGAGCGGCCGGGCCGCATCGAGACGGCGGGCGGGCCGACGGCCTGTCCGCCGATCACGGCGGTGCCGGTCACCGATCGCGTCGCGCTGCCGGCGCCGGACGCGATGGCCTTTGCTACCGATTACCGCCCATGGCGAAGGGTCGTGCTGGCGGACGGCTCGGCAGATGCCCGAATGTTCGCGGCGGCCGTTATGCCGTGGCCCGATCCCACGGACGCCGTAGTGCCGTCCGGCACTGCGGAATTGCCTGTGCCGAGCGTGCAAGACATCGGCCCTGTTGGTCGCTATTTGAACGGCGGCCCGACGCTGACCTCGATCGCGGAGTAATAAGCGGCGAGATCATCGATGTCCTGGTCTTTGAGGGCCGGCGCCACCAGAGACATCATGTCGTCCTTGCGCGCGCCACCGCGGTAGTCCTTCAGCGCTTTGACCAGGTAGATATCGCTTTGCCCGGCGAGATTCGGCGCTTCCGGAATCTTCGCCTTGCCGTCCATGCCGTGACAAGCCTGACACGCCAGCGCCTTCTGCCGCCCGGCAGTCACGTTACCGGCGGCGCAGCCGTCGTTCACCGCCAGGGCCGCAACCGCGCAGCCCCCGACGATGAAAGCCGCTATCCGAGTCCGCAGCGTCATGGTCGACTACCGTGTCCAGCGACGTCATCATAACGGACGGCGCCGCGCCAACCGAGCGCGGCGCCGATAATGGGGAAAACGGACCTGCTCTATTTACCGTCGTACCAGATCCGATAGAGCGCGCCGGCGAAGTCATCCGACACGAGGATGGAGCCGTCCCTCAGCTGAGCGACGTCCACCGGCCGACCCAAATATTCGCCATTCTCATCGAGCCAGCCTTCCGCGAACGGCTCGGTCTTTTCGGCCGTGCCGTCCTCTTTGAGGTAGGTCACCATCACGCGCGCGCCGACCGGAACGGTACGGTTCCAGGAGCCGTGCTGCGCCGAGAAGATGGCGCCCTGATATTTCCGCGGGAACATCTTTCCGCTGTAGAAGGTCATGCCGAGATCGGCCGCATGCGCGACCATCTCGACCTGTGGAAACACCACGTCGGCCGGCGGCGTCTCGCTCTTGTACTCCTCGGTGCGGACATGACCGCCGCCGTACCAGGGAAAGCCGAAATTCTGACCGGCCTTGGTCGCGCGGTTGAGTTCGCCGGGCGGAATATCGTCGCCCATGCCGTCGACCTGATTATCGGTGAACCACGGTGTCTTATCCTTCGGGTTGAAGTCCATGCCCACCGAGTTACGGACGCCCCAGGCATAGACCTCGCGGTTCTTGCCGTCACGATCCATGCGGATGATGCCGCCGATGCCCCATTTCTTGTAGAGGTCGGTCTTCTCCGGCGGCGGTACGTTGAACGGCTGTCCGAGCGTGATGTAAAGCTTGTTGTCCGGACCGACGCGGCAGACCCGGGCCGTGTGGTTGTAGCTCTCCTCTTCCTTCGGAATAAGTTCGCCCTGGGGCACGATCGGCACCGCCACCACGTCGGGACTTTCATAGAAGAATTCGGCCGCCGGATACATCAGCACCCGGTTCTGCTCGGCGATGAACAGAAAGCCGTCCTTGGAAAAGCATGGGCCGTTCGGGAGGACGAGATCGATCGTGGAAGCGAACGGCTTGACTTCGTCAGCGACGCCCGACTTGCCGCGGTCGGTGACCGCATAGACATTGGCCTTGCGGGTGCCGACGAAGGTCACGATGCCTTGCGGCCCAACCGCCATATGGCGGGCGTCGGGGACGAGCGCGTAGAGGCCGATGTGGAAGCCGTGCGGCAGCCTGATCTTTTCCAGGTGCTTCTTGATCGCGTCGGCCTTCGGGCCGGTTTGCGGAATCGTCGGAATATTCGGCGACGCGCCCGTGGTCTTCATCGATCCAAGCTTTTCCAGATTGCTTGGACTATTCTGCGCGAACGCCGTCACGGAGGCCAACAGCATGGCTGCCGGCACGGCGAGTAACATACTCTTGTGCATGTAGAACCCTCCCCTGCTGTGCGTTTGTTGAAGTTTGTATTTGGCGATTTTAGCCGTTGTAATTGTGGCACATTCTCGAAACGCCGAGCAAGCGGTGCGCGATGGGCGCGAGCCCATTAGGCGGCCCATCACCCCTTGCGAGGCCCGTCCCACGTCAAGGTCGCGTGGCCATGTAATGCGCCAGCGCCTGCATGTCGGCGTCGTTGAGTTCGTAGACGACGTCCGCCATGGAGGCGACGCCGGACCCCACGCGGGTGCCGGATTTGAAATCGTGCAGCGCCTTGAGCAAGACATCCTCGCGCTGGCCGGCAAGCCGCGCCGCCGCCCGGAAGCCCGAGTAATCGTCGGCGTGACACGATGCACAGCGGTGCTGCCGGGCAAGCTTTTCGCCGGTCTGAGCGAGTGTGTCGGCCGCAGCCTCCGGCTTCGGCGGCGCGAGCGAAGCGTAATAAGCGCCGAGGTTGCGGATTTCCTCGTTAGTCAACGCCTCGGCAATCGGCCCCATTACCTCGCTCTTTCTGGTCCCCGAGCGAAAATAGACGAGCTGCCATTGCACGAACTCATCCGACTGGCCGGCGAGCGACGGCGTCAGCGGCATTTGCGAAATGCTGTCCGCCCCATGGCAGCCGGCGCAGGTTTCCGCCGTCGCTTTGCCGGCCGAAACATCCGCGGCCAATGCCGGTCCGATACCGATGCGCAGACCCGACAACGCCAAGACAAGCAGGAGGGACAAAACCGATTTCATGTTCAACGCACCGCGAACTGTTTGCACTAGTGTGGCGGTTCAGAAGTCCGCATCATTTTTGCCGCCAACTCGTCATGCGGACTTCTGAACCAAAGCCACACTAGATCAATACATTGCTAGTGTCCTTCGATTCCGAAGTTCGCAAACGAGGGTGCCGCATAATGATGCAAACTTTGGAATCGGGACACTAGATGACACGTCGATGCGGGAAGCGTCGCTCTTCACCGAACGACCCGCGCGCCTCTCGGTGAGGCACGCCGCACCGTCATCCGACGGAATTTTATTTGGATTGGAGGACGGGTCGGAGCCGGAGCTGGCCGGCTCGGACCCGCAAAGGATCAAATAATGATCGCTCCCGCCCCCGGCGGGAGCGATCGCACTGAGGATCACTTGCTGTAGCTGATCCGGTAGATGGCGCCGGTAAAATCGTCGGCCACCATCAGCGAGCCGTCCTTCGCTTGCAGCACGTCATTGGGCCGGCCGCGATACTTGCCGTCGGCGCCGATCCAACCGGAGGCGAACTCCTGCTCCTTGATGTTCTTGCCATCCGGATCGACGGTGACGCGCACCAGCCGTCCACCCTGGAACTTGTGACGGTTCCAGGAGCCGTGCTCGGCAATGATCATGCTGTCTTTGTAGTCCGCCGGGAATTGATTCCCAGTGTAGAACTTCATGCCCAGCGGAGCCACGTGGGCGCCGAGCTTGAGCGCCGGAGGAGCAAATTCCGAGCACTTGTGGCCCATCGCCAATTTCGGATCCGGTATGTCGCCTTGGTGGCAATGCGGGTAGCCGAAATTCTCGCCGGTCTTGGTGATGTGGTTGAGTTTGTCGCTCGGAATATCGTCGCCGAGCCAATCGCGCGCGTTTTCGGTGAACCAGTAGTCGCCGCTACGCGGATCGACATCGCCGCCGACGCTGTTGCGGACGCCCAGTGCCACGATTTCCGCCAGCCCGGTCGACGGATCGATACGCCGGATCTGCGAGGTCGACGTCGGCGGCAGGCAGATATTGCAGGGTGGTCCGAAGGCCACGTACAGCCAGCCGTTCTTGTCGAACGTCAGATATTTCCAGCCATGCGGAATGTAAGGCGGCATGTCGTCGTAGACGACTTCCGGCTTCGGCATGTTGTCGAGAACGCCGTCGGGCTTGTTGTACTTGTAGATCTTATCGATGTCGGCAACGTAGAGCGCACCGTCACGGTAGGCGATCCCGGTGGGCATCTTCATGCCCTTGAGGACGGTCTTGACCGTCTTCTTGCCGCCCTCGTCCACCACTGCGTAGACGTTGGTGTTCAAGAACGAACCGACGTACAGCGTGCCGTTGTCGCCCCACGCCATCTGCCGCGCACCGGGCAGACCGTCGGCCCACAGCTCGATCTTGAAGCCGGGCGGCAGCTTGATGTTCTTTAGATTGGCCTCGATCTCGTCTTTGGTGAAGCCGGTCGGCGGCGGCAGCGTGTTGAGGACGTGGGTGCCCTTCTGCTCCTGCGTCTCGTCACCCATGAACCAGTCATCCGGCGGATGCAGCCAGAAGTCTTTCTTGCTGGAATCGTAGTGCTTGAGCTCCTCGGAGCCGGCGCCGGACGCAAACAGGAATCCCGCGACAGCAACAGCGGCCGTGGCCGCCACCATCGTCGCCGCGCCCAGCTTCAACTTTGCTACAAGATTCATTCTCTTCTCCTCCCATGGATCGTTTTTGGTCTGGCCCGTGACGACAGGTCAGCGCCGTTGCAGCTGCGGACGTGATGTCCGCCGGCCAGGCTGCGAATTGCGCCGTCGCTATCATGGCCTCCGCGGCCCGGCATATCGGGCCCGCGCGGTCAAGATCGACAACATGAATAAAGCTCGATCGCCTGGAACCGGCGTCGATATCCTCCCTTTTGCCTCCCGTAACGGTCTTTTGGCCGATTGGGACGTCGCTTGGTCCAGCGACCAGCACCTTTGAGGGTACGTCACCCTAGGAACCTGTCAAGCGGGTTTGGGCGCTGGCCCCTGCCCGGCCGGCTCGAGGGTGCGAATTTCGCGCCGGGCATTGCGGCGATGATGGTTGTCGCTGTCGCTGCCGCATTGCCAAGATCGACGGTCTTCGAGAATGGTGCGGTCGAGAGGACTCGAACCTCCACGGGTCGCCCCGCTAGCACCTCAAGCTAGTGCGTCTACCAATTCCGCCACGACCGCATGTGGGGCGAACGCGCCGTAAGCCGGCGCGCGACGGCGCCGATGTAACAGTTCGCCCTTGCCCCGACAAGGCCCGCGCCGGGCGTAGTTTGCGATCGGGGTCCGGTGCGATATTCTCTCCGCCCAACAGCATAGGACAAGGCATCCACACGCGCAGCAATCTGACGATTCGCCTTCTTCCCGCCGCCGGCTCGCCGCCGGTCGAGTGGCTTGCAAGCGACGCGCCGGTCGATTACGCGAGCGCGCTCGCGGCCATGGCGGCCCGTGCGGCAGCGATCGCGCAAGGCGAGGCAAGCGAACTCGTCTGGCTCCTCGAACATCCCCCGCTTTATACCGCCGGGACCTCGTCGCGGCCGCAAGAGCTGATCGAGGCGCGCTTTCCGGTCCACGTCGCCGGCCGCGGCGGCCAGTTCACCTATCACGGTCCGGGCCAGCGCGTCGGCTATGTCATGCTCGATCTCAAGCGCCGGGCACCGGACGTCCGCCGCTTCGTCGCCACGATCGAGGAATGGATCATCCGCACGCTGGCCGCCTTCGGCGTGCGCGGCGAGCGCCGCGACGACCGCATCGGCGTGTGGGTGCGGCGCCCCGAGAAGGGCGAAGCGGCCGAGGACAAGATCGCCGCCATCGGCGTCCGCATCCAGCGCTGGGTGACGCTGCACGGCTTCGCGATCAACGTCGCGCCCGACTTGTCGCATTTCTCCGGCATCGTGCCGTGCGGGATTTCCGATCCGCGCCACGGCGTCACCAGCCTCGCCGATCTCGACCGCCGGGTTTCTATGGCGCGGCTCGACAGCGTCCTGCGCGCTGAGTTCGAACGGCTGTTCGGCCCCACGGCCGATGCTCAGCTCGTTTCGAGTATCGAGAAAAGCTCGCCGCGACGGCGCAGCGCCAGTTCTTCATCGGTGCCGTCGCGCTGATCGATTTGCACGACGCGGGCGCCGGGCGGCCCCTCGCGGCAGAGCTCGATCATGGTCAGGACGACCTCTTCCAAACCGGCGAAAAGCGCCTCGACCGAGCCGTCGCGGCAATTGCGCACCCAACCTTCGACACCGCGTTCGAGCGCCATCAGTTCGGTCCAGGCGCGAAAGCCGACGCCGTGCACCCGGCCGCGGATGACGACACAGCGGATCACATCCATGCGAATTCCCTGAGGTTGCGCGGCCCGGCGCCAATTGGACGCAACCAGTGGCGCAAGGACGCGATGTACGAGTTCGGCAACTCCCACTCGCGCGCTGCTGCAATTACAATCTCCATATAGCCCGCGCGCGGCCGGCCCGCACCGCGCAGACGGGCGATATAAACCAGCGCCATGCGGCGGCGGCCGGCGTGCTGCACCGGCAGCGTCTCGGCCCGATATAATCCGGCCGCGATGTTCTCCCAGGCGTCGAGCGTCGCGCGGTCGCGCGGCGTCAGCCGCCACAGCACGCCGTGGACCGCCGCGACGCGCCGCGGCTCGACCGAGGCGTAACCGTCGGCGGTAATGACGAAACGGTAGTTCGCCAGCGTCGCGGCACCGAGCGGCACCGCGCGCGGGGCGTGCGCACGCATGACGGCGCGGCTCATGTTCGATCCATAGGCGAAATGCAACATCACGGCGGGACCGCTGCAGGCGGCGCGCTCAGCCTGCGTGGCCGCGTCGCAGCCCATAGCGACACGATGATCGCCACGATGACGGGGACGAAGGCGATCAGCAGCAAGATCGCCACCATCAGCCAGGCAAGATCGTAATGCGGCGAGCCGAGCAAAATGGCGACGATCGAAACCAACAGGATCAAGCCAAGCGCGCTCGCCGTATTCGCATCCGGGACTTCGCCGGCCAGCACGTTGTAGAACGAAGCGACGATGATGATCAGCAGGACGACCGAGAGGGCGTAAAGAAGGCTGACGCCAGCCGCCAGCCCGGCGGTGCGGCCGGCATCGCGCAGGCGCTTGGCGTGAAGCGCAAACCAGATCCAGACGAGCAGCGCCTGGGCCGCCACGAAAGGCCACAGCCCGCCGCGCGCAATCACCTCCGGCGCCGTAAGCAGGTGCGACGCCGCGCCGGCGAGATAGACAACGACCACGGCCAAGGCGAACGCCAGAGGCGGCAACCGCCCGGACGGCGAGAACAGAAAGCGCAGTGTTTGCATGTTGTCAGCCCCAGCGGCACCGGCCTACGCCCCGGAATGATGCTTAGGCGAATTCCATGATCACCGCGTCCACGGCGACGCTATCGCCCGGCTTGACGCGGATGTTCTTGATGGTGCCGTCGCGCTCGGCGCGCAGGATATTCTCCATCTTCATGGCCTCGACCACGGCCAAGGTCTCGCCGGCCTTGACCTCCTGGCCTTCGGCGACGGCGACCGAAACGATCAGGCCGGGCATCGGGCAGCGCACGGATTTTTCGATGGCTGACAGCGTCTTGACCGGCATCAGCCGCGCGTAAGCGGCTTCACGCTCGGTGTAGACGAAGGCCTTCGCTTCAACGCCGCGGTACGCAAGCTCGAAGCCGTTGGGGATCATACGCACATGCGCCGCCACGGCGGTGCCATCGAGCGAGCCAACCCAGACCGGCATGCCGGGAATCCATTTCGAGGCGAGCACGTGACTATTACCGTCCTCGAACAGCACCGTGATGGCGTCGCCTTCGCGCACGACATCGGCGTGAATTTCGTCCGCGCCGAGCCAAATGGCGCGCCGGCGTTCGCGGGTCACCGCGCGGTTCGATTGGCCGGAGATGCGCCGTTTGCGCTCGCCCATGACATGGTCGATGGCGGCGGCGACGCCGGCGAGTGTCCGCGCCACCGCGCCGGTCGGCCGCGGCCGCTCGAAGCCGCCGGGAAATTCCTCGGCGATGAAGGCCGTGCTGAGCTTGCCGGAGCGCCAGCGCGGCCGCTGCATGATGGCGGCGAGAAACGGAATGTTGTGGCGGATGCCTTCGATGGTGAACGCATCGAGCGCATCGGCCTGGGCATCGATCGCCTGCTCGCGGGTCTTGGCGTGGGTGACCAGCTTGGCGATCATCGGATCGTAATAGAGCGAGATTTCGCCGCCCTCGAAGACGCCGGTGTCGTTGCGCAGCGTCACGCCGTTATGCTCGCCTTCTGCCGGCGGCCGGTAGCGCACCAGCCGGCCGATCGAGGGCGCGAAGTTGCGGTAGGGATCCTCGGCATAGATGCGGCTCTCGACCGCCCAGCCGTCAAGTTTGATGTCGCCCTGCTTGAGCTTAAGCGGCTCGCCCGCCGCGACGCGGATCATCTGCTCGACCAGATCGATGCCGGTGACCAGCTCGGTCACCGGATGCTCGACCTGAAGCCGGGTGTTCATCTCCAAAAAAAAGAAGCTCCGGTCCTGGCCGGCGACGAACTCCACCGTTCCGGCGCTGTCGTAGCCGACGGCTTTCGCCAGCGCGACCGCCTGCTCGCCCATTTTTGCGCGGGTCTTGGCGTCGAGCAGCGGGCTCGGCGATTCCTCGATGACCTTCTGGTTGCGGCGCTGGATCGAGCACTCGCGCTCGCCGAGATAAATAACGTTGCCGTGCTTGTCGCCCAACACTTGGATTTCGACGTGGCGCGGATCGGTGATGAATTTTTCGATGAAGACGCGATCATCGCCGAAGCTCGATTTCGCCTCAGAGCGCGCGCGGGCAAAGTTTTCCGCCACCTCGCCTTTGGTGAAGGCGATACGCATGCCTTTGCCGCCGCCGCCGGCGGACGCCTTGATCATCACCGGGTAACCGATCTGCTCGGCGATGGCGATCGCTTGATTGTCATCCTCGATGACGCCGAGATGACCGGGGACGGTCGAGACCTTGGCGCGAGCGGCCGCCTTCTTCGACTCGATCTTGTCGCCCATGGCGGCGATGGCTTTGGGATTTGGGCCGATAAACACGATGCCGGCCTTGGCCAGCGCTCCCGCGAACGCGGCGCGCTCGGAGAGGAATCCGTAGCCCGGATGCACCGCCTCGGCGCCGCTCTGCTTGCAGGCGGCGATGATATTGTCGACGACGAGGTAACTCTGCGCCGCCAGCGGCGGCCCGATCGGGATCGCCATGTCGGCCATCTCGACATGCAAGGCGTCGCGGTCGGCCTCGGAATAGACCGCGACAGTCTCGATGCCCATGCG
Source organism: Xanthobacteraceae bacterium (assembly GCA_050010955.1). Taxonomy (GTDB): domain Bacteria; phylum Pseudomonadota; class Alphaproteobacteria; order Rhizobiales; family Xanthobacteraceae; genus BOG-931. Next base: position 30,971 of record JBEKJZ010000010.1, on the reverse strand, counting down.
GCGGGCGGTTTTGATGATCCGGCAGGCGATCTCGCCGCGGTTGGCAATCAGGATTCGCTTGAACATTCCGGGTATGAAACTCGCGTGCCGGTCGTTTGGCTTAACGGTGTCCTCGCCGCCGTGTCAATGACGGCCGCGAGCCGGTCGGCCGTTGCCGGCGTGGCGACCGAAAGCCCCCTCTGACGGGCTTGTTTATGCGATGAGGCGGCCTTTGGCTATCGGGCCGCAGGATTCCCGGCCGGAGCGTCAGTTGTCCAGCACGGCGCTGCTAGAGCATGATCCGGAAAAGTGGAAGCCGGTTTTCCGAAAAGATCATGCTCCACTTAAGATATCGGCGTACGGCGTCACGCCGCGATTACATTCGCACGAAGCTGTGGCCGAGGCGGTGACCCTCGGCGGCGATCCAGTCGAGGATGGCAGCGTCCACGTTATCGAAACCGTCGGGAAGACGCTTCGCCGATCCTTCAACAACGATTTGCGAATGCGCAATCGCTGCGAACAGCATCTCGAGAGTGACACGGTCTTGATCGATCGGCGGCTTCATCGGGACCTCCCGCATGCATCCTCAACAGCCGAGGCCGACGCGCGGTTCCACTATCTTCGGGGCCCGGCCGTACCGGGACTCATGCTTGGAAGGAAATTTGGGAGGTGAGGCTGGCCGCCGAAAGGCCGCGATAAGGCAAAGTGGGGGCAAAAGCAGCTCATCCCTTCAAGCATTGGTGAACGGCAGCCGCGCTCATGCCGGTCAAGAGGTCTCCGGTGGTCGGCGAAAAGTCTTGGAAATTTTTTCCACGGACGAATGAAGCGACGGTTTAATTCTTCTTAGTGTTCTACCGAATTCAAACGAATGATCCTCAGTAGAAGGGCTGGTATTGCCGCCTCCTTAACGCCATGTAATACAAGAAAATATCTCCCAAACATCTTGGATCAGTCCCACAGGACGGAGGTTTGCATGGCACTCCAGATTGGCGATACCGCCCCGGATTTCGAAGCCGAAACGACGGAAGGCAAAATCCGCTTCCATGATTGGATCGGCAACAGCTGGGTCGTGCTGTTCTCGCACCCCAAAGATTTTACCCCGGTCTGCACCACTGAATTGGGCACGATGGCGCGTCTTAAACCCGAGTTCGACAAGCGCGGCGTGAAAATCATCGGGCTTTCCGTCGATCCGGTCGACAATCACAAGAAGTGGTCCGCGGACATCAAGGACGTCAGCGGCTTCGCCCCGAACTATCCCATGATCGGCGACACCGATCTGCACATTTCCAAGCTGTACGGCATGTTGCCGGCGAGCACGGGCGGCACATCGGAAGGCCGCACGCCCGCCGACAATCAAACGGTGCGCAATGTGTTCGTCATCGGCCCCGACAAGAAGATCAAGCTCGTGCTGGTCTACCCGATGACAACGGGGCGCAATTTCGACGAGGTGCTGCGCGTGGTCGACTCGTTGCAGCTCACCGCCAAGCACCGCGTGGCGACGCCGGCCAACTGGAAGCAAGGCGAAGACGTCATCCTCACCGGCGCCGTAACCAATGAGGAGGCGCAGAAGCTTTATCCGCAGGGCTGGAAGACGCCGAAGCCCTACATCCGCATCGTCCCGCAACCGCATTAACGGAGCGGTCAGTTTGCGTGCGAGAGCGCGGCTTCGGCCGCGCTCTTGCGTTCTAAGTTCTGCACGGAGTCGATCCGGAATAAAGCTAGGGCACCAAAAGGACTTTGCCGATATTCCTGCGATCCTGAATGAAATGATGGGCCTGTGGCGCTTCATCGAACTTGAAGGTGCGGGCGATCTTTGGCTTGACGACGCCTTTCGTCCATAAATCCAGCAGCTGCTCGGCCCAACTGCGCTGGCGGTCGAGTTCTCCCCACAGATGGCCGAGATTGACACCGAACACGCCTTTGTTGGCGTTCATCAGCGACAGCGGATTAAATTGAAACCAGGGAACGCGGACAAGCGTAGCCAACATCCCCACCCAGCTGCGCTCCTTGCCGCCTACAGCCGCAGAAATACCGAACATGCCGAGCCGGCCCGTCGGTGCGAGAGTGCGATAACCTTTCTTCCACGACTCGCCCCCAATAGCATCAAGAATAAGTTCAACACCGCGACCATTGGTGATCTCGCGGGTCCGCGTTTCAAAGTCCTCCGTTCGGTAATCGATCAGCTGATCGACGCCGAGCGTGCGCAGCTCGGCGTGCTTGGCCGCCGACGCGGTGCCGATGACGCGCGCGCCGATATGTTTGGCGATCTGGGTGGCGGCAATGCCGACGCCGCCGCCGGCCGAATGCACGAGAACGGTTTCGTTGGGTTTCAGGCCGCCCATCACCACCACGAGCTGCCACGCCGTGAAATAATTCACCGGAATCGCGGCACCTTCCAAGGCGTCCATGCCTGCGGGGCGCGCGAAGACCTGGTTGGCCGGGACGCAGACAACGTCGGAATAGCCGCTAAACCGGATCACCGCGATGACGTCGCGTCCGACCCAAGCGGTGTCTGTACCCTCGCCTACCGCATCGATGCGGCCGCTGACTTCATAGCCCGGCACCACCGGCAGCGGCGGCATGTCCGGGTAAAGGCCCATTCGGCCCAAAATATCGGCGAAATTGACCCCGCTCGCCGCGACCCTGATCCGCACTTCGCCGGCTTTCGGTTCAGGATCGGGCGCCTCCTTGACCTGGAGAACCTCCGGCGGGCCGGCTTTCGTGATCCAGATCTGCCGCATCAGCCTAACCTCCGGTAACGGGCGAGAAGCGCCCCGCTTTCAGCGTAGCCGCCTTAGATCATATAAGACGACCACTTGCGGCGCGCGCGGGTCAGCCCTGCCGCCAGCGAACTGCCTTGTCATCGCCGGGTGGATCGCCCAGCATCGGCAAACGATTGCAGCCCAACGTCGATCCCACGAGGAAGCCCATGAGCAGCCCCGCCGAACTGCGCGCCCCCTTCGCCGATTTCCTGGGCATCAAAATCACCCACATTTCCCCGGAGCGCGTCGAAGCCGAGCTTCCGGTGCGCGGAGAGCTCGCCACCGTTCCCGAGATTCTGCACGGCGGTGCCATTATGGCATTCGCCGACAATGTGGGCGCCGTGGGCGCCGTGGCGAATTTGCCGAAGGGGGCGCGAACAGCGACGATCGAGAGCAAGACCAATTTCTTCGCCGCCATTCCCGTCGGCGAAACGGCCCGCGCCGAGTCGACCCCGCTGCACCTGGGCCGCACCACCATGGTGTGGCAGACGAAGATCACACGCGCCGACGGCAGGCTTTGCGCGCTGGTGATCCAGACGCAAATCGTCATCCCGGCTGAGAAAAGCTAATATCGTAACGAACCCTTGCCGACCGCCCTTCCGAGGCGGCGCCGCGCACATCATTTGTATGGACATGGAAACACCCTCAAGCCCGGCTCGGTCTTTCACCTACGGCATCGCAAAGCCCGAGCAGGTTGCCGGCATGACCGGCCGGCAGATAATGCAGGCCTTGATCGACGGCACCATTCCGGCGCCGCCGATCGCGCAAACGCTCGGTTTCTGGCTCGTCGAAGTCGGCGACGGCACTGCCGTGTTCGAGGCCGATACTGGGCCGCATTTGCTCAACCCCCTGGGAGGGGTGCACGGCGGCTGGGCGCTGACACTGATCGACAGCGCCGCCGGTTGCGCCGGGCATACGCTGCTGCCTCCCGGGGTCGGTTATGCTTCGATCGAGACCAAAGCGAACTTCACGCGCCCGATTACACACGATACGGGACGCGTCCGCGCCGAAGGCCGCGTCATTGGCCGCGGCCGCCAGATCATGTCCGCCGAAGCGCGCATCCTCGATTCCGCCGGACGCATCCTGGCACACGGCACGTCGACAATGATGGTGCTCGGTAACGGCAATTCCGCAGGCCGGCCGGCCACAGCGAAATGAAAGCGACCGTGCCGCCCAAGAAGGAGACCGGCGGGTTTCGCATCAAGCGCGTTTACGCGCCCGCCGCCGCAGACGATGGGTTGCGCGTGCTGGTCGATCGGCTATGGCCGCGCGGTATCGCCAAAGAAAAGGCGCGCATCGATCTGTGGCTCAAGGACATCGCGCCGAGCGAGGCGCTGCGCCGCCGCTTTCATGGCGACCCGAGCAAATGGCCGGAGTTTGTCGCAGCCTACGACAGCGAGCTTCGGCGAGAGCCGGCAAGCACGGCGGTCGCCAGTCTGCGCGAACATCTTCGCAGCCAACCGGTCACGCTGCTTTACGCGGCGCGCGATGAGACCCACAACAATGCGGTGGCGCTGAAGGCTTGGCTGGAACGGCCAACTGATACGTGAGTTTAAACCGGCTTCGTGCATGATTCGCTCACAGCATCTTATAAAACTTGAGCTTCACGCCGGCCGGCTCACGTTCGCCGGTGCAGACAACGATGTGCCTGGTGATCCAGGCATAGCGCACCGCGCCGGTTTCGAAGAAAGTAGCGCCGCGAAAGTAGTAGCTGGCGGGATCGACCGGGCGACCGGCGGTCAGCGCGGCGATGACGTCCGCCGGACCGTGCCGGAGCGCGTGGTTGCGGACATAGATCAACCCGCCGTCGTCAGTCCGCAGCGTGTAGCGCGCTTCAAGCTCGGCGACGCCGTCGCCGCGTAAAATCTGCCAGTCGGCGCCGCCCGGCAGCACCTTGCCGCGGAGCTGCGGCCCGGAAAAATCTCCGCCGGTGATCGGCACGATGCGCCGGCCGCCCTTGGCGACATCGCCGAGATCGAGCGGCGGATCGACCGTCACATGCGCCGCAAAGATGAACTCGAGCTTCGGCAGAGAATCCGCGTTCGCCATGGCCTTCTCCCGAAACGATTGCATAATGGGTACGAGAGTCCTGATAATCGGCAGCGGTCGTCACCGTCAAGGCAACCGCCTGCATGCGCTGGCCGTGACTTGATCGCTCAAACGGATTCCTGACCATGTCAGCAGACGCTGCCGCTTTCATTTTGTTTCCGACCACGATCGCCGGCAGCTTGCCGAAACCGGCCTGGCTCGCCGCGCCGAACAAGCTTTGGGCGCCCTGGCGTCTCGACGGCGCGGAGCTAGCCGAAGCCAAGGACGACGCCACCCTGCTCGCGCTCAAGCTGCAGGAAGACGCCGGCATCGACATCGTCGGCGACGGCGAGCAATCGCGCCAGCATTTCGTGCACGGCTTTCTCGAAGCGGTTGAGGGCATCGATTTCGACCGGCGCGTCGAAATGGGCATCCGCAACAACCGCTACAAGGCGATGTGTCCGACCGTGATCGGCCCGCTGCGGCTGCGCGCGCGGGTGCATGCCCGCGAGGCGCGGCTTGCGCGCGCCCATACCAGGCGGAAGCTCAAATTCACCCTGCCCGGCCCTATGACCATCGTCGATACCATCGCCGACGCGCATTACGGCGACCGCGTGGAAATGGCTTTTGCCTTCGCGGCGCTGCTCAACGCCGAAGCGCGCGGTCTCGCGGCCGATGGCGTCGATGTGATCCAGTTCGACGAGCCGGCCTTCAATGTCTACATGGACGAAGGCGCCGGCTGGGGCATCGAAGCGCTGCACCGCGCCATCGACGGCGTCGCCGCAACGAGCGCCGTGCATATCTGCTACGGCTACGGCATTCCCGCCAATCTCGCGTGGAAGGCGACGCTCGGCAGCGAATGGCGGCAATACGAGAAATTCTTCCCGGCGCTGGCCAACAGCCGCGTCGACCAGGTCTCGATCGAATGCATCAACTCGCACGTGCCGATGAGCCTGCTCAGCCTGCTCGACGGCAAGGACGTGCTGATCGGCGCGATCGATGTCGCCACCGATCAGATTGAGACGCCCGAGGAAGTTGCGGCCGTGATCATGCGGGCGACCGAATATGTGCCGAAGGAAAAAATCGTCGCCTGCACCAATTGCGGCATGGCGCCGATGCGCCGCGACATCGCGGTGAAGAAGCTCGAAGCCCTCGCCCAAGGCGCGGCGCTGGCGCGGGAGAAATTCGATTGAGCGCGTCGTGTCAGGTCCAAAGATCGATGGTTGCGGAGAGGAGCAGCCGTTTCACGGTTTGTGATAGATGACTTTGCCCGCACGGATGGTGTAAGCGACTTTGGCGAGGTTGCGGACGTCCGCCATGGGGTCGCCATCAAGAACCACGAGATCAGCTTCAAATCCTTTTTCGACCTTACCTTTTGTCGTGGCTTTGAAATATAGGGCGGGGTTGGTGGTCAGGGCGGCGAGCACCTGGCTTTCCGAAAGCGCCCGGTGCATGAGTTCGTATTCGAGTGACGTGTCATAGACGCGGGTGAAGCCGACGTCGGTCCCAAAAAGCACGGCGCCGCCATTGTCGGAAAATGCCTTGAGCTGATTCACGCCTGAAGCCACCAGGCGGTCCGTGATGGCTGAACCGCCGACAATGGTGGTCCAAAGCGACAAGGTCGGAGTCAACGCAATCCCTTGCAATTTGAAGCGAGCGAGTTGCTCGGGCGTGTAGCCCGGTTCGGTGGGAACGGTGTGAGCCATGATATCAACTCCGGCGATGATCACGGTTTCCACACCAGCTCGGTTTTGCGGATGGGCGAATACCGGCTTGCCCTCGGCATGTGCCACATCGACTGCGGCCTTGGCGACGGCCGCATCCATGTTCACCACCGGCCTGGCGCCCATGTACGCGCCGGTAAAGAGCTTTATGCCGTCAAGGCCAAGTCCGAGATAGTTGCGCGCAATTGGCGCGGCTTCGTCCGGCGTAGCAGCTTCGGGCAGGGGCACTTCGGCAGGAATATAGACCGGATGACCGCCCTTGGGAAAGATGCTGCCGGCCAGCAGCATATTAGGACCGGGCACTTCGCCGGAGTTGACGCGGCGGCGCAGTGCCGAGGAGTTGAACGAGTCGGAACCAAGATCCCATACGGTGGTGAAACCCCATTGCGTCAGCATCTCACGCATCGGTTGTTCCAGCGACGCAGCCGGCACGCTCGACGCGTTGTTCCATGACGGTTGGGTGAAATGGACGTGACTATTCCAGAAGCCGGCCACGACGGTCTTTCCGGTACAATCGATGACGTCTGCATCTGTCGGAATGTGAACTTCGCTCCGGTTGCCGACAGCGGCGATGCGGCCACCCGACGTTAGAACGACGGCATCCAACAGCGGGGCTGCATCGGGGGAGGCGTATACCTTACCTCCGAGCAGAACGAGTGACTGCCCGTTCGCTGCGACGCTGGAAGCCGCAACCGAGCCAAGAAGAAAACAGAAAACGGCGGTACGGAGCAGAACCTTCATGACGTGCCGAACCTAGAAATTTCACATCAAGCTAGTCCTAGTTGCTGCTGAAACAAAGTACTTGAAGCGCCGAAACGAAACTTGGCAGCACAATGGTGCGCTCGGCCGCGCCTCGAGACTGTCCCCATACCGATGACAATCTGTTGACAGGCGTCCCCTATTATGTTACGAAGCATCATCTCGCTCGTCGAATCATTGAGGGACGCCTTTCGCGAGGGCACTATGACCGGCCCGCGAGGTGCTCGCTGCACTGGCGCCGGGGAGGGTCCTCCCGTTCGCACCCGGTAATTCCAGGAAGCGCGGCCCGGAGATGAGCCGAGCAGTCGGCGAAGCGCCGCGGTGGAGCGCCGGAAGGTGAGCGCGCCCCGGCAAAGCAGACGAGCCGCAAAGATACGTGGCCTCGCCTGTTTGGCGCGCTGCCGTGCCCCGCTTATGGCACGGCCATGGTTGGATGCGCCTTTCGGCGCTCCGCCTCCCTCTTTATGAGTCGGAGGCGAGTCTAAAAGAGCCTTGTCGTTGTGGTGGTAGGCAAACCTCGGACGCACAGCGCGTCGCGAGAACGATTTCGTATATCCGCCCCCGCAGGAGGAAGCGTTGCCAAAGCACAAAAAGTATCCGGGCGGCTTGACGCGCGAAGAATGGCGGGCTGCCGCGCGATCGGCGCAACGATCTGGTGCGGCGCGCGCAATGCGATTTTCCCGGCTCGTTCCGCTTCTGCACCAACAAAGCCTGCCGCCGCGCGCGGTCCTGCGCCAGCCAGGATCCGAATGCCTGCGTGCAACGGCTCTGGCGGCTGGTGAAGAAGAAGCCGAAGATTTGGCGCGCTGAGCACGCCCGCATCGGCAGGTTGGCGGATGGCTAGGCGGGCGCCGGCACCGACTTCGCGGGCGCTGTCGCCCTCACCGGTCGCTGCGCGAGAGAACCTCGATCAGCTCGCCGACCTTGCGCCGCTGCTCGGTCTTGTTGCCGGATGCGATCGCGTGCTCGACGCAGTGCGCGACGTGGTCGGCGAGGATTTCCTCCTCGGCGCGGCGCAACGCGGCGCGCGCCGCCGAGAGCTGGGTGACGATATCGATGCAATAGCGATCGTCCTCGACCATGCGGGTGAGGCCGCGCACCTGGCCCTCGATGCGCCTGAGCCGCTTCATTACCGCCGTCTTGGCATCCGTTCGCATGTCCGCTATATACCCCTCCAGGGTATCCGTTGCAAGCAGGCCTTCAGCGTGGAAGCTTTGGTTCAGGCGCATAACGCCGGCGGCAGCGTCATCGATCCGGTGTGCGGCATGACGGTCGATGCGGCGACGAGCCCGCACCGTTACACCTGTCACGGCCGCGATTACACCTTCTGCTCGGCCGGCTGCCGCGCCAAGTTTGCCGCCGATCCAAAAAAATATCTGGGCGAAGAAGCCGCCGCGCCGGACGCGCCGGTGCCCGAGGGTGCGATCTATACCTGCCCGATGCATCCGGAAGTCCGCCAGCTGGGACCGGGCACCTGCCCTATTTGCGGCATGGCGCTCGAGCCCGAAGCCGGCGGCGCCGACGGCGGCGACGAGCTCGCCGATATGACACGGCGCTTTTGGGTGTCGGCGGTGCTGGCGCTGCCTCTGCTCGTGCTGGAGATGGGCGGGCATTTCGGATTTGCGCCGCTGTCGCACGGCACGTCGGACCTCGTGCAGCTCGTCCTGGCGACACCGGTAGTGCTGTGGGGCGGCTGGCCGTTCTTTGTGCGCGGCATCCGATCGCTGCGCACGCGCCATCTCAATATGTTCACGCTGATCGCCATGGGCATCGGCGTCGCCTACGTCTACAGCCTGGTGGCGGCGCTGGCGCCCGGATTGTTTCCGCCGGCGTTCCGCGACGCGCACGGCGGCATCGCGCTTTATTTCGAGGCCGCCGCGATAATCACCGTGCTGGTGCTGCTCGGGCAGGTCTTGGAACTGCGCGCCCGCGCCTCAACCTTGAGCGCGATCCGCGCGCTGATGACGCTGACGCCCAACAGCGCGCGGCGCGTGCGGCCGGACGGCAACGACGAGGACGTACCGCTCGACGCCGTCGCGGTCGGCGACTTGATCCGCGTTCGCCCGGGCGAACGGGTGCCGGTCGACGGCGTCCTGGTCGAGGGAAAATCGTCGATCGATGAATCGATGGTCACCGGGGAATCGATGCCGGCGACCAAGCAAGCCGGCGCAAAGCTCATCGCCGGAACGCTCAACCAAAGCGGCGGCTTCATCATGCGCGTGGAAAAGATCGGCCGCGACACGATGCTGGCGCGGATCGTGCAGATGGTCGCCGCCGCGCAGCGCTCGCCCGCGCCGATCGCGCGGCTCGCCGATCAGGTTGCCTCCTGGTTCGTGCCGGCGGTCATTGCGGCGGCGCTGATCGCGTTCGCGGCTTGGGGGATTTTCGGACCGGAGCCGCGCCTGGCGTTCGCGCTCGTTGCCGCCGTGACCGTGCTGATCATCGCCTGCCCCTGCGCGCTCGGGCTTGCCACCCCGATGTCGATCATGGTCGGCGTCGGCCGCGCGGCCCAGGCCGGCATCCTGATCAGGAACGCCGAAGCCTTAGAGCGCATGGAAAAGGTCGACACCCTCGTCGTCGACAAGACCGGCACGTTGACTGAGGGCAAGCCGAAACTCACCGCCATCGTGCCGGCGGAGAATTTCGACGAGGACACGCTGCTAAAGTTTGCCGCGAGCGTCGAGCGCGCCAGCGAGCATCCGCTCGCCGCGGCGATCGTCGCAGCGGCAACCGAGCGAAAGATCGAACTCCGGCGCGTCGTCGGATTCGACGCCCCGGCCGGCAAGGGCGCGGTCGGCCTGGTCGAGCGTCGCCGCGTCGCGCTCGGCAACGCCGAATTCTTTGCCGAACTCGGCCTCGCTACCAACCCGCTGCGCGACGACGCCGAGCGCCTGCGCCACGACGGTGCCACGGTCGTTTTCGTCGCGATCGACGGCAAGCTCGCCGGCCTCCTCACCGTCGCCGATCCGATCAAGCCGACGACGCCGGCGGCGCTCGCGGCGCTGAAGGCACAAGGCATCGCCATCGTCATGCTGACCGGCGACAATCGCACCACGGCGCGCGCCGTGGCGCGGCACCTCGGCATCGCCGACGTGGAGGCCCAGGTATTGCCCGAGCGCAAGAGCGCCGTGGTCGAAAAACTGCGGCGCGCCGGCCGCGTCGTCGCCATGGCGGGCGACGGCGTCAACGATGCGCCGGCGCTGGCCGCCGCCGACATCGGCATCGCCATGGGCGGCGGCACCGACGCCGCCATGGCCAGCGCCGGCATTACGCTGGCCAAGGGCGACCTCACCGGCATCGTCCGCGCGCGCGAACTCTCCGCCGCGACCATGCGCAACATCCGGCAAAACCTGTTTTTTGCGTTTCTCTATAATGCGGCCGGCGTGCCGATCGCGGCCGGTGCGCTCTACCCGCTGTTCGGGCTGTTGCTGTCGCCGACGATCGGGGCCGCGGCCATGGCGTTGTCGTCGGTCAGCGTCGTCGCCAACGCGTTGCGGCTGCGGCACGTTGCGCTGTCGTAAGTGGCGCTTTTTGCGCGTCCATCGTCGCGGTGAGCATTTATCGGCGCGGCGCACGTCGGGCTTGCGGTCTTGCCGTATCCTGTCGCAGATATCCCGGCGCGATGCCGTTGCGGAGTCCGACGCTTGAACAAAAGCCCATTTTACACCGCCGACCACATCGCGTTCCGCGACACGGTGCGCCGCTTTGTCGAACGCGAGATCGAGCCCTACGCGCATATCTGGGACGAGGCCGGCGAGTTTCCTCGCGCGCTCTACGAAAAGGCGGCACAGATCGGCCTGCTCGGGCTCGGATTTCCCGAGGCGTACGGCGGGACCGAGACCGACCGCTTCATGTGGATCATCGCGGTGCAGGAGCTGGCGCGGGCGGGCGCCGGCGGCGTCAGCGCCGGCCTCAACAGCCATTCGATCGGTGCGCCGCCGATCGCACGCGCCGGCAGCGCCGAACTCAAAGCCCGCGTGCTGCCTGAAATCCTTTCGGGCAAGAAGATTTCCGCACTCGCCATCACCGAGCCGAGCGGCGGCTCCGACGTCGCCAATCTGCGGACCGTCGCGCGCCGCGACGGCGATTGCTACCTGGTCAACGGCGAGAAGACTTTCATCACCTCCGGCATGCGCGCCGATTACATCACCACCGCGGTTCGCACCGGCGGGCCGGGGGCCGGCGGCGTCAGCCTGCTGCTGATCGAAGGCGCGACGCCGGGGCTCACGCGCACGCCGCTGAAGAAAATGGGCTGGTGGGCTTCCGACACCGCGACGCTGTATTTCGACAACTGCCGCGTCCCGGCCGGCAATCTGCTCGGCGAGGAAGGGGCCGGCTTCAAGCTCATCATGCAGAATTTCAACAACGAGCGTTTGACGATGGCGGCCGGATGCACCGCTGCCGCCCGTGTGTGTCTCGACGAGGCTATAGAATACGCCAAGCAGCGGCAGACGTTCGGCAAGGCGCTGGCACAGCACCAGGTGATCAGGCACAAGCTGGTGGATATGGCGCAGCGCGTCGCCGCCTCGCAGGCGATGCTGGAAATGCTGGCCTGGCGGCTCGATCAGGGTGAAAATCCGGTGGCGGAAATCTGCATGCTGAAGAACCAGGCGACTCAGACTATGGCGTTCTGCGCGTCGGAAGCGGTACAGATTTTCGGCGGCGCCGGCTATATGCGCGGGCTGAAGGTCGAACGCATCTACCGCGAGGTCAAAGTCAATGCGATCGGCGGCGGCAGCGAAGAGATCATGAAGGATCTCGCCAGCAGGCAAATGGGCCTGTGAGCGGCGGTCGACCAACGACGGAGGCGCCATGATCACGCTTTATCATTGTGCGGCGGCGCGCTCGCTTCGCCCGCTGTGGATGCTCGAAGAACTGGGGCTTGCTTACGAGCTCAAGATGCTGCCGTTCCCGCCGCGCGTGCTGGCGAAAGACTATCTCGCCATCAATCCGCTCGGCACCATTCCCTTCATGATCGACGGCGAAACCCGCATGACGGAATCGTCGGCGATCTGCCACTATCTTGGAACGCGGTACGGGCCGACGCCGCTGGTAGTCGGCCTCGATGAGCCGGCCTATGGCGCATACCTCAACTGGCTTCATTTCGGCGAGGCCACGCTGACGTTTCCGCAGACTCTGGTGCTGCGCTATAGCTTCCTCGAGCCGGAGGAACGGCGCAGCCCGCAGGTTGCCGCCGACTACACCAAGTGGTTCTTCGGCCGGCTCAAGGCTGTCGAAGCGGCGCTCGGCCGGGCTGAGACCCTCTGCGCCGATCGGTTCACCACGGCCGACATCTCGGTCGGCTTCGCCTTGCGGCTCGCCGAGAGCATCGGCCTGGCCAAGGACTTCGGCCCAAACGTGGCGGCCTACTGGCGGCGGCTGCAGCAGCGGGACGGCTACCGGCGCGCGGTGGCGGCCGAGAAATTGGCCGGCGAGCAGCAGCAAGTCCGGGCGCTATTTCTGACAGTATCGAGGTTATAACCGGCCAGCTCCGCTATTATCCGGGAAGCTGACTGGATCGGGTGCCGCATCGCTCCCAACGGCTCAGTCAGAGGCTGCCAGTCTATCGGCCAACCGACTGTAGAACCTTTGCTCCTGCCTCGGACTAGAGTTCAATTTTGCCGTAGATCGTTATATCCAATGCGACCTTCTCGCTGGAAAACGCAATTGCGGCGGTCCAGGATTCGTTGCCCTGCAGTTTTCCGCTGGCGATGGCGCTACGGACCGCCTGTACTATTTCAAGCTGTGCCATACTGCTGACGTTCTTCAGGAACTTGGCCACTGCCGCCTGCAATGCTTCGTCCTTCATCGCGCGTCTCCTGAACCGTACCGACCCCTGCGGCAAAAGCGGCACAACTATTAACGTTCGTTTTGGTAAACGCTGCAAGACCGCAAAATATCGTCGCACTCGATCAGTCGCTGGAAATCTGCCGAATGCAAGCCAAAGTGCCGCGCAGGGTGTCCTCTGGCTCCGTTATCAATATCTCCATTATTTTGTAGTTGGCAAAGTGATCTGGTTTATAATTCATTGTTGGTTGTGGCAGCGCCGCTTGTTTGCCGTGCGAACAGCGCAATAACGACTGAGGACGTCGAATTGAGTATCTTTTCCAAAGGCGAAAACGGGGTTAGCCTCAACACGACAGCAATCTCCAGCAAGACGTCGCCGGAAGTGGTTTCCACGCTCGGTCCCGGCATGCGAGTGACCGGCAACATCGTCTGTGAGGGCCCCCTGCAGATCTTCGGCCGCATTATCGGCGATATTCACGCTTCGCAACTTATCATTCGCGAGAGTGCGCAGGTCGAAGGAAACATCATCGCCCACGAGACAAGCATTCAGGGCAGTTTTAAGGGCACCATCCATAGTGATAGTGTCAAGCTGCAGGGCAAAGCCGTGGTTAGCGGCGAAATCTACAACAAGTCACTGGCCATTGAGCAAGACGTGCAATTCGAAGGAGTTTCGCGGCGGCCTGAAAAGCCGATCGAATCGCCATCGCGTGACGAAGCAAAGACCGATTTGTCGTCCGTCGCCGATGAAATTCGGGCCACGGGAGATGGCCAGCTCAGTCACTAAGGCCTGCGAGCCGCCATGCCCCGCTGCCTGAGACCGGTTGCAAGCCATTGCAGGGCAGTAATGAGCGAATGCTATCGCCACGTCCGGCGGATGCGCTCGCGGAGATCGACCGGCACGCGGACCGGCTTTGCCGACGATTGCGCCGGCGTCGCGCGCGGCCAAGCGCAGCACTCGAAGTGTTCGAGCAGCGCCGCCGGGATAAAGCGCGTGCGCGACGCGTACAGGTGCCGGTCGCCGTTCTTTCGTTGTGCGTGCACGAAAAACCGCTGCGGCACCATCACGTGGAGATGGTCCTTGGCGCGCGTCATGGCGACGTAGAGGAGCCGCCGTTCCTCCTCGATCTCGGCGCTGGTTCCGGTCGCCAGATCGGACGGCAAACAACCGTCGACCGCGTTCAAGATGAAAACCGACTTCCATTCCTGCCCTTTGGCCGAGTGGATGGTGGAGAGGATGAGATAATCCTCGTCGAGCAGCGGATCGCCGGCGCGATCGCTGGTCGCGTCCGGCGGATCGAGCGTCAGCTCGGTCAAAAAGTGCTCGCGGCTGGGATAGGTCGAGGCGATCTGCACAAGTTGCAAGAGATCAGGCTGGCGCAGCATCGCGTCGTCATGGATGCGCTCGAGATGCGGTTCGTACCAGCGGCGCACGAGGTCGAGCTCCGCCGGCCATCCCGCGGCCCGGCCGCGGACGAGGCGAACGGCCTCGACGAAGGCGGGCCAATGCTCGGCTGCCGCGGCCGGCGGTTTGAATGCGCTCAATGCCGCAACCGGGTCGGAAAATTCGCCGACGCGCTCCAGAACTTTTGCCGCGGCGACCGGACCGGCACCCGGCAGCAATTGCACGACGCGGAAGCCAGCGACGCGGTCGCGCGGATTTTCCGCCCAGCGCAGGAAGGACAGCATGTCCTTGATGTGCGCCGCCTCGAGAAATTTCAGGCCGCCGAATTTCATGAACGGAATGTTGCGCCGGGTCAGCTCGACTTCCAGCGGCCCCGAGTGGTGCGAGGCGCGGAACACGACGGCCTGGCTTTTCAGCGCCAGTCCCTGTTCGCGGTTCTCGAGGATTCTTTCGACGACGTAGAGTGCCTGATCGGACTCGTCGCGCACGCCGACGATTTGCGGCCGCTCGCCGGATTTTCGCTCCGACCACAAGTTCTTGGTGAAGCGCTCCTCGGCCAATTCGATGACCGCGTTGGCCGCGGCCAGGATCGCCTGCGTCGAGCGGTAGTTCTGCTCCAGCGTGATGATGTCGGCGCGCGGACTAAAGTGCCCGGGAAAGTCGAGGATATTGCGCACGGTCGCGGCGCGAAACGAATAGATCGACTGCGCGTCGTCGCCGACGACGGTGAGGCCCTTGCCGCTCGGCCGCAGCGCCAAGAGGAGCGTGGCCTGGAGCCTGTTGGTGTCCTGATATTCGTCGACCAGCACGTGATCGAAGCGCGCCGCGACTTCCGCCGCGATCGCCGGCTCCTGCATCATGTGCGCCCAATACAGGAGGAGATCGTCGTAATCGAGCACCTGCTGGCGCTGTTTTGCTTCCACATAGTGCGCGAACAGCGCGCGCAGCTCGTCTTGCCAGGTCGCGCACCACGGGAAATACGAGCCGAGCACCTCGTCGAGCGGAAGTTCGCCGTTCACCGCGCGCGAGTAGATTGCGAGACACGTGCCCTTGGCCGGAAACCGCTTCTCGGTTTTGGAAAAACCGAGATCGTGGCGGACGAGATTCATCAGATCGGCCGAATCCTCGCGATCGTGGATGGTGAAGCCGGGCGCAAGCCCGATCGTCTCCGCATAGTCGCGCAGGAGCCGCGCGCCGATGGCGTGGAACGTACCGGCCCAGGCCAGGACATCGGTCAAGACGCCGGCGGTGCCGCCGCCGCTCCCGCGTATAAAGTCGGCGAGGATGCGGTCGACCCGCCGCGTCATCTCCGCCGCGGCGCGCCGCGAGAAGGTCAGCAGCATGATGCGGCGCGGATCGGCGCCGTGTTCGACGAGATAGGCGACGCGGTGCGCCAGCGTCGCGGTCTTGCCGGACCCGGCGCCGGCGATAATGAGCAGCGGCCCGGCGTCGCCAAGCGGCCGACCGCCATGCTCGACGGCGCGGCGTTGTTGCGGATTGAGCTTTTCCAGGCGCGCCGCCGGCATGGGACCGATTTTTTTGGCTCGAATCACCGAGGACCGAGCCAGGACTGGATCACAATTCCCGTTTTGTTCGCAATGGGCCCGCACTTGGTTTTGGGTGCCGGGCGGATTTCCGACCCTGGCCTCAGGACATTCCCTTAGTTGTCGGTCGGCTTTCGCTCATGCCGTAATTGGCCCATGGCGACAATCATCTACCGATGCCCGACGACGGGGCTCAATGTGCAGGGCTGGTTCGCGGACGATCCGGCACGCGCGGATGCCGACGACGACACCTACGAATCCCTGATCTGCACGGCTTGCACAAAGCTGCACCTCGTCAATTCCAAAAGCGGCAGGGTCCTTGGGGATGACAGGGAATAGGTCGGCTGGGCCAGCGGCCTATTGATTTAGTCCGGCCTGAGCCACGGAACGATTGCCGCTTCCAAAGCGGGATGACTTATCGAATCGTCATCCCGCTCTGAGTTCTTGTGTCATCGCGCGTCCGGACGGAAAACCGGTCTCCACTTTTCCTGGACGCGCTCTCGGCGCGAAGGACCGAGCCTAGTTCTCCGGCAGCGGGATGAACTCGGTGGCGTCGCCCGGTATCGGCGCGAAGCGTCCGGTTTTCCACTCCTCTTTCGCCTGCTCGATGCGCTCCTGGCGCGAGGAGACGAAATTCCACCAGATGTAGCGCGGGCCCTCGAGCGCCGCGCCGCCGAGGAACATCAGCCGCGCCGGCCGCGTCGCCGTCACCGTGATGCGATCACCGGGACGAAATACCAGGAGTTGCGGCGCCGGAAATTTGTCGCCGGCGATGTCGACCTCGCCTTCGGCGACGTAGACCGCCCGCTCCTCGTGGTCGGGATCGAGCGGGGCGCTGGAGCCGGCGTCGACCAGGACTTCGGCATAAAACCATTCCGAGACCATTCCGACGGGAGATTTTTGGCCGAAGGCAGCGCCGGCGATCACGCGAGCGCGTACGCCCTTGTCCTTGACGGTGGGAAGGCTCTCGGCGTCGAAATGCTCGAACAGCGGCGCCATTTCCTCGTGCAATTGCGGCAACGCGATCCAGCTCTGAATGCCGAACATTCCCTCGCTGCCGGTTCGCGCACTCGCCGGAGAGCGCTCGGAATGAGCGATGCCGCGCCCCGCGGTCATCAGATTCATCGACCCCGGCGTAATCTCCAGCGCGTTGCCTTCGCTGTCGCGATGCATGACGCGGCCGTCGAACAGGTAGGTGACCGTCGCCAGCCCGATGTGCGGATGCGGGCGAACGTCCATACCCTTCCCGGCCATGAGCTGCACCGGCCCCATCTGGTCGAAGAAAATGAACGGACCGACCATCTGCCGCCTGCCGTGCGGCAGCGCGCGGCGTACCGAAAAACCGTCGCCGAGATCGCGCACCCGCGGCACAATGATCAGTTCGAGGGCGTCGCATGAATGCTTGTCGCCGAGCACCGGGTCCTTGTCGGGTAGCCAGCTCATTGCTCTCCTCCCAAGATTGGATCTCCCGGCCCGGCTTCGCGGGTCAGGTCAACCGCCGGACGCTTTTTGCGCTTCTTCGTTCGCCCTATCAGGCCATGTATGATAGGGCCGATCAAGCTGCCACGGCCCGACCTCGTCAACCTCCACGGTCGATCTCATGATTTCGGCACCCTCAGTGACGAGCGTGGCTCTGCTTCTCGGCTTGAGCCTGTTTCTCGGCCTGGCATTCGAGGACTTTTTCGCCCGCACCGATACCAAGCGTCCGGGCGGCATTCGCACCTTTCCCTTGCTCGCCGCGGCGGGGGGCGTGCTCTACCTGCTCGACCCGACGCATTTCCTCCCCTTTACCGCCGGCCTCCTCGTGCTCGGCGCCTGGCTCGCCATCTTCTATCGCCAGCATGTCGGCGAGCAGGACGAGGAAGGCGAGCCCAATGTCGGGCTGGTCGTGCCTGTGCTCAACGTCCACGCCTATCTGCTCGGCGCCATCGCCTTGGCGTTGCCGCCCTGGGTGGCAGTGGCGTTTACGGTGACCGCTGTCCTCCTCCTTACCGGCCGCGAGAAGCTTCACGCGCTGGCGCGGCGTGTCGCCCTGAAGGAGATCGTCACCGCCGGCGAATTCTTGATCCTGACCGGAATTATCCTGCCGCTCTTGCCCAACGAGCCGGTGACGACGCTCACGACCATCACGCCGCATCAGGCTTGGCTGGCGCTCGTCGTGGTCTCCTCGCTGTCCTATGTGAGCTATCTCGCCCAGCGCTACTGGCCTGCCGCAGCCCGCGGGTTATGGATGGCGGCGCTGGGCGGCCTTTATTCGTCGACGGCGACGACGGTGGTACTGGCGCGGCAGGCAAAGACCGGATCGGTAATGCGGGGGCAGGCGCAAGCCGGCATCACGCTCGCCACCGCCATCATGTATCTGCGTATTCTGGCGGTAGTCGCGTTCTTCAATATGCCGCTGGCGCGGGGTTTGGCGCTGCCGCTCTGCGGGCTGTCGCTGGCCGGCCTCGTGGTCTGCGCGCTGCAATATCGGTTTGCCAAACCGGCGCCGCATGACGCCAAGACGCAGCGGCTGGCGCCATCCGGCGGCAACCCGCTGGAGCTCGGCCCCGCCGCGCTGTTTGCCTTCCTGTTCGTTGCCGTATCGCTGTTGTCGAAGTGGGCGGCAACCCAGTTCGGAACTTCCGGCATCTATGCGCTCGCCGCCATTGTCGGCGTGACCGACATCGATCCTTTCGTGCTCAATTTGGCGCAAGGCGGCACATCGGGAATATCGGACAGCGCGCTGGAGGCGGCGATCCTTATCGCCGCCTCCTCAAACAATATTCTCAAGGCCGCGTACGCCGCTTTTTTCGCAGGCGGGCGGGTGACCGCCGTCAGCGCCGCCGTGCTGGTGCTGCTCGCGACCGCCGGCGTCGCGATTGCGCTCACCACGGGCGGCTTCTAGATGCAAAAGATGCCAACGGCGACGGACTTTGCGGCGATCACTTTGCCGCCATCACTTGGCCGCCGCGTGGCTGTGGCGGAATTCTTCGATCATCTTCTTGTTGAGGCGCATCGCCATGAACCCGCTTTCCCACGCGCGCAACGACATTTTCGGCGGCTTGGTGTCGGCCGCAGTCGCCATTCCGCTGGCGATGGGCTACGGCATGTTCGCCTTCGCCGCGCTCGGCGAGGATTATTTTGGTTACGGCGCATTGGCGGGGATCGCGACGGCGTGCGTCGTTGCCGTCGTCTGCGTGTTGCTCGGCGATAAGACCACGACGATCTATGCGCCGCGGGTCACCAGCACCTTTTTCCTCGGCCTGTTGATTTACGGCCTCGTTCATTCCGATATGCCGGCGATCACTACAGGCGGCATTCCGTTGATCCTGGCGACCACGTTTTCAGTGGTCCTGCTTGGCGGTGCGCTACAGGCGCTATTCGGCCTCGCCCGGCTCGGAACATTGATCAAGTTCGCGCCGCAACCGGTGATGGCCGGGTTCCAGAACGCGGCGGCGGCGCTGTTGTTTCTCGTACAAATGGGCAATGTGTGCGGCTTCGACCGCAACATCCCGTTCATGCAGGTGCCGCAGCATCTGCAATCCATAAAGCCGCTCAGCGTCGCCATCGCCGTCGTGACCTTTGCCGCGATGTGGAACGCCCGCAAATGGCTGCCGAAAGTTCCACCGATTGTCGTCGGCATCGTCACCGGCTGCGGCCTCTATTATCTCGGCAAGCTGGCCGGTCTCGGCGCCTATCTGGGACCCGTCGTCGCCAGCGGACCGCGTGCCGACGTCGGCTTGACGGCGGTTCCCTATTTTGCCGCTCTGGCGCGCGGCGGCGACCTTGCTGCGCTCGCGCCGACCATCCTCGGCGGCGCGCTGGCGCTCGCCATGATCGCCTCCATCGATGCGCTGTTGTGCGCCAAGCTGGGGACGGCGCCGAACGAGCCGCGCCGCGGCGGCAATCGGCTGCTCGTTCGCCTCGGCGTCGGCAACCTCGCCGCCGCCTGCATCGGCGGCATCACCAGCGGCATCAATATCGGCACCAGCGTCGCCAACCGCGCGTTCGGCGCGCGCACGCCGCTGTCGGTGTTGGTCAACGCCGTGGCGCTTTTGATCGCCGGCGCCGTGACGTTCCGCTGGCTCGGCCAAATTCCGCGCGTCGCGTTGTCTGCCGTCATCATGGTCATCGCAGTGCAGCATTTCGATCTCTGGAGCCTGCGGCTGGCCGGTGGGTTGCGCCGGGGGCCCGCCGCTTATCGCCTCAACGTCGCTCTCGATCTCGCCGTTGTCGTCGTCGTGGCGGTGCTCTCAATCGCGCTCAACATCGTCTCGGCGGTTTTCATCGGCGTGGCGATTGCCATCGCGCTGTTCGTGTTCCGCATGAGCCGGTCGATCATCCGGCGTAGCTATCGCTGCGGCGCAATCCATTCGCGTACGGCGCGGACCGCGGCGGAGCGGGTATTTCTCGATCGCGCTGGCGACGCCATTCTGGTCGTCGAACTGCAGGGTGCGCTGTTCTTCGGCACCGGCGAAAAAATGCTGACCGATATCGACGCCGCTTTGCGGCGCGAATGTCGTGCGTGATCCTCGATTTGCGCCGCCTCACCGAGATCGACTCCACGGGCGCCAGCGCCTTGCTGGAGCTCAAAACCAGGCTATCCCAACAAAAGAAAGAGTTGTTGCTGGCGGTGGCGGACGGGACGACAGCGATGGAGCGGCTGGAGAATTTCGGCATGCTGTCATCGATTGGCGATGCCGGCATCCTGCCGGACGTCGATCGCGCCATCGAGCGAGCGGAGAACGATCTGTTGCGCACGCAACCGCGGCTGCATCGCGAAGAGATCCCGCTGGCGGAGGCCGGCGTGTTCGCGCATTTCAATGCTGCCGATCTGGCGATCGTGGAGCAGTACTTGCGGCGGGTGTCCTACCGGCCGGGCGACGTGATCTTTCGCGAAGGCGATCCCGGCAATGAGCTTTTGGTGGTAACCAAGGGCAGCGCCAGCGCGTACCTCGAATTGCCCAATACCAATATCCGGCTGGCGACGTTCGCTCGCGGCACCATGTTCGGGGAGCTGGCGCTGCTCGACGCCTGAACCCGCTCGGCGACGATCGTCGCCGACGAGGACCTCGTCTGCTATGCGCTCCCAACGTCGAACTTTACTGCGATGGCGGCGAAATTCCCCACTGTCGTCATCCAGCTCTTGGCTGCAATCGGCCGCGAGCTGAGTGGGCGGCTGCGAACCGCCAATCGACAATTCATCAGCTCGAGACGTGAAGGCCGCGCCGCGTAGCCCGCGTGCGGCTGTTCCCCGAATCATCAGCGAATGGTTTGATCGCTCTGATAAGTGGGCGGCGGACCGAGCGGACCAAGGTCGCATTTCTTCTCGGCCGCCAGGCGGCGCACGAGTTTCTGGTCGCTGAGCACGCTTTCGTACTCGGTGCGATAGGACAACGCGCCGATCAGGGCGCCACCGGTACTTTCCCCCGCCTTGTCCATCAGGTTGCGCAATTCCTTTTCCCGATTGATCAGGCCCTTCAGTCGGTCCACCAGATTATTGCAATGATACAAGGTGTATCGACCGGGATCGAGGGTGAGTGTGCCTATGCCCTGTTCGCTGACCCCGCAGCCGCCGAGCGCGCCGGCGGCCAGGCCGCCGACCAGTCCGATCGCACTCAGTCTGACGCGTGCGCGGCGATACGGTTGGGCAACCCGGCCGTTGCCGGGAACGGCCGCACCAGCACCGTCACGCAAGTTCATGGAGGCGTCCAACATGACAAAAGACGAGTTCAATGCCGCTCGATCATTGTAAATTGTCCGGCATTCCGTTTGCAGCCTCCTACGCCGCAAATAAGGCACGCGCCGGCTCGCGCGCCGAACCGGCAGACGACCCCGCACGCCGCGGCCCCCGCAGCCGCCGCCCACCGCCGAAGCCGATGGTATGGGAAGTTCCGCAACATTGCCATCGGCGCCAGCCCTGTGATGACGCCGCACGCAGGAACCGCCGCACGGACTCTAGCGCTGCGTGACGATATTGTTACAATTCCATGAGCGTTCGGTAACTCGTGCAGGTGGGCCGATGCGCCTCGACTGGCTCACTTGGTCAAATCCGGTTTCGGTGTGGTGGAGCTTTCTGGTCCTCGTCAGCGCCGCAAATATTGCTTTGCTGCTCGGGCTCCGGTCTCGCTTCCGCGGCGCGCGCAGCGAGCGGCGGGTCCGCGCGTTTGCGATCGAGCCGCTGTTGCTGCTCAGCGCCGCCTATGTGTTCGGCTGCGCCTTCCGCTCGGTCCTGCCGCGAGCAGATGTGCAGCGGATTTGCCTGTTCGACACCTGGCTGTCGAGTGTCCTGGTCGGGCGGTCGGTCGCGACCGTCGCCGAGATCTGCTTTGCCATCCAATGGGCGATCGTCTTGCGCGAGTTGGCGAAAGCGGCGAATTCGGACACGGCGCGAAATGTCGCGAACGCGATTGTTCCCGTGATCGTGGTTGCCGAGGCCTGTTCCTGGTACGCGGTCATCACCACGAACTATCTGGGCAACGTGCTGGAAGATTCGCTTTGGACGGCAGCCTTCCTGTTGATCGCATTGGCCCTGTTGCGACTCCTGACCAAGTTCCGCGGCCTCGTTCAATTCGCCATCCTGGCCGCGACAGCCGGGGTGGTCGGATACGTCGCCTTCATGGCCACGGTGGACGTGCCGATGTATTTCGCCCGCTGGCACGCCGAGACGGCGGCGGGGCAGGAATTTTTCGGATTGCTCGGCGGCCTGCACGACGTCGCCACCCATTGGGTCGTGACCCACGATATCGACCGCTGGAAGAATGAAATTGCCTGGATGAGCCTGTATTTCAGCGTCGCCGTATGGACGAGCCTCATCCTCGCCGGCTTCGGTTTGGTGAAACACCATCTGCCGCGCTACTGCGCCAACGCGGGGATTTCTCATCGCGCGGGCCGCCCGTCCGGCGTCGCTGCCAGCCGGGCACTGACGTTCGCTTCGCGCCATCGGCAGCGCATGAACAGGCCCTCAGCGCTATCCGCACAATGATACACTGCGAGCCCTCGGCCAGGAGCCGACAATGGAGGGGTCAATGGAGTTCGAACGTGCGCGCCTGGACCGCGAGGGGGCCGTTGCTATCCTGAGCATGAACCACCCGGAAGTGCTTAACGCGGTGTCGCCGGAGATGCTCAAGGGCTTGACCGATGCCCTCGATGCCCTCGCCGACTCGAGCGAACGGACCCGGTGTTTGGTGATCACCGGCGTGGGACGGGCGTTTTCGACCGGGGCCAACCTGCAGGGACGCGGCAATGGCCCGCTGCCGCGTGGCGCCGGCCAGGCGCTGGAGACGCTGTACCATCCATTCCTGCGGCGGCTGCGCGACCTACCGTATCCGATCATCACTGCCGTCAACGGCCCCGCCGCCGGCGCCGGCATGAGTATCGCGCTGATGGGCGATCTCATCGTTTGCGCGCGCTCCGCATATTTCCTCCAGGCGTTTCGGCGAATCGGCCTGGTGCCCGACTGCGGCTCGACGTGGCTGCTGCCGCGGCTGATCGGGCGAGCGCGCGCAACAGAGCTGTCGCTCCTCGGCGAGCGTCTGCCGGCCGAGACCGCGCTCGCCTGGGGCCTTGTCACTCGCGTCTTCGATGACGCGACGCTGATGCCCGAAGCGCGGCGGCTGGCGCACGAGCTTGCCGCCGGTCCAACCGTCGCGCTCGGCCTCATCCGGCGCCTCTACTGGGAGAGTCCCGAGAACGCCTATGAGCAGCAGCTCGATCTCGAATGCCGCATGCAGCGCATCGCCGGCGCTTCGGCGGACTTCGGCGAGGGCGTCACGGCGTTTTTGGAGAAGCGGCCGGCCCAATTCGCCGGGAAGTGATCGTTGCTCACATCGCATGCCATACCGGCGCGTGGGCAAATCGCGAAACGCGCCTCGGCGGTGTTCAATCCTGCTATCAAGAGTAAGCTACGCCGTTGCCGTAGCGTCGCACCGCGGCGCCGCGGACTAAAGAGGAAATGCCGATGAATTGGCGTGCCGAACTGGAAGAGCTTCGCCTGCGCGAGCAGCTGGCTCACGAAATGGGTGGAGCCGACAAGGTCAAGCGCCAGCACGACGGTGGCCGGCTGACCGTGCGCGAGCGCATCGATGGGCTGGTCGACGCCGGAAGCTTCCACGAAACCGGTGCGATTGCCGGCAGTGCGACCTATGACGAGAACAACGAGCTGGAGTCGTTCACAGCATCGAATTGCGTGTTCGGGCGCGCCCGCATCGACGGCCGGCCGGCCGTCGTGGTCGGCGACGATTTCACCGTGCGCGGCGGATCGGCAGACGCCGCTATCCACGAGAAGTCATTGATGGCCGAACGGATGGCGGCCGAATTCCGCCTGCCGATCATTCGCATCATCGAGGGCTCCGGCGGCGGCGGCTCGGTGAAGACGATCGAGACCAAGGGCCGCGCCAATCTGCCCGGCGGCGTCGGCCAATCGATGTTGTTCCATTACACCAGCACCAACATGGCCGTGGTGCCGGTCGTCGCGCTCGGCCTCGGGTCGGTCGCCGGGCTCGGCGCCGCGCGGCTCGCCGCCAGCCATTATTCGGTGATGACCAAATCCTCCGCCATGTTCGTCGCCGGACCGCCGGTGGTGGCCCGCGTCGGCCAGAACCTCAGCAAGCAGGAACTGGGCGGCTGGGAGATCCAGACCCGCAGCGGCGCCGTCGATCATGCCGTCGACAGCGAAGAAGAAGCCTTCGCCTGTGTGCGGCGCTTTCTCTCCTATCTGCCGAACTCAGTGCATGAGCTGCCGCCGAGGCTCGCCAGCGATGACGATCCGGAACGCCGCGATGAAAGTCTCATGGACGCCATTCCGAAGGACCGCCGCAAGGTCTACAAGGTGCGCCCGATCATCGAAGCCTTGGTGGACCGCAGCAGCTTCTTGGAAATGGGCGCGATGTTCGGCCGCTCCATCGTTACCGGACTGGCACGATTGGACGGCCGCACTGTCGCCGTGATGGCGAGCGATCCGTATTTCTACGGCGGCTCCTGGACCGCCACCGCGTGCCAGAAGATCGTGCGCTTCGTCGACCTGGCGGAGACCTTTCATCTTCCGGTCGTCTATCTCATGGACTGTCCCGGCTTTCTCATCGGCATCGAGGCCGAGCGCGCCGCCACCATCCGTCACGGCGTGCGCGCCATGGCGGCGATCAATCAGACCACCGTGCCATGGTGCACCATCATCATGCGCAATTGTTTCGGCGTCGCCGGAGCCGTGCACCAGCCGGCCGGCCGGTTGGCGCTGCGCTATGCATGGCCGTCCGGCTATTGGGGCTCGCTGCCGCTCGAGGGGGGTATCGAGGCGGCCTACCGGGCAGAGATCGATGCCGCAGCGGATCCGACCGCCAAGCTCGCCGAGATCGAGCAGCGCCTGAACAAACTGCGGTCGCCGTTCCGCACCGCCGAGGCGTTCTGGGTCGAGGAGATCATCGATCCGCGCGAGAGTCGCCCGCTGCTATGCGAATTCGCGCGACTTTCCGACAAACTTGTCGCACCCGGTCCGTCCGCGTTCCCCATGCGCCCCTGAAAGGCCCGCCCAGATGTCCGATACGTCGGTGCTTTCCGAGCTCAATGCCGTGGTGTTGACCATCTCGGTCGCCACCGGCGATCGCGTGCAAAACGGCGATACCTTGATCGTGCTCGAATCGATGAAGATGGAGATACCGGTCACCGCGCCGCGCGACGGCACCGTGGCGGCAATCCTGGTCCAGGAAAAGCAGACCGTCGAGGAAGGCCAGAAGCTCGCCATCCTCGTTTAGGGTAAGTTGCATGGTGCACGGCAGTAACGTTGCAATAGTGACGGGTTCCGGACGCGGTATCGGAGCTGCGATTGTAAAAGGCCTCGCCGAAGACGGATATGCGGTCGCCGTAAATTACATCCATAACGAAGCTGCGGCTTCACAGGTCGTCTCCGAGATTAAGTCGGCTGGTGGTATCGCTTTTGCGATACAGGCGGACATCTCGAAGGATGCCGACGTCGTTCGGCTTTTCGCTGCCGTCGACAGAAACTTTGGCACCTTGACTGCGCTCATAAACAACGGCGGCGTCACCGGGAAATTTGGTCGAGTGGAGGAGCTATCAGCGGCAACGCTCGAGAGCGTATTTTCCGTCAATGTCATCGGTGCATTCTTGTGCTGCCGGGAAGCTGTGCGGCGCATGTCTACGCGCAATGGAGGATCGGGCGGAAATATCGTGAACATCTCGTCGCGTGCCGCGCAGATTGGCGGCGCGGGCGAATGGATTCATTATGCTGCCACCAAGGGCGCGCTCGATACTTTGACTATAGGCCTGGCGCGCGAGGTTGCTGCGGAGGGCATTCGCGTCAACGCGGTTGCGCCGGGCCTTATCGACACGGAGCTACATGCTGCGGCAGGAATACCGGACCGGATGCAACGATTGGCTCCGACCGTCCCCATGGGCCGCCCCGGGACGGCAGACGAAGTCGCAGGCTGTGTCCGCTTTCTGCTTTCCCCGGCGGCAGCCTATGTCACGGCGGCAATTCTTCCAGTTTCGGGAGGTCGTTGACGCGCCGCCTGCAGCGGTGCTTCCCGCGATCCATGCTGTCTCGCACTTTCTGTCTGCCGCCCAACAGCAGGACCGTCATTCCGATGACCCATCAGGATGCGGGAAGATATTTCCGCCTTGGGGCCCGTTGGGCATGGTGCCATAATCCAATAATTATAGCCCAACAGAAGAGCGGCGGTGCTTGAGCGTCAGCCTTCTGCGGGAACAAACTCACCGCGTTTCGGTTGAACCGAGCGGGAGTGCGAAAATGGCAGCCGCAAGAGATTACCAGCGATTCTCAGCCCGGTGCCTTGAGGCGGCGCGCGGAACCGATGATCCGCAGCATCGGGCATTTCTGGTCGAAATGGCCCAAGCCTGGCGGCGACTTGCCGAGGAAGCGATGAGTTCTAAAGGTGCCCAAGTAGTCTGTTCCGCAGCCGAGCCGGATCGGGGTGATTAGACGCGTTGCGCTCCATCCTCATAGAGAGCAGTTTTCCCTCGCCGTGTGCTTGGCATGCCATTTCGGCCCAGGACCCCGCATGTGATGCAGCTCCGGCCGATAGGAGTTCAAGGCGTAACCGATCGTCCGCCACAGTTCGCTGACCGCTTCCGCGAATTCACGGCACATAATGCTCTCCCACCGGGGCATTCTGGGAGTTTCTGTTGTTCCGACAATTCAGGAATTCTCCGCTAAGGGATGTTCCGTATTCGTGGTTCGCGGGTGGCGGGATTACCGGCTCTTCGAGTAAGGCCGCGGTTTGCTTGTCTCTAGGTTTGGACAGGCTTGCATCTAAAGCCCCAATCTTTGCGCGTGCCAGGGTGACATTGATTCAGATCAATGCACTCCGCCAATTATTCCGCCTGCCTGGAACGAGAACGCCAGGAGGATTTTCATGCAAATCGGCAATTCCACCTCCGCCGCAGCCGAAGACCTCCTGAGCTGCCGAATGGCCATGCTGGGTCTCGATCTAAACGCGATCGAAAGCTGTGGCGGCCAAGTGTTCGAAGCCATCAAGGAACGCTGCGCGCGTTGCGACTGTCGCGAGGCTTGCGCGCTCGACATCAGACGCGATCCCAACGATCCGGTCTGGGAAACCTATTGCCCGAATACGGCAACGCTCATTGCGCTGCCAGAAGCCTGGTGGCTGGGGGCCCGATAGGACCGATCCGTCAGCGCCGCTCCGCCGGGCTACGAGCGGAAGCAGGCGCGCAATAGACGCGATAGACCGTGCGCACCAGCGCGCGCGCTTGCGGACTGCCGATCGAATACCAGATGATCTGTCCATCGCGCCGTGCCGTGACCAGCCCGTCCTTGCGCAGCAGCGCCAAATGCTGCGACACGGTGGAGTGGCGGATCTTCAGCAATGCAGCCAACTCGCCGACCGAGCGCTCCTTCTCGATCAATTGACAGATGATGATCAGGCGATGCCGGTTGGCGAGAGCTTTCAGCAGCCCGCTCGCCTCGTCCGCCGCAGCAAACATGGCATTGGCTTGCATTTTCATAGCCGGGTCCATACGAACTGCAGCATATAGGGTGAATGGGCGCACGCGGCGCGCCGGCAACTTGGCGGTTGCTCAGCAGCGCGGCGCGCGGGCCTCACTCCACCGGACCCCTGCGTGACCGCCACCCGGCCATGCCGCCCGGATAATGCCGCACGTCCTGCCGTCCCGCTGCGATCGCGCGGTGCAGCGCGGTGGCAGACCTGCCGCCGGCCTGACAGATCAGGACGACCGGCTTGCCGCGCGGAATGAGCGCCGGCTCAAATTGCGAGAGCGGATGATTGATCGCGCCGGGGATATGTCCAGCAGCATATTCATGCGCCTCGCGAACGTCGACGACGGTGCAGGTCCCCTTTTGATGGGCCCGTTGCAGTTCTTCGTGGGTGACGGCTGGAACGCCGGTGCAAGCGGTAAGCTTGGTCAACAATCGAGACAGCATTGAACGGTCCTTCCCTGTCAGGAAACTTGGCCGCGCTTGACGGCCTCAAATTGCGCCAGCGCCGCCACGGCGTGGCTCGCATACATGACCGACGGCCGGCGCCGAGATAGATCGCCGTCCCCAGCGTCTCCAGCACCTCGTCGCGGGTGGCGCCCTGGTCAAGTGCCGCCTTGACGTGGAAGGCAATGCAATCGTCGCAGCGGATCGCGACGGAAATGCCGAGCGCAACCAGTTCCTTGGTCTTGGTGTCCAGCGCCTTGGGCGCCAGCGCCGCTTGCGCAATCGCCGAAAACGCCTTCATGACCTCGGGCGCACCGCCTCGCAGATCTTTCAAAAGCGGACGAAGCTGATCCGACTCCCGGCCAACTGGTCTCCATTGTTCTTCTCCTGGTCAGCGGCAGCGCGCCGCACCAACGCCGCGGGCCTTCGAATTCCCGCGGCATCCGACATGGCGCCGGCCCGTATCTTCATACCTGCGCATATACGATTGTACGAATATTTGTCAATAGCCGCGCTGCTGCGGCGCCGCAATGAAAAACGACAATGTGTGAGCTCCTTGCTCTGTCGAGCCGGTTGCCGACCTCGGTCACCCCACCCAAAAGCGCTGAAGCCCTGTACCGTCCTCATCGAAGCGGCCGCGGCCTTAAGTTCTCAATAAGAGTTCAAGCAGCGTCTTTGGGCCGCGTTCGAGCCAAATACGCTATTGCCGCTCGACGGGCGTCGCCTTGGTCGAACCGTGCTCCTTCATGTTCGAGCGCTCCGTCATCTCGCAGCAGAAACCTATAGGTCTCCCCCGTTCGACGGCACCTGACAAAAATATACGGGTGTTCGTAGCTCGAAACTTCGAACATTTTCTCACCGTTATTTTGCTTATGGTTTCGCCAGATTCCGATCCTGATTGTTTAAAATTGTATTAATTTCGCAAAGCGCGCCGGGTTTGGCACCGCCGGTTTTCAACCTTTTCGTAAGGGGTACCGATGTACCTGAAAGTGGGGATGTTTTTCCCCACGATTACTAGAGGTTGCAATTGGAACGGGCAACAAGCGCTGATCCTCTCGGCGACGGCGCAGTAGACGATCGCAGGAAATCAGTGGGGGACCGCCGATCATCGCCGCGAACAAAGACGCTAAAAGGCGCCCAAATTTTTTGGCCCGCCGGCAGTGCCGTTAAGTGCATCGTTCGTAATCTTTCGGAAACCGGGGCCAAGATAGAGGTTCACAGCCCAATCCCCGCGACCTTCGACCTTGTCTTCGATAGTGACCAAACGCGCAAATCTTGCCGTGTGGTGTGGCGCAAAGAACCCATGATGGGTGTCCGGTTTATTTAGTCATTTCCCCGATCAACCAATCCCCATCCGCCGCTCAACCGAGCCGCGGTATATCATCCAGTCTTCAAAATCCGTGACACAGCCGGCGGCCTCTTCGCCCCTCTTCAACTGAAGGTGCCCCTTTTGAATTTATGGATGGCCGCTTTTGGCACTGCCCTAATTCCGGGCCTTCTGTTTAAAATTTGACCTCGCAACTGTCCTAATCAGGCTTACGTATGCTTCATCACCGACAGCGGCCCCGTGCCACGCGTCGGCGACTGAGAGTGCGGTAGCGCTCCCGCCTGTGTCAGCGGAGTCGCATGTGTCGTATTACACGCCCTCAACCCCCGCCATCGAACGCTCGCCCCCAGTACCGGGCAACACGTCGACCATAGTGTGCCTCTCTTGCGGCGACACCATGAAGTACCTCCGCACAATCCCAAAACTTGGTGCGCGCCGGGAAACGCTCATCTTCGTTTGCCCTTCCTGCAAAGGGTTCGACACAAAGGAAATGGGACCAACCAATCCCAGTCCGCCGCTCAACCGAGCCCCGCCGGAGGTTCAAAACCTCCAAAATCCGTGACGTGAATTCTCAAGAAAAAGCGGCCAGGACCGGAACCGTGATAGCGGTTCGGTCAAGGCCGCCGGGCCCGGCCTGCCCCAGAAGCGAGCGGGGAAAGAACTCGTTGAACCAAGCGCACTTGATATCAAAGAGCACCGCTTGCGCTAGGGCGCTTACTGTTCACGCTCGGCTCGAAAGCAACATCTCCTGTCATCTAATGAGAGGTGGAGGCAAGGCCGCCTATTAAGACAATGGTGCGGACGGCGGGACTTGAACCCGCACGGGGTTTCCCCCAAGGGATTTTAAGTTTCTTTTAGGCCGATTATCCAAGCCTTTACGCCAACAGGGCAAATAGCGCCCTACATCAATAAGCTATTGGCTCGTCGCGACAATCTTCGACATTTGTTGGACACCGCTGGACAGAAGCTGTACAAGCCTCGCACTTTTCGCTGCGGATACAGTGCGGACACGCGCATGGCCAGCAAGCTTACCGATGCCGTCGTCAAGGCGCTACCGGCGCCGGCCAAAGGCAGCCGGATTTTCTACGACGCCGCCGTCAAGGGCTTCGGGGTCCGCGTCACCTCGACCGGCGCACGATCCTTCGTCCTCAACTATCGGACGCGGCTTGGCCGCGAACGCCGTTTTACCATCGGTGCCTTTCCGGATTGGAAAACCGGCGCGGCCCGGACGGAAGCCGGTGAAC
>JBEKJZ010000009.1:0-58827 GCA_050010955.1 Xanthobacteraceae bacterium | reverse complement strand
TTTTTTGCCGAGTATCCCGTCTCCAGCGAAGAGCCGGACGCGATCGATACCGATGAAGTCGTTACCGCCGTCGCCAAAACCGTGGCGGAACTGACCTACGGGCAAGATGCCGCCGGCCGCCAAGCCATGATCGAGCAGCTGATGCGCGAGATCATGAATTACGATGCCGAGTATCGGCAGCAAGACGAAATGGGCAGGCCCGGCTCCGCCGCGCGGCACTAGCTCAAGAGGCCAGCTTAGGCGGCCTTGGCGCTCTGGCGCCGCCGCGAGAATTCCAAGGCCTTGTCGTTAACGGGCCCGAAGCGCAGGCTGACCAGGTCGAGCAGGTAATTCTGGTAGAGCTTCCACGGCTTCTTCGACCCTTGGCGCGGGAATTGATCGATGGTGCGCTGAATATAACCGGAAGAGAAATCGATCAGCGGCTCCGGCGTGATCGAGGCGTCGTGCCGCCGCGGCGTGCACTGAACATAGTCGTGCCGGTCCATGTAGTTGATCAGCCGGGCGATATAGGCACAGATCAGATCGCACTTCAGCGTCCAGGAGGCGTTGGTGTAGCCGAATATGTTGGCGAGGTTCGGCACGTCGCTCAACATGACGCCCCTGAAATTCATCGTTTCGGAAAATTTGACGGGCTTGCCGTCGACCACGACTTCGATACCGCCGAGCAATTGCATTTTCAGCCCAGTCGCGGTGACGATGATGTCGGCCGATAGTTCGCGGCCGGAGCGCAGGCGGATTCCGGTTTCGGTGAAGGTTTCGATCTCGTCGGTCACTACGTCGGCCTTGCCGGCCTTGATGGCGCGGAAGAAATCGGCGTCGGGCGCGAGACACAAGCGCTGATCCCAGGGATTGTAGCGCGGCGTGAAATGGGTTTCGACGTCATAATCGGCGCCGAGCTCTTGACGCGCCAGCTCCACGATCGCGTGCTTGACCGCCTCCGGTTTGCGGCGGCAGCGGTTGTACAAATAAAGCCCGAGCAGGGCGTTGCGCCAGCGCGCGATGTCGTGGGCGAGCTTGACCGGCAAATGGCGGCGCAGCCAGATGACGAACGGGTCCTGCGACGGCCGGGCAACGATATAGGTCGGAGAACGCTGCAGCATGGTCACTTGCACGGCGGTCTCGGCCATGGCCGGGATGATGGTGACGGCGGTGGCGCCGCTGCCGATGACCACTACGCGCTTGCCGGCATAGTCGAGCGCCTCCGGCCATTGCTGCGGATGGATAATGCGGCCGCGGAATTTTTCCGCGCCGGCAAATGCAGGCGCATAACCGCCGGCATAGTCGTAATAGCCGGTGCAGCCGAACAGAAAGTTGCAGGTGAAGCGAACCGGCTCGCGGTCGGCTCCGCGTTCCGCCTCGATGGTCCACAGCGCGTCGGCGGACGACCACCAGGCGCGTTTCACCCGATGCCGGAAGCGTATCTTGCGATCGATGCCATAAGCCTGCGCCGTCTCGCGGATATAGCTGCGGATCAATCCGCCCTCCGCAATCGAGGCATTCGACTGCCAAGGACGAAACGAATAGCCGAAGGTGTACATGTCCGAATCGGAGCGAATGCCGGGATAGCGGAACAGGTCCCAGGTGCCGCCGATGGCGTCGCGGCTTTCGAGGATGACGTAGGATTTGTTCCGACAGTAAGTCTGCACATGATAGGCGGCGTCGATGCCGGAAAGTCCGCTGCCGACGATGATGACGTCAAAATGTTCCTGCGTCATATTCAGCGAACTCTCTGTTCGATCGGACGGTAGCCTCTCATCGCTAGCTAGGCGACTGGTGCTGGCTTGGCCCCGGCGGCCGCCACGCGTTGCGCCATGCGCTCAATGAACGTAGCGCAGCGCTCGGCGGACGTCATAGGTATCATGTGTCCGCCGCCTTCGATGAGTTCGAAATCGGCGCCAGGCAGCTTTTTGGCCAGCGCCTCGCCGTGCGCCGCCGGGTCGAGGATGCGGTCGCTGGCGCCGAACAGAATGCCCACCGGCACCTCGAGGCTTTGATAGCGCGCCGGCATGTCGCCGAAATCTTCGGTGGCCGCAACAAGGTCGCGCGAGGCGGCGATGAAGCTGCGCGGCCGCAGCACCAACAACCCGCCGCCCTTCGTTGCGAAGTCGGCCGGTACCGGTTGCGGGCCGAATACGACGCCGAGCACGAGGTCGCGGTAGGCGATCGACATGGGAATCGCCAAGGTCCAGGCCACCAGCTGGCGCAGCAGCCGCGATCTGATCTCGAGCCCGCGAAACACCGGCGGCACGTGGTCCTGCGGGTGCGTCGCCGGCGCAATCAGCGCCAGGCCGGCGACCTCTTCCGGATGGTTCAATGCCAGCGACAGTGCGATCGCCCCACCCAACGAATGGCCGACGACCAGCGGCCGCTCAAGGGCCAGCGCCTTGGCAAAGTGCGCGATGGTGCGGGCCTGGGCGTCGATCGCCGCCGATGCCTGCGGCGGGCGCGTGGAATAGCCGCTGCCGGGCCGATCCACAATGACCACCCGGTAGTCGCTCTTGAGCAGGTCGAGGAGCGAATGCGTGAAGTGGCGCATCTGGCCGGCCAGCCCATGAATGAGCAAGAGCGGCGGCCCCGAGCCTTCGTCGAGATAGTGGATGCGCGCACCATCGACGTCGATGAAACGCCCGAGCGGCGGCACGGCTTTTTCGACTTGTCCGGCGGTTCGCGCCGAGAAAACCACAAGCCCGCCAATGACAAGGGCGAGCAATAGGAGTGCGACGCCGACAATCCAAGCGACGGTAATCATTGGCCTGTCTCACGCGCCGGACTGCGCACCAGCGCCCCGGCAAAGAATGCGAATTTGCTCATTTCTTGAACCTCCGGCCGAGAAAACTCCAGTAAGTGACCGGCATCGGCCGCTCGATGATCGCGGCCCGCTTGGCGTCGGCGCCGACCAGAATGCGTGGCTGGCGGTTTTCGACGCCGCGAACGATCGTTTCGCCAGCGACCTCCGGCGGCATTCTGAGGGAGGCGTCGAACGACTTCCGTTGCGCCATAAGCTCGGCAAGGGGCATACCTTTTGGCAACCGCGCATTCTTGGCGATCGAGGTGGCGACGCCGCCCGGATGGACGACGGTCACGCCGATGCGTGTCCCGCTGAGCTCGTGCCGCAAGGATTCGGAAAAGCCGCGGACGGCGAATTTGCTGGCGACATATGCCGTCTGCCCGGGCGGGGCGGCCAGGCCAAACAGGCTCGAAATGTTGACCAGACGCGCGTCGTCACTCTGGTGCAAGAGCGGCAGGAACGCCCGGGTCATTCGCACGACGCCCCAGAAATTGATCCCGAACAGCCACTCGAAATCGGCTGCTGGGACCTGTTCGAAGGTGCCGGCCAGCGCCACGCCGGCATTGTTGACGAGAACGTCGACACCTTCGTGTTCGGTCGTCACCCGCCCTGGAAACGCGGCGACCGCCTCGGCATCCGACACGTCGAGATGGTGCCGGCTGACGCGCAGGCCCGGCACGGCGAGCTCGGCAGCGGTGCGCTCCAAGGCCGCATCGTCAATATCGGCGAGCGCCAGATGGCAGCCGCGGCGCGCCAGCACCATAGCAATCGCCCGGCCAATTCCCCCCGCAGCTCCGGTTACGACGGCCGTCCGGCCTTGCAGCTTCAGCAACGTCGAGCTCTCTTTCAAAAGCACATAAAAAAGCGGGCAATTTCGCGCGCAAATTGACCGATTTGCGGCCTTGAAGCGAGTCGAATGTTGCGATGCGCCGGGCGGAAAGTACGCGCCTTCGGCAAGCTCGCGGCCTTCTGGGTCCGGCGCCGCAAGCCCGCCAGGTTAACGTCGCGTTAACATATTGCATCGGATGCTCACCGTGGGCAAAACCGCTTCGGAGGCTTCGCGATGATGCCGGAACACCGAGTGCGTCTTGAAGATGAGCCGTGTCCTGTATCCGATCAGATGCTGGGCGAGCTGTATCGGGCCAGTGCGCACGGCCTGAGCGAACTGATTGCGACGGTGCCGCCGTCAGCACGAGCGTTGCTGGCCGTTTATTGCTACCGCCGCGCCCACCTTGCTTCGATCGGATTGGCGATCGCGGCAACCTGCGACAAGGATGATCTGACCTGGTTGGGGGGCAACGCCGGCGCCGCACTGTTCGAACGATCGCGGGAAGCGCCGCTGTCCCATGCTGAGGTCCGTGGCAATGGCCGGCGAAAAATTACTTTGGCGACGGCACCACTTCGCCAAGTCAGCGCCATGGCGGACGACGAGGAGACCTTGCCGGCGGCTTTTGGCGGTCCAAGAATCTGCTGACGAGCCGTGGTGATAGTCGCTGCGCAGCGGCGGGATCAGCCGTGGCCCTTATCGCAGATCTTGCACTTGAACGCGGGCGGCGCCTGCCCGGGCTCCACCATCACCGAGGTGAGCTCGCCGCAGCGACCGCATTGCCGGACCAGCTTGGTCGGCAGCTTCACGATGGGCTTGGTCGCCGCCGCCACGGCCTGATCGCCTTGCGCCCGGAGCTCGGCTTTGGTCAGCGCTGGTCCTCGCGGCCGCCGATTCATAGAGCACCCATCATCTCGGTGTAACCCGCCCGGTCGTGGCACTAGCCGCCAGCGTTGCAGTCTAGCATTGTCGCAGCCGCTTTGCGCGTCGGCGTGTCAATCCTTGCTCTATGTGGCAGGAGAAGGTCAACCGGTTCCGTTGCGCCATTGCGCTATTCATGTTGGGTGGCGGTACGGCCCGGGCTAACCTGTCGATCGCGTGATTGAGGCTTTTGAGCAAGCGAAGAACTTAAGGAAGCAAAAGTTGGAAAGCGCCGACGACCGACTGGTTCACGTCCGCCTCGATGAACGCGAGCAAGGCGTGGTCGCCCATGCGACGATCAACAACGCCGGTCATCTCAATGCGATGAACAGCGCTCTGATGCAGGCCTTCGTCGACGCCATGGCGCGGCTTGCGACCGACGAGCGTTTGCGGGTGGTGGTGCTGACAGGCGCCGGGCGCAAAGCGTTCATTGTCGGCGCCGACATCAATGAGATGGCGGCGATCGAAAGCGCCGCCCAGGCCACGGCTTTTATCACCCGTCTGCACCGGTGCTGCCAGGCGATTCGCGATCTGCCGGTGCCGGTGATCGCCCGCATCCAGGGGTTCACGTTCGGCGCCGGTCTCGAGATCGCGGCGGCCTGCGACGTTCGCATCGCCGCGGACGCGGCCGTGTTCGGCATGCCCGAGGTCAAGCTCGGCATTCCGTCGGTCATCGAAGCAGCGCTGCTGCCGATGCTGGTCGGCTGGGGGCGGGCGCGCGAGATCATGTTGTTGGGCGAAACGTTCGCCGCCCACGAGGCGCTGCAATGGGGATTGGTCGAGCGCGTGGTGCCCGCGGCCTCTCTAGACGGCGCCATCGAGGCCTGGATCGGCAGGCTGTTGACCTCGAAGCCCCGCGCGGTGCGGCTGCAAAAGCGCCTGATCCGGCAATGGGAGGGCCTGCCGCTGGCGGCAGCCGTCGAGGCCGGCATCGAGGCGTTTGCGCGCGCCTACGAGACCGACGAGCCGGCTGTTGCCATGCGCGAATTTCTCGCGACGCAGAAGGTGCGCAACAAGACCGGTTAGCCTGCGGTGCGATAGTTTGGCGGGTTATCCGCTGGATGTCCCGCCGCGCACCCGAAACACGACAAAGTGCGACAGCGAGAAATTCACCACAAAGCTCGCCAGAACGGCGGCGAGCTTGGCCAGCCATACCGGCAGGAGAAAAAGCTCGGCGGCAACAAGCAGGGTTGCCGTGTTGGCGAGCCATCCGGCAATGCCGGAGACGACGAACGCGGCATAAGCCCGCCATCGCAGTTTTCGTCCCGATTCATGGGCGAAGGTGATCGACGAATTCATGACGTAGGAGCCGCTGACGGCGACGATCCATGACAGGGTGTTCGCGGCGACCAAAGCAATGCTCGCGACGGTGCCGCAATGACAGACATCGGCCAGCGAGTGGAACCCCGACAGCGCCGCCGGCGACCGATCCAAG
This sequence comes from Xanthobacteraceae bacterium, assembly GCA_050010955.1. Classification (GTDB taxonomy): domain Bacteria; phylum Pseudomonadota; class Alphaproteobacteria; order Rhizobiales; family Xanthobacteraceae; genus BOG-931. The sequence continues at coordinate 52,857 of JBEKJZ010000009.1, read as the reverse complement.
GCCGCACGCGCGAGCAGGAACACGCCGTAATCCACCACCGAGTTAACAAGGCCGATGAGGGCGAAGATGATCGCCTTCAGGCCGAACGCACGATTGCGCCACCCGGCCAGGACGTTTGCGCGAGCCCGTTCATAGTGAGAAATGCGGGGCATTGCCGCTTCGCATATCACGTTCGACGCCAACCGCCAGCCCCGCATAGTCGCCGGGCAGGGGCTGCAACCCCGGGCGCGCGACAGCCCGCGCTGATTGCGCTATAGATCGGCCGTTTGAGGAAAGGTCCAGTGGTTAATCCAACGACCCAACCGACATCGGCAGCGCCGGCGCGCGACGGCGCCTCGCCTCGCCCGCTGCGCGGTCTGGCGCCGTCGCCAGTGCGCGAACGGAGTGCGGCCGAGCGCAGCGCAGAAGCCGCGCAGGGACTTTCCATCGTGGTGCCGCTGCACAACGAAGCAGCGTCGATCGCGCGGCTGCATGCGCGGCTGGTGGAGGTCGCGCGAACGCTCGGCGCCAACCGCGCGCTGGCCTGCGAGGTGGTCTATGTCGATGACGGCAGCCGCGACGATACACTGGCGGTCGCCCGCGCGCTGCCGGCGACCGCGCTCGACGTTCAGGTGGTGTCGCTGTCGCGCAATTTCGGCAAGGAGGCCGCCTTGCTTGCCGGCCTCGATCATGCGCGGCTCGGCGCCGTGCTGTTCATCGACGGCGACGGCCAGCATCCGACCGCGCTGATCGAAACCCTGGTGGGCCATTGGCTCGACGGCGGCTACGACGTGGTGTTCACGGCCAAGGCTCACCGCGCCAATGAATCGCTGACGCGCCGCCTCGCCGTGAGAATGTTCTACGCGCTGATCAATTGGGGCGCCCGCACCAAGATCCCCGAAGATGCCAGCGACTTTCGGCTGCTGTCGCCGCGCGCCGCCGACGCCGTGCGCAACCTGCCGGAGCGCAATCGGTTCTTCAAAGGCCTATCGAGCTGGATCGGCTTCCGCCAAATCCGCATCGATTATCAGCCGGAGGAGCGCGCCGACGGCCGCACCACCTGGAATCTGCGCTCGCTGATCGGATTATCGATCGACGGATTGACCGCATTTTCCGTGGCGCCGCTGCGGATCGCCACCATGCTCGGTCTGCTGCTTGCGGTGACCGCGTTCATCTATGGTGGACAGATTATCTACGAGACCTTGGTCTATGACGAAAGGGTCCCCGGCTATCCGTCGCTGTTTGTCGGCGTCATGGTGCTCGGCGGCGTGCAACTCATCATGCTCGGCGTGCTCGGCGAATATATCGGCAAGATCCTCTACGAGATCAAAGGACGGCCGGTCTATTTCGTCGCCGAGCATGACCTGAAGCCGCGCGAGGACGCCCGGCAGTCCGAGAGCGATAACCGCACCGCCGCCGAATAGGCCGCGACGCCTCTCACATCACCACGACCTTGGTGCCGACTTTCACCCGCCCGTAAAGGTCGGTGACATCGTCGTTGCGCATGCGGATGCAGCCGGACGACACCGGGGTGCCGATGGTCCAGGGCTCGTTGGAGCCGTGGATGCGATAGAGCGTCGAGCCGAGATAGAGAGCGCGCGCGCCGAGCGGATTATCCGGGCCGCCGGCCATGTAGCGCGGCAGGTCGGGCCGGCGTTTGAGCATTTCGTCCGGCGGCCGCCAATCCGGCCATTCGTGCATGGCCGAAATCTCCTTAACCCCCGCCCAGGTGAAGCCGGGACGGCCGACGCCGATGCCGTAGCGCAGCGCCTTGCCGCCTTCCTCGACCAAATAGAGAAAGTAATGCGGGGTATCGATGATGATGGTGCCCGGCTTTTCGCCGCCATGGTAGTCGACGACCTGAAGGTCGAATTGCGGATCGACCGCATGCGCCATGTGCCCAACGCCGGTAGGAGCGTAGCCCGCGGCCGGGTCATTGGCGGCGCTCTGCTGCAGCGCCGCGGACGGATCGTACTGAGGCGCGCCCTGGTCGGCGGGCGAAGGCGGCGCCGGCGCCCACTGGAAGGATTGAAACAAGCCGCGTGGTTGCGGCGCCGACGCCGGGGGGCCGGATTGCGGCGCTTGGTAGGCGCGCGCGACGGGCTGCCGGCCGCCGTCGAAGAGGAACTCGAGAAAGCCTCCGCCGTAACTCGTCTGGTCCGCATATGCGAGCTGCCCGCCGGCGTCGGGGGGCTGGCTCGCCGCGTCGGCGGTGGGAGCGATCAGGAGGAAGCCCAAGCCGGCCGCGATACAAAGCGCGGTTGCCGGAGGTGAAACAAAGATACGCAGCATTGCTGGACTCTGTACTCTTGCACCGTATTACGCCGAGCCAAACACCCCGTTCGCTCGTGCCAGGAGTACAGGCGCAAACCTCGACTGTTTGGTAAATTTCGCGCAGCGCTGCTCCGCTCGCGCAGACTTCGTACATTGTTCATCAACATATGGTTTATTTTGCGTGCACGGCGCGGCATCATGGTTAGCGGGTTATGATCACTCCCTCGCCGCCGCGGCGGCGACGGACGCCATGAACGCCGTATTAAGCGGCCCACATTTAATCTCGCGCCGAAGCATGATCCCGAACGACCTGCCCCGGATTCGATCCGCGGCGGTGACCGATTTCGCGGAGATCATGCTCAGGAGAATTGTAGAGCCCGCTTTGGTTCGCCTCGGAACCCACGGACCCTGCCGGTGACGATATGGCCGAGCCGCGCAAGATCTTTCGCATCGAACAAACGGCCGCCATGCGCATTGATCCGCGTGGCGACGACCCGCAGGTGCTGCACCACGCCGAGATCATGCAGGAGCTGGGTGCGCTGCGCGCCATGCTCGCGGCCGCACCTGCCGCGCAGGGAACCAGAGCCAACGGCTCGCGGCACGCCGAAATCGAGCGCCTCATTTCCGAGCTGCACGTCATCCACGCCGCGCTCAGCGGAACCGCACGCCAGCATGCCGACCGCAGCGGAACGCGCCTGCCGGCGGCACCGGCGACGCTGATCGCCAACGAACTCGAAGCCGTGATGAAAGGCAGCGAGCAGGCGACCGGGAAAATTCTGGTGGCGGCTGAGGAAATCGATCAGGCGGCGAACAACCTGTCGGCCGCGCTCAAGAACGAGACCGAGCAAGAACTCGCTCAGGACATCCGCGATCGCGTGATCCAGATCTTCGAGGCCTGCAACTTCCAGGATCTCACCAGCCAGCGCGTCGCCAAGGTGATGGCGACGCTCAGTCGCATCGAGCAACAAATCTCCGGCACGCTTGACGCGCTCGCGCACGCCGACGCCGCACCTTCGGTGCGTGGCCCGCGCTTGGAGAGCGAGCACGGCCACGCCTCGCAGAGCGACATCGACTCCCTGTTCAGCGGCGGCGGTCGGTCGGGATGAAAGCCCCCGTTCCGGTGATTTAAATTTCGCTCAGGGCTTACGGCCAAACTCACCTTGCAACTCCAAATCCAAAACCCGCACCAGAATCCGGACTTCGCGTTCGTTGCGGACGAGGCGGCGCGTAACTGCGCGAATGTTTACAACCCGTTTTTTGGGCTAGACCCACTTAGCTATGGAGCAGGCGCGGATCATCCGTTACAAGGATGACTGCACGTGCGCACGATCGCAGACGAGAACTCAAGCGCACGGCACTTCTGGGGAGGGGAAAATGGACAGCAGGCTGTACCTGACGATATCCGCAATTATCTTGCTGCTGTACGGAATCGGCTTCGCGGCGATTCCGGCAGACGTGGGCGGGCTCTACGGCGTGCCGCCGGAGCCTCACGTCCTGATGGCGGACCGGTTCTTCGGGTCGACGCTTCTGGCTGTGGGCGTGATAACGTGGTTTGCGCGAGACTTCGCGGATTGGGCCGCGGTGCGCGCTGTCGTCATCGGCGGCTTGGTCGGCTACGGCATCTCCACCCTCGTGCTGATCTGGAGCACGGTCCAGGGCCTGCTGAATGCACTGGCGTGGGGATCTACGATCGTGAATATCCTGCTGGTGCTCGGGGCGCTCTATTTCCTGTCCACCGGCTCGCGCTGCCCCGGCCGGACGGGCAGCATTGATGGTCTTGCGAACTTCGGAATCCGGACGCTAGTGGGGTTTGCTTGAGCGCGCCATGCCTTCCGGCGCGCAACGCACATACACGCCGGTGCCATAGCGGGTCGCCACATCGGGATTCATCCAGCGCAGAACCATAGTGCGGCCGTCGAACGAGACAATTTCGCGATCTTGCCCGCCGCCGGCCGGCCCGGGCGGACCGATATAGTTCTTGCCGCTCGGACTGCCTTTGAGATTGAGCTCTTGCAGTTGCGCGCTGTCGGCGAGGTACATCATGACGCCGCCGTTCGGCCCCCGGTTGATCAACACCGGCTGGCCGCACTGGCCGCGCGCAGCGGCTTCCGTACGTGCCCGGTCGGTTTCGTTGTGATAGGCGCCATAGCCCCAGCGGCCGACGATCTCCTCGGGACGGATCGAAGCCGGGATCTCGGGCGCCAGTGTCGCCGAGGGCGGCGGCGTAGGCTCAGAAGATGAGAACGGGTTTGATGAGAACGGATTGGTTGTGCAGGCGGAAAGCACGAACGCCGCTAGGCCCACGCTCACAAGCAACCGAAGATCGCGCAGCGGCGCCCTCATGCAAACTCTCCTCCCAGACCGTGGAGCCGGAATGGCCGTTTCAAAATAGCACGCCCCAAGACCTTGGCCCTATGGCCAAACATTTGGCCGGCATGGTGGCCACTTTTCGCGCCGAGGGCCAGAGCCGGTGCGATCGCATCGAAGGCTTCGCACATGATTCTGCGGCTGGGCGCGGCCGCTGTGGCGGCTTGACAGCCTTTCGGCCAGACCTTATGTCCTTCTTCCTGGCACTCATCTAGCAAGAGTGCCAAATGTCTGTAATACCAAGCCTTTCCCTATTGGACATGGAAGCCGCGCAGGCCAGCGGTGATGAGGTGATCATGGCGAAGCTCAAGTTCCGTCCGTTGCATGACCGTGTTGTCGTCCAGCGCATTGAAGCCGAGGAAAAGAGCAAGGGCGGCATCATCATTCCCGATACCGCCAGGGAGAAGCCGCAGGAGGGTGAGGTCGTCGCCGTAGGTCCGGGCGGCCGCGACGAGAACGGCAAGCTCATCGTTATGGGCGTCAAGGCCGGCGACCGCGTGCTGTTTGGCAAATGGTCGGGCACCGAGGTCAAGCTCGACGGCGACGAACTCCTGATCATGAAGGAATCCGACATCATGGGCGTGATCGCCTGAACGGAGGACAGAAGACGGACGACGGAAACGCAAGCTCGTCCTTCATTCATCTGTCGTCCGTCGTCAGTCGTCCGTCATCCATCTCCGTCATCTGACATTGAAGGAATGTAAAAATGGCTGCGAAAGACGTACGATTTTCGGTCGACGCCCGCGACCGCATGCTGCGCGGGGTCGAAACGCTCGCCAATGCCGTCAAGGTGACGCTCGGCCCCAAGGGCCGCAACGTCGTGATCGAGAAGAGCTTCGGCGCCCCGCGCATCACCAAGGACGGCGTCACCGTCGCCAAGGAGATCGAGCTCGAAGACAAGTTCGAAAACATGGGCGCCCAGATGGTGCGCGAGGTCGCGCAGAAGACCAACGACGAGGCCGGCGACGGCACCACGACCGCGACTGTACTCGCGGCCGCTATCGTTAAGGAAGGCGTCAAGTCGGTGGCAGCCGGGATGAATCCCATGGACTTGAAGCGCGGCATCGACCTCGCCGTCACGGCCGTCGTGGCCGACATCAAGAAGCGAGCGAAAAAGGTCGGCTCATCCGCTGAGATCGCCCAGGTCGGCACCATCTCCTCCAACGGCGATGCGACGATCGGCAAGATGATCGCCGAGGCGATGCAGAAGGTCGGCAACGAGGGCGTGATCACGGTCGAGGAGGCCAAGGCGCTCGAGACCGACGTCGAGATCGTCGAGGGCATGCAGTTCGACCGCGGCTATCTCTCGCCCTACTTCATCACCAACGCCGAGAAGATGCTCGCCGAGCTCGAAGATGCCTACGTGCTGCTGCACGAGAAGAAGCTCCCGGGACTGCAGGCGCTGCTGCCCGTGCTCGAGGCGGTGGTGCAGTCGAGCAAGCCGTTGCTCATCGTCGCCGAAGACGTCGAGGGCGAAGCGCTGGCGACGCTGGTGGTCAACAAGCTGCGCGGCGGCTTGAAGGTCGCGGCGGTGAAGGCCCCGGGCTTCGGCGATCGCCGCAAGGCCATGCTCGAGGACATCGCGGTTCTCACCGGCGGTCAGCTCATCTCCGAGGACCTCGGCATCAAGCTGGAGAACGTCACGATCGCCATGCTCGGCCGCGCCAAGAAGGTTGTGATCGACAAGGAGAAGACCACGATCATCGACGGCGCCGGCAAGAAGAAGGACATCGAGGCGCGGGTCGGGCAGATCAAGTCGCAGATCGAGGAGACCACCTCCGATTACGATCGCGAGAAGCTGCAGGAGCGGCTGGCCAAGCTCGCCGGCGGCGTCGCGGTGATCCGCGTCGGCGGCGCTACCGAGGTCGAGGTCAAGGAGAAGAAGGATCGCGTCGAGGACGCGCTCAACGCCACCCGCGCCGCGGTCGAGGAGGGCATCGTGCCCGGTGGCGGCGTCGCCTTGCTGCGCGCCAAGAAGGCGATCGGCAAGCTGCACAACGACAATGCCGACGTGCAAGCCGGCATCAACATCGTGCTTAAGGCGTTGGAAAGCCCGCTGCGTCAGATCGCCGAGAATTCCGGTTTCGAAGGCTCGATCGTGGTCAACAAGATCCTGGAGAACAGGTCGGAGACGTTCGGCTTCGACGCGCAGAACGAGGAGTATGTCGACATGGTCGAAAAAGGCATCGTCGACCCGGCCAAGGTGGTGCGCGCCGCCCTGCAGGACGCCGCTTCCGTCGCCGGCCTCTTGGTCACGACCGAGGCCATGGTCGCCGAAACGCCGAAGGAGCAGCCGGCCATGCCGGCGATGCCGCCCGGCGGCGGAATGGGCGGGATGGGCTTCTGATCACCTCGCTCCTTCATCGAACGCACAAAGGGCGCGGTGCAAGCGGCGCCCTTTTTGCTATGGTGAGCCGGCATCAAGCTCAAGGGAGTAGGCTATGACGACCGCAGCCGATCCGTTCGAAAAATTCAAAGCCGCCCAACGTGAGGGATGGTCGTCATTCACGCCCGTAGAACTGATGACGACCCCACCGGCGGGAAAGCTGGTGAAATTCGCAGAAATCGGCCCCGGCCAGCGCGTGCTTGACGTCGGCTGCGGGACCGGCGTCGTCGCCGTCACCGCCGCACAACGCGGCGCCAAAGTGTCCGGCCTCGATCTTACGCCGGTGCTGCTTGAGCGCGCGCGCGAGAATGCGAGCATTGCCGGCGTCGCGGCGGAGTTTATCGAGGGCGACGCGGAAGCCCTGCCCTATCCGGACGCCTCATTCGACATCGTGCTCAGCCAATTCGGCCATATGTTCGCGCCGCGGCCGGCCATCGCCGTGAAGGAAATGCTGCGCGTGCTCAAACCCGGCGGCCGGATCGCCTTTTCGACCTGGCCGCCCGAGCATTTCACCGGGCGCATGTTCGCCTTCATCGCGCGCAACATGCCGCCACCCCCTGGCGCCGAGCCGCCGGCGCCGCCGCCCTTATGGGGCGATCCAAATGTGATCCGTGAGCGCCTCGGCGCCGCGGTCAAGGATCTCAAATTCGCCCGCGACACACTGGTCGCACCGGCGCTGAGCCTTGCGCACTTCCGCGCGGCGCAGGAGCGGACTATCGGCCCGCTGACTAAGCTTGTCGCCTCGTTGCAAAGTGATCCCGGCAAGCTCAAGCAGCTTCGCGCCGAATTCGATGCACTGGCTGCGGATATCTTTGAGGAGAACACCATCCGCATGCCCTTCTTGATGACGCGCGCGACCAAAGCCTAAGCGCCGGCGCCTCAGTTGGTCATCAAGCGAAACCGCAACGTGGTCGCGCCTCGCAGTTCGATGACATCGCCGCTGCGGCGCCAATTCGTGACCTGCGCCAGGGCCGCCAGTAGATTCTCGTCGCCGCTTTGCCGCTCCGGCGCGCACTGCGCCGGCTCGATCGGTCCGGCAACGATCGTGATCGAATCCCCGCCGATACTGGCCTGACCGCGCGCCCTTGCGCACCATAGATCGATCGAAGCCGCACCGTTCTCGGCGACCTCGATGATCGGCACGCGCTTGGAACCGGGCATCGGCGCCGTGTCGAGCATGAGCTCGCGGTCGAACGGGAAGGCGCGGTCGCTCGCCATAGCCGGCCAAATCGACGTCGAAACGAGAGCGCAAACGAGATAGCCGGCGAAGCGCCGGCGAAGGTTAGTCATCGTAATCTCCGACAAGGATAGCGGCCGGCGGCCGCACCCGTAGAGGCGGATGGGGCCGCCGGCGGCCCCATCCAACGTCAAGTATAGCTAGTGCGGCGGCAATACCGCGATGCCCGGGAAGAACAGATAGCAGGCGATCCCGATCAGCACGAGATAGGCCAGCAGCACGAGCGTCCAGCCGAAATTGTGGCGGATCACTTCGCCTTCGTTGCGCACGAACTCGCTGGTCGACACGCCGACGCTGGCGGTTTGCGGCGCGATCGGTTTGCCGATCTCGGCGCCGACCGAGTTCAGCACCGGCAACAGCATCAGCGGGAAGCCGAGCACTTGCCCGACCAGCGCCTGGAATTTTCCGAACATGGCGTTGGTCGAGGTGTTGCTGCCGGACAGCGCCACGCCGATGAAGCCGAGCAGCGGCGCGACGACGATGAAGTATGGCCCGATCTCGGAGAAAGCTTTAGCGAGCGAGCCCGCCATGCCCGAGAAGTTGAAGACATAGGCCAGCCCGAAGATGAACACGCCGACGAGCAACGCGCCCCACATCTGGTCCCAGGTCTTCTTGAAGATCGCGACCAGTTGCTCCCCGTTGATGCGCAACACCAGCGCCGCCACGATCCACGACGCCAGGATCGCGCTGCCGCCGACGAAGGGCGTCCAGTTGAAGATGGCGCCGATGGTTCCGCCCGGCGTCAACGTGGTGGCGGCGGTAACTTGCAGGTGGAGCATGACGATGGCCGGTAGCTTCGACCAAGGACCGGTCCAGGCGACGACGATGACGATGAGGATGATGATCGGCAGCCAGCCCTGGAACACCTCGCCGGGCGTCAGCCCATGTCCCTCGGCCTGCGCCTCCTGCGCCGCGGTCACCGGAACGCCGCCATAGCCGAGCGTGCGCGCCGGTTGCCAGAATTTGAGCAAGATCAGCAGGCAGGCAAAGCAGACGATCGCGCCGATCACATCGGGCAGATACGGCCCGAGATACACCGAGGTCGGCAATTGTCCGGCGATGTAGCCGAACGAGCCGACGATGGCGAGCGGCCAGGCCGACCACATGCCTTTGCGGCCCGAGACCAGATAAAGCAGGATCCAGGGCGGCAGCAGCGCCAGGATCGCCACGATTTTGCCGACCGCGCCCGCCAGAGCGAGGAGCGGCATGCCGGTCACGGCGGCGAGCGCGATGATCGGCGCGCCGAGCGCGCCGTATGACACCGGCGCGTTATTGGCGATGGCGGCGACGCGGATAGCGTCAAGTGCCGGAATACCGAGCGTGATCAGGATCGGGGCGACGAAGGCCCAAGGGTACCCGAAACCCACCAAACCTTCGAGCAGAGCGCCGAAGGCCCAGGCGAACAGGATGGTCTGCACCCGCACGTCGCGGGTTCCCTGCTGAATGAGCCAACGCCGCAGCTTGTCGAATGAGCCGGTCGTGACCATGGTATTGAACAGCATCACTCCCCAAAACGTGATCCAGTCGACGTTCCATACGCCGGTGGCGGAGCCGTAAAGATAGGCGCGTGCGCCGTCGCCGAGCGGCATCTTCCAGACCCAAAGAGCAAGCACAAAGGTGACAATCGAACCGATCAGCACCGCCAGCCAGGCCGACATGCGCAAACCCGCAAGCAAAAAAAGCAGCAGGACGACCGGAACCAGCGCAACCAGCCACGTTACGAACAGGTTTCCAGTCGGATCGAGAATTTGCGTAAACATGGACAGTCCCTCCCCCCAATGGACCGACAAGCGGTGTCTAGCGTCTCAATAATGTCGTTTTCGAAGGCCGATGACTTGGCGGCACTGCTCCCGGTGGCATCAAGAGAACGAGATTTTTTGTCGCCCCGGCGCAGACTAGGCGAGTCCCCGGACAAACGCTATTGGGGCGGTCGTCGCATGTACCATACGTCCACAAGAGCCCGCCGTCATCGTGCAGTGCACCATCGAGGTTTCGCCATTACCTGCGCCAACAGGGGCGCCCCTGGCACTCCTCATGCTTGTTGATCGCTTGGCGCTGGCCCACGTCCATCGCCCCTATACCGGAGGTCTTTGGTGAAGAAACTCGCCTCGACGATAGCCACGATCTGGCGGCTGTCCATTCCCTACTTTCGCTCGGATGACCGCTGGGTAGGCCGCGCACTGCTTGGTGCGGTAATTGCCGTCGAGCTCTCGCTTGTGGCGCTCCAGGTGATCCTGAACCAATGGTACAATCGCTTCTACAACACATTGCAGGATCACAACTGGGACGCTTTCGTCAGCGCCATCTTGTTCTTCTGCGGACTTGCGGCTGTTTATACGGTGGCCGTAGTCTATCAAATCTACCTCAATCAATGGCTGCAAATCCGTTGGCGCCGCTGGATGACGCAAACCTATCTGCGGCAATGGCTTAATGCGGCCAATCACTATCGCATGCAGCTTCTCGGCGACGCCGCCGACAACCCGGACCAGCGCATCGCCGACGACTTGCGGATGTTTGTGGAATACACGCTTACAATTGTCACCGGCTTGTTGAATTCGATCGTGAGCCTTTGCTCTTTCGTCGTGATTCTGTGGATACTTTCCGAGCAAGCGCCGCTTTACCTTTTCGGTGCGCAATTCGCTATTCCCGGCTATTTGGTCTGGGCGGCGCTGTTTTACGCGGCAGTCGGCACCGTGCTGACTCATCTGATCGGCTGGCGGCTCATTCCGCTTAATTTCCAGCAGCAGCGCTTCGAAGCCGATTTCCGCTTCAATCTCGTGCGCTCGCGCGAGAACGCCGAGCAAATCGCTGCGCTCGGCGGCGAGGCCGCGGAGCGCCAGCGCCATCTTTCTCGTTTCGGCCTCGTGGTCGGCAACTGGCTCGCGGTGATGCGGCGGCAAAAGCAGCTTATGTTTTTCACCCAAAGCTTTTCGCAGGCCGCCGTGATTTTCCCCTATATCGTGGTCAGCCCGGTTTATTTCGCCGGCGCCATGCAGCTCGGCGGCCTGATGCAGACCGCATCCGCGTTCAACAGCGTGCAGAGCGCGCTGTCGTATTTTATCACGTCGTACCGCAATATCGCCGAATGGCGCGCGATCATCGAGCGCTTGTCCGGATTCGAAGTCGCGATCGCGGCCGGCCGCGCGGCAGCGGCGGCGCCGCCCGCGATCGAGGTCGTCCCGCGCGGCGGCGCCGTGTTCGCGGTCGATCGCCTCGACGTGCGCCTGCCCGACGGCAAGCGGATCGTCGCCGCCGATCACGTCGCCTTTCCAGCCGGCGAGCGGGTTCTGGTCACCGGGCCTTCCGGGTCGGGCAAATCGACTTTGTTCCGCGCTATCGCCGGCATCTGGCCGTTCGGGTCGGGCCGGGTGATGGTGCCGAAGGGGGCCAAGGTCATGCTGCTGCCGCAGCGGCCTTATTTTCCGCTGGCGACGCTGGCGGCGGCCGTCGGCTATCCGGCGGAGACCGGCACGTTCGACGATGCCCGGATCGCCGAAGCGCTGGTCGCGGTCGGGTTGCCGGAATTGGTCGAACGGCTCGGCGAAGAAGCGCATTGGAACCGCATGCTCTCGCTCGGCGAGCAGCAGCGGTTGGGCATTGCGCGAGCGCTGCTGCAGGCGCCCGACTACCTCTTCCTTGATGAAGCGACCGCGTCGCTCGATGAAGCGGCCGAGGCGGCGCTCTACCGTTTGCTGCAGGAGCGGCTGAAGAACACCACCATCATCTCCATCGGCCATCGCTCGACGCTGAGCGCCTTCCACAACCGCCACGTCGCGCTGGTGCCGGATGAGGGTATCTATCGGGCACGGGAGGTTCCGCTCGCTTCGGCGGCGGAGTGAGGATGCGTGAATCGAAGCGGCCGGCGGCGTTGCCGGCACCGGGCCGTCGCGTGCTGCGATATATCCGTCCGCGCTATTTGAACGCGCTTAGCGCGGTGGCGCTGTTCGTGTCTCCACAAACAGCGCCTGACGCGAGACTTTCAGGGCAATCTATCGGTGCCACGACGCTGGGCGAGGTCGACTACTCGCCCTCTGCGCCGATCGCATAGGCCGTCTCGCCGTGAACCGCGTCGTCTCCCACCTTCAGCGTCGCCTCATCCATCCGCGGCGGCACGATGAACGAGATGACCTTGAGGATGATCAAGGTGGCGATGATGTTGTACACGATGATGAACGCCGCGCCCTCCACCTGAAGCAGCAGCTGCGGGGCGTTGCCGTAGAGCCAGCCGGTCACATTGATTCCCGGCGCCTCCTTGTCAGTGCCGATGTATTGCAGCATTTGCGGGTTGGCGAGGATGCCGACCAAGAGCCCGCCCGTCAGGCCGGCGACGCCATGGGTGGAGAACACCTCAGCGTATCGTCCACTTTCATCATGAAGCTGGTCTTTTGCAACTTGTTCATGGCGAGCCACGGGATGATGCCGGCGCACACGCCAATGGCGATCGCGCCCAAGCCATCGACGTAGCCGGCGCCGGGCGTGATGGCGACCAGACCCGCGATCATGCCGTTGACCGCACCGAGCACCGACGGCTTGCCGTGGGCAAACTTGTCCATCAGCGTCCACACCAATAGCGCCACGGCGGTGGCGGTGTTGGTATTGAGCACCGCCGCGCCGGCGTCGGCGTTGGCAAAATACGGATCGCCGCCGTTGAAGCCGTTCCAACCCAGCCACAGGATGCCGGCACCGACCAGCGTCATCAGCAAGCTATTGGGTGGGAAATGTTCGCGATCCTGCAGCAGGCGCGGACCGATCATCCATGCTGCGACGAAACCCGATGTGCCGGCGGCAAGATGGATGACATAGCCGCCCGAGAAATCGGCCACGCCCATGGCGGCGAGCCAGCCGCCGCCCCACAGGCTGAACGCCCCCACGGTATAGACCAGGGTCATCCATACCGGGCAGAAAATCATCCACGCCGTGAAGTTCATGCGGCCAAGCAAAGAACCGGCAAGGATGATGACGGTGATGGCGGCGAACACGAACTGGAAGAAAATCAGGGTCGCCATCGGAAAGGCCAGCGGCGGCATGCCCGCCGCGGCGGCCGGAATTGTCGCTTGGCCGGTGGTAAAGAGGGCCGACGTCGCCAAGCCCGGGGTACCGAGGAAAGGCCATAGCTGAGGCCCGAACGCCATGTTGTAGTCGAAGAGAACCCAGACGACGAGTACCGAAGCGAAAGCATAGATCGACATGAAAGCGGAGTTGATCGCCCATTTCTTCTTGACGATGCCGCCGTAAAGAACCGTCAGCCCGGGAATGCTTTGCAGGCCGACGAAGGTCGCAGCCGCTAGCTGCCAGGCATTATCTCCGGTATCTAGCCATTGTGGTGATGGGACGAGTGCCATTAGCTTCCCCCTATTTCGCCGAAGCCAAATCTGCTGAACAACATGGGGAAAGGCGGCAAAAACTATGCCAATCAGTGTTCAGTTGATCGATATGTCTTTTGTCCGCAATCAGAGACTGGAAATCAAACAAGATGACTAAAAAGACGACACGTGAATGTAAAATAATCAAACAGCCCATTTGGCGCGCAGCAAACAACAATAAGGCTACGGTCATTGGCGGATTGCAACCATGGTTCTGACCAAAACATTAGCGGCGGCAATTGCCGCGTTGGCGGTCGGCGTGGCCGGCCCGGCGATGAGCGGCGAGCCGCGCGGCGAAACGGCGGTCGCCTGCAGCAATCCGGCCAGCGATGCGACGTGGCAGATCAGGATCGACTACGACCGGAGCACCGTGGATTCCTATCCGGCCCGTATCAGCGACGCCGAGATTTGGTGGCGCGACGCGAATGGCTGGAACTACCGGCTTGACCGCAAATCGGGAGCACTTACGGTCGCGCTCGCGTCAGCCACTGGCGGCAATTTCTTCCATCATCGTTGCAAGTTGGAGAAATGAAGCCGCGCCGCCACCGCGTCACGATCCGTGCTGCCCGCAGCCCCGTCGAAATCGGAGCCGTTGATGGTTGAGCGGATTTCCGGCGTTAAGGCCAGCGTGGGGTTCGCCTCCGAGACCGGACCGCGCAAACGCAACGAGGATTTCGCCGGCGCGGTTTTCGGCTCGGAGCTGCCGCGGCCGCGCCGGGATGCGGTGGCGGCGATCGCCGATGGAATTGGCGGCGCCAAGGGCGGCCGCGTGGCAGCCGAAACCGCGGTGCGTGGGTTTCTCGACGGATTTTGCGACCTGCCCGAGACCATGGAAGTGCGACGGGCGGCGGCCAGAGTTCTCGATCCACTCAATGGCTGGATCTATTCCCAGGCTCAGCGGGACAGCAAATTGGCGGGAATGGGGTGCACCTTCACCGCGCTGGTGTTGCGCGGGCGCGTCGCCCACGTGCTTCACGTCGGCGACACGCGCGCTTATCGCCTCAGCGGTGACCGCCTCACCTGCCTGAGCACCGATCATGTGCGGGACGACGGCACCGGTCGGTCGCACGTCCTTACCCGCGCGCTCGGCGTCGAGACAGAGTTGCGGCTGGACTATGCCACCCAGCCGATGGCGCGGCACGACCGCTTCCTTTTGTGCAGCGACGGTGTGCACGGCTTCCTCGGCGCCAAGGCCATCGCTGACATTCTCCGCGAGCGCTCTGCCTCCGAGGATACCGCCCGCGCGCTGGTGACAGCCGCGTTGCAGTCCGGCAGCACCGACAATTGCACGGCCTTGGTGCTCGACGTGGTCGAGCTGCCGACGGTGGAATCGGCTGAGATCGGCGCTGCGATCACGCAACTGCCGCTGATCCCGGTGCCGTTTGCCGGCGAAACGGTCGATGGCTTTCTGCTCAAAGTGCTGGTGTCCGACGGACGATACACCCGCCTGTTCGGCGCAGTGGACGAGATCGAGGGTGGCGAGGTGGTGTTGAAATTTCCGAAGCCCCAGGTCGCGGCCGTGGCCGTCTATCGTGTGGCGTTCGCGCGCGAGGCCTGGGTGGGCGCGCACGTGCACAGCCCCTGGGTCGGCCGCATCATCGAACTGCCGCCCGGGCGGCAGACCTGCCTTTACACGGTCATGCCGCTCTACCAGGGCGAACTTCTCGAGACGCGATTGACGCGTCGGCCGTTGCTGGGCCTGGAGGAAGGACGCAATATCGCGATCAAGCTGGCGCGCGGCGCTGCACCGCGCCGGCATCATCCATCGCGACATCAAGCCCGACAATGTCATTCTCGAGGACGGTGGATCGCTCAAGCTGATCGATCTCGGGGTGGTGCGGGTGCTCGGACAGGAGGATTTTCCGACCGAACAAATTCCCGGAACGCCGGCCTACATGGCACCCGAAATGTTCGCCGGCGAAGGTGGCAACGAAGCCACCGACATTTATGCCCTGGGTGTCACCATGTTCCGCGCCTTCACCGGCGAGTTCCCGTATGGCAATCCCGATGCCACCAGCCCGCCGCGCCGCGACCGGCCGCAGCCGCTGTCGGCGCTGCGTCCCGACCTACCGGCTTGGCTCCAGGCCACGCTCGCGCGAGCGATCGCCATCGATCCGGCCGAACGCTTTCATGATGTGATGGAATTTGCCGTCGAGATGGAGGCGGGACCGGCGCGCGCGCCGGCATCGATGTCCCGGCCGCAAACGCTTTATGAGCGCGACCCGCTCCGGTTCTGGCAGGGTGTCGCCGCATTGCTCGTACTCGCACTGATCTTGTCACTGCTGCGGCATTTGAGGTAGTGCCCCTTCGGGCATCCGGGCGCGAGGCGGCACGGCGTCACCAAGAGTTATCAGGGAGGTGCGTCCCATGAAGGCCAGTGTTGACGGCTATATCGTCGCGCAAAGCGACGACATCGTCGCCTGCCGCGGCTACCAGTATTTTCCGCGCGCGGCGGTGCGCATGGATTGGCTGGAAAAGGCCGAGAAGACCGCGAACGATCTGAAATGTCCCCACGGCGTCCAGTTCTACGACGTCGTCGTGGACGGCAGGCGGCACCAGCGCGCGGCGTGGTCCTACGAAGCGCCGCGACCGGAGATGGCGCAAGTCGCCGGCCGGTTCGGCTTCTGGGAGGACGTCGTGGTGGGCTGAGACGCGGCGTGCCGTTACGCCGCCGCCTTCTCGCGATTGGCCGCGAGCCGCGCGTCGACCAGGGCCACCGTCGCGTCGATGACGGGATGGCTCATTCCCTTCTGCTTGGCGATCAGTTGCACGAGCTTGTCGGCGCGCTCGATGTTCGGCGCGCCGTTCTGCAACGCCCGCGCCGCCGAAGCCGGACGCGTTAGCGATTGCGCGGCCGTGGCATATTTCTCAAACGGCACCATGTCTTCGGGCTTGGCGCCGAGCTTGAGGCAGAGCTCGTTGACGAAGTTGTAGACCGAGCGCGAGGTCTCGATATCGCCGTGCACGGCCTCTCGCGCGGTGCGCATGCCGTCCTTGGTCACGCAGCGATAATTGCCAGCCAACAGCATCGCCCATTTGGCGAGCGGCACGAAAATCGAATCGTAGACCTTGAGCTTCACCGGCAGCTCGATCTTGCCTTCCGGTGTGTCGAAACGGATCGCCTCGATCTCGTCTTGCAACCGGCGCAGCATGGCGGTGTGCTGATCAGAAGGAAAGCGCGCGACTTTGAAATTGGTCGGCAAGGTCACCTGGAGCACGTTGACGTTCTCTTCCGGCGGCCTGATCGCCTGGGGGTCCGGGCTGCACAGCGTGATGAAGTCCGGATCGAAGTTGTTCCAGATACTTGAGTCGGTATAGGCGGGCTTGAGGGCGTCGGCATCCAGGCCCCGTATGCGCCGCAAATAGGCGAGCGGCGGCATATTCATGATCGACATGCACGGCACTTTGGCGCGTGCCACGGCGTCCAGCAGTTCGCGCACGCCCGGCGCGCGATATTGCGGCTCCTGCATGGCGAGGCAGACGAGGTCATAGTCCTTCGGATCGACGTCTGCCGTTCCGCCGGCGCTGACCTTGCCCGGCAGCTTGCGCGAATCGAGCTCCACCGGCGCGTTGCCGCCCCGCACCGGCAGGCGGACCCGAAAGCCCTCGGCGTTGATCAGGCCGGCTTCGGCCGGCAGGCAGACGAGATTGATGTTATGGCCGCCGAACAAGAGCTTGGAGGCCAGCAGCGAGCCATAGGACGCGCCCATGATGAGGATATTGTACGTTGCCGCCATCGCGCACCTCCTAAAAAAGCGGTGACACGGCCGGGCAGCGGACCGGCGATCACTTGCAAATCCTTAAATATGCGCGCCGCCGAGTCGGCGCAATGCGGCGCCGAGGCGAAATCGCGCGCAAAAATGCACGGCGGCCCGAGTGTGGCGGTTCAGAAGTCCGCATCATTTTTGCCGCGAACTCGTCATGCGGACTTCTGAACCAAAGCCACACTAGATCAATGCGTTGCTAGTGTCCTTCGATTCCGAAGTTCGCAAACGAGGGTGCAGCATAATGATGCGAACTTCGGAATCGGGACACTAGGCCAGACGCCGCGATGAACGCGGACGCGATACAACATTCGAGCGACTGCGCTGACGCGCAATCGCTCGCATGCGTGGGCGCTGGGTCGGGCGCGATCGCGCCCCCTTCCCGTCGGACAAGAACCGCTTAGGTCGTACCGCTTTCGGAGCCGCCGCCGCTGAAAAGCGAGCCCAAGAGCGATGGCGAGGACGGAGCCGGGGCCGGTTCCGCCGCAGGCATTGGTGCCGGTTTCTTCACCGGCGCCTTGCGCTTGGGGGCCGCCTTCTTCGTGACCTTCGACGCCTTCTTTGCAATTTTCTTCGGGGCCTTCTTCGCCGCCGATTTCATCGTTTTCTTCTTCTTGCGCGCCGGAGCGGCCTTCTTTGCAGATTTCTTCTTCGTCTTCGACTTCTTTGCCATGATCGTCCTCCCGATCCATGCTGCGTACAATATCCCGTCGGCCCCCAATGGGAAGCCGGTTCACACCATAAATTACCGACCGAGCCCCCGTTCAGCCCGCGGTCACGGACGGGCGCACGACCAAACGCGGCCGATACTCCCGAAGCGCTGGCGGACAGGGCCCCCCGGTGGCCCAGTCGATCAACTCGACCGTATGGACAACCGGGAGTCTCGTGCCCGCGGCGATCTGCGTCATGCAGCCAATATTGCCTGCTGCAATCAAATCAGGTCGCAGTCTCTCGATAGTCCCGACTTTGCGCTCGCGCAACCTTCTTGCGATGTCGGGCTGCAGAATATTGTACGTTCCGGCCGAGCCGCAGCACAAATGGCCCTCCGGCACGTCCTTCACCGCGAAGCCGAGCTTGAGCAGCAGCTCTTTCGGCTGCCGGGTAATCCGCTGTCCGTGCTGCAGGGCGCACGCCGAGTGATAGGCGACGACGAGTCCGTCGGCGTTTTGGCTAGGCTTAATCGGCAGCGCCTGGAGATATTCGGTGATATCCTTGGTGAGGCTTGCCACCTTGCGGGCACGGTCGGCGTAAGCCGGATCGGTGCGCAGCATGAAGCCGTAATCCTTCACCGTGGTGCCGCAGCCCGAGGCAGTGATCACGATCGCATCGAGACCCTCAATGGCGGTCCAAGCGTCGATATTGGCGCGCACCTGGGCCAGCGCTTCGTGCTCCCGGCCCATGTGATGGACCAGCGAGCCGCAGCAACCCGCGCCCTGCGGCAGCACCACTTCGACGCCGAGGCGTGTGAGCGTGCGAATTGCGGCGGCATTGATCTGCGGCGCCAAGATGTCGTTGATGCAGCCCGCGAGCAGCGCCACGCGGCCCTTCCTCCGTGGTCTCGCGGCTTTGAAAATTTGCGGCGCCAGCGGGCGGTGCAGCCCGCTCCAGGGCGAAAGACGGAGCATCGCGGCCAGCCGTTTGAACCCGATGGCCTGTGCCAGCGGCGCGAACGGCTTGCCGAGACGCGCCGCATTGAGCGCGAGGCGGAATCGCTTTGGGTAAGGCAGCAACTTGGCAAGCGCGGTGCGCAGGATGCGCTCGCTCAACGGGCGACGATAGGTGCGCTCGATGTGGGCGCGGGCATGGTCGACGAGGTGCATGTAATGCACCCCGGACGGACAGGTCGTCATGCAGGCGAGGCATGAGAGGCAGCGATCGACATGCAGGACAACCTCCGCCGTCGCCGGCCGCTCGTTCTCGAGCATGTCCTTGATCAGGTAGATGCGCCCCCGCGGCGAATCGAGCTCGTTGCTATCGAGCACATAGGTCGGGCAGGTGGCGGTGCAGAAACCGCAATGCACGCAGGCGCGCAGGATCTTTTCCGATTCCGCCACGTCCGGGTCGGCCAGCTGCGCAAGGGTAAAGGAAGTCTGCATGGTTACACGCCCGCCCACATGCGCCCGGCATTGAGCACGCCCCGTGGATCGAAACTCTCCCGCACGCGCTTCGTCAATGCGGCAAGCGCCGCAGGCTCCGGCTCGAAGACGTCTATGGCGGCGCGTACGGCGGCCGGCGCGCGGATGAGCGTCGCGTAGCCGCCCGCCGCCGCGACGGTCGATCGCACCAATGCCGCGCCGGCATCGTCCGAAGCCGGCAATGCCGCCCAGATGAGCCCGCCGGCCCAGTCATACATGATCTCGGCCTCCACCCGTTCGGCGAGCACACGCCCGATTTCGGCGCCGCGCGATGGCGCCGTCGAAATCCGCCACACATAGCGCGCGCCAGCGGGTCCGGCCGCCGCGAACGGTGCCGCGTCGCGGACTGCCCGCCACAACGCGCGCGAAGACGCCTCCTCCAGAATGCCGAGCGTGCCAAAAGGCGCCGCGAGCTTCTCGAGGACCGTTTTGCGATGCGCGATCGATGGCGCGACGCCTTCGAGGCGGAATGCGGTGACGGCGCCGCCCGCGGCGGTGATGACGGCGATGCGCGCGGCGACCGGAGCCGGCAAATGCGCGGCCGCCGAGACGTCGGCGGCCGAGCCGACGGTTATCGTCATCAGCTTCCCCGCCGTTCCATCGTCGAGACCGAGCACGAAGACAGTCTCCTCGGTCTCCGCCCGCGGCGGCGTCTTGAGCGTGATCTCGGTCATAGCCGCAAGCGTACCCCAGGAGCCGGCGAGAAGCTTGCAGAGGTCGTAGCCGGTGACGTTCTTCACGACGCGCCCGCCGGATTTGAACGTCTCGCCGCGTCCGGAAACGGCGTTCACGCCGAGGAAATGGTCGCGCGCCGCACCTGACTTGATGCGCCGCGGGCCGGACAGGTTCGCCGCCAGCGCGCCGCCGACAGTGCCGCCGGCGGGCGCGGTACCGAGCAGCGGCCCATAATCCATCGGCTCGAAGGCCAGCTCCTGGCCGCTCGCCGCGGCGAGCGCCTCGATCTCGGCGAGCGGCGTGCCGGCTTTGGCCGAAAGGACCAGCTCGGCCGGCTCGTAGAGTGTGACGCCCGACAGCCCGGACAGATCGAGTGTGGCGTCCCATTGCGCCGCCCGGCCGATCGCACGCTTGCTGCCGCGGCCGACGAGTTCCAGCGTCTTACCGCCGGCAAGCGCCCATTGGATCGCTTGCTCGACCTCCCCGGCATCGCGCGGTTTAAGAGTATGGTTCATCAGAACCTTGGAATGTCGGGGAACGCGACGTGGCCGGCATGAACGTGCATGCGGCCGAGCTCGGCGCAGCGATGCAGCGTCGGGAAGACCTTGCCCGGGTTCAAGAGGCCGCGGTCATCGAAGGCGCATTTGAGCCGCTGCTGCTGGTTGAGATCGCTCTCGGAAAACATCGCCGGCATCAGATCGCGCTTTTCGACTCCGACGCCATGCTCGCCGGTGAGCACGCCGCCGACCTCGACGCAGAGCCGCAAAATATCGGCACCGAACTGTTCGGCGCGTTCGAGCTCGCCCGGCTTGTTGGCGTCGTAGAGGATCAGCGGATGCAGGTTGCCGTCGCCGGCATGAAACACATTGGCGACGCGCAGGCCGTATTTCGCCGACATGTCCTGCATGCGGCGGAGCACCAGCGGCAGCTTGGCGCGCGGGATGGTGCCGTCCATGCAGTAATAGTCCGGCGAGATGCGGCCGACGGCCGGGAAGGCGGCCTTGCGGCCGGCCCAGAACAACAGCCGCTCCTCTTCGGAATTGGAGACGCGATACGTTACCGCTCGACAGTGCCGGGCGATATCCTGGACGCGTTCGAGCAGGTGATCGACCTCGGCGCCCGGGCCGTCGAGTTCGACGATCAGCAGCGCCTCGACGTCGAGCGGATAACCGGCATGGACAAATTCCTCGGCGGCATGAATGGCGGGGCGGTCCATCATCTCCATGCCGCCCGGAATGATGCCGGAGCCGATGATGCGTCCGACGCAGTCGCCGGCATCCTCCGAGGTGGCGAAACCGACCAGCGCGGCGCGCGCGGTTTCCGGTCTTTTCAGGATGCGCACCGTCACTTCGGTGACGACGCCGAGCATGCCCTCCGAGCCGGTGACGATACCCAACAGATCGTAGCCGCCGGAATCGAGATGCTTGCCGCCGAGCCGCACGATCTCGCCGGTGATCAGCACCAGTTCGCAGCCGAGCACGTTGTTGGTGGTGACGCCGTATTTGAGGCAATGCACGCCGCCGGAATTCTCCGCCACATTGCCGCCGATGGTGCAGGCGATCTGCGAGGACGGATCGGGCGCGTAATAGAAGCCGGCGTGCTCGACCGCCTGGCTGACCGCGAGATTGGTGACGCCGGGCTCGACGACGGCGACACGGTTGTCAAAATCGATGTCGCGGATGCGATTGAACTTGGCCATGCCGAGGAGCACGCCGTCGCCGAGCGGCAGTGCCCCGCCCGATAGCGAGGTCCCGGCCCCGCGCGGCACCACCTTGATGCCTTCGCGGTGGCAGTAGCTGAGCGCGGCGGCGACCTGCTCGGTCGTTTCCGGCAGCACCACGACCATCGGCAGCTGACGATAGGCGGTAAGCCCATCGCTCTCGTAGGGCCGCATGGCGTGCTCAAGCGCGATGACGCCCTCACCCGGCACGATGCGCTGCAGCGCCGCCACGATCTCGGCACGACGAGCGAGCACCGTCTCATCGGATGGGGGCATGGCAACCGGCATCGGATCTCTTTCTCGTTTGCTGTCGCTTTGTCCCGATCATTATAGCGGAAAAAGGCGATCATGGCGGTGCGTCGGCGTCGCGCCGGGGGAAGATTTGGATCACGATATCCGCAAGCTTACTCGCGCAGTGGAATGAAGGATATCATGCAGCTTCAAGACTGTGATGCCCAAATTGCCAGTCAACGTCGCCGAAACAAATCGCGGCGCATATTATTGGCATAAGTCAAATCGCGTCCCGGGCCGTCTTACGCGATTTGCCAAGGGCTTGGCCCGCCCCCGACGTCGCGAACAACGCCGACACGAGTTGACCTAAGTCAAAGCACTGACACTCGATTGTCTGATAATCTTTAAAACCGGCGAGAGGAGGATGAAATGTCAGCCCCGCCCAGCGCACATAAAAGCTGGTCTGCGTTCGACACCCTTCTGCAATGGTGCCGAGGCTGGGCCAGAAGCGGTCCCGAATCGGAGCTGCAATGCTTCGCCGACGCGGAAGTCGAGCGCATCGCCAAAGATGTCGGGGTGTCTGCTTCCGAGCTCCGCACGCTGGCGACGTTTGGCCCCGAAGCAGCCGACCTCTTGCTGCGGCGGATGACGGCACTTGACCTCGACCGCAATGAGATCACCCGGATCGAACCGCAAACGTTTCAGGATATGCAGCGGGTTTGCATCATGTGCGAACACCACCGGCGCTGCACTCGCGACTTTGCGCGGGATTCCGCGAGCGACGCGTGGAAGGAATATTGCCCGAACGCAGCAACACTTATCGCGCTGAATGCGCTGCCTTGAGCGGCGCGGCATGAGTGGTGACCGATAATCTTCGCCGCGCATCATCGCTTCGCAGACGACTGTAACCATCCTTTTGAATCGCAGCTGTGACCGCCACATCGCGTTCGTCGCGCGGTGGCAATACTTTTCGCCTTTTATGGCGTCCGGCAAGGCAATCAAGCTGGATGCGGGCACTGGTCCTATTGACGCGCAAAACCCAAAAGGAACATATCCATGCGACCGACCGCGGCGCGCGGCCGGCCAACCGGGAAAAGGAGATATGACAGTGAGGACACTGATCATAGCCGCCGTATTGATCACCGCTTCGACGGCGACAGGACTGGCGCAAGATGTGGACAAGGGCCAGAACGCGTTCAAGAAGTGTCTGCCCTGTCACAGCATCGGTGCCGGCGCGAAGAACAAGGTCGGCCCGGAACTCAACGGTCTCGATGGCCGCATGGCCGGCGCCGTGCCCGACTTCAGCTATTCCGACGCCAACAAGAATTCCGGCATCGTCTGGAACGAGGCCAACTTCAAAGAATACATCAAGGACCCCAGGGCCAAGATCCCCAGCACCAAAATGATCCTCGCCGGCATCAAGAACGAGCAGGAAGTCAACGACCTGTGGGCTTACATCAAGCAGTTCGACGCCGAGGGCAACATCAAGAAGTAGCCGGCGGCGGCGCCGAACGAGTTGATCTCGCTCAAACGTCGCCGGCGCGGAACATGGCATAAGTTATCGACCGATCGCCGCCGACCGAGGAGATGCCGTCATGATCAAGGACATCGTTGTCAATCTTAGCGTCGGTGGAGGCGCACGTCCTGCCGCTGACTATGCCGTGTCCGTCGCCGCAGCGTTCGACGCGCACCTGGCCGGTATCGCTTTCCTCTACGACCCGATAATTCCGGTGTCGGGTGCGGGCTATATCCCCGCCGAACTGGTCGAGGCGCAGGAGCGTGACAATGTCACCGCGGCCAAGGCCGCCATCGACCGCTTCGTCGCGGCGAGCACGCGCGCTGGGGTCGCAGTCGAGCCGCTCACGCTCAGCGCGAGCTTCGCCGGCGTCGGCGACCAGTTCGGCCGTATCGCGCGGCGCTTCGATCTCGCCATCGTCGGCCAAGCCGAACCAGAGACCAGTGCGGTCGAAGAGGTGATCGTCGAAGGCGCCCTGTTCGGATCGGGCCGGCCGATCATCGTTGTGCCTTACATCCAGAAGGCGCCGCTCCGGCTCGATCGCGTCATGGTGACCTGGGACGGCGGCCGGGCGGCGGCGCGGGCCATCGCCGACGCCATGCCGCTCTTGGAACGGGCGGGGCGCGTCGAGGTGGTCATCATCGCCAACGAACGCGGCAAGCAGGACGAGATCGAGGGCGTGGACATGGCCCAGCATCTCGCCCGCCATGGGCTGAACGTGGATGTCAAGCGCACCGTCGCCGGCGATGTCGATGTCGCCGACGTGCTGCTGTCCCATGCCGCCGACGCCGGCACCGATTTCATCGTGATGGGCGGCTACGGCCACTCGCGCCTGCGCGAATTCGTGCTCGGCGGCGTGACCCGCAGCATTCTGCGCTCGATGACGGCCCCGGTGCTGATGTCGCACTAGTGTGGCGGTTCAGAAGTCCGCATCATTTTTGCCGCGAACGCGTCATGCGGACTTCTGAACCAAAGCCACACTAGATCAATACGTTGCTAGTGTCCTTCGATTCCGAAGTTCGCAGACGAGGGCGGCGCATGATGATGCGAACTTCGGAATCGGGACACCAGGGTCCCGCTCGACGCCAACTCGGCAACTCGGGGCAACACCGGCGAAATTAACGTCTGCGGGGGATTTTGATCGAAGTTCCCGCGCAGGCGCGACCCCACTTGGACCGTCGAATCAAAACCGCATTTGCGGCTTCGCTCCTCCACGGGGGTCGGAGAGGGGGGTAACTTTCGCTCGCAAATGTTTTGCGTCCGTTGTTGACGCGCCGACATGCGGCATGCCACGTTTTCGCACGGCCCTCGTGACCCCCGCTGGGTTTTCGGCTCGCCGGAGGCCAATCCAAGCGCAAGAAATTCGGGCACGCAGGGCCCAGGAGGAAGGGTCCAAAATGGCGGTTCGGCCAGCATGACCGAAAGACCGCTGACGGTAGCAATCGGCCCGCGCGCCGGCTCAACCCCGCTATTGGAGATCGCCGACGTGACCATGCACTTCGGCGGCATTGTCGCGCTCGAAGCCGTCACCTTCTCGGTGAGCGAAGGCCGGATCGTCGGATTGATCGGACCCAACGGCGCCGGCAAGACCACCTTGTTCAATTGCCTGAGCCGGCTCTATCGGCCAATGCGCGGCGACATCCGGCTGCACGAACGGTCCTTGGCCCGCTGCGCGCCGTCGGACATTGCCGCGCTCGGCATCAGCCGCACCTTCCAGAACCCTGCTTTGTTCGCCTCGATGTCCGTCTTGGACAATGTCAAGGTCGGCGCTCACGCGCGCGGCCACAACAGCCCTCTGACCGACGCCGTGACGCTGCCTTCCACCCGGCGCGAGGAGCATGAATTCGACCAGACGGCTCGCGCCATGCTGGCCTTCGTCGGACTGGGTAATGTGGCAAGACAGCCGGCAGCGACCCTGTCCTTGGGCGCGCGCAAGCGCGTCGAATTGGCGCGCGCGCTCGCCGCTCGCCCGCTGCTGCTACTGCTCGACGAACCGGCCAGCGGACTCAATCACGAGGAGGTGGCGGAGCTCGGCATCCTGATCCGCTCGATCCGCGATCAACTCGGAATCACCGTGCTCCTGGTTGAGCATCATATGGGCTTGGTGATGAGTCTTTCAGATGAGGTGGTGGTGCTCAATTTCGGCCGCGTGATTGCCCACGGGTCGCCCGATGAAGTTCGCGGCAATCCGGCGGTTTCCGAGGCTTATCTGGGAAAGCGGCACTGATGGCGCCAATCCTGCAGCTGCGCGCGCTCAAGGCCTTCTACGGCCAGTCCGAGGTCGTGCACGGGATCGACGTCGATGTCGAGGAAGGCGGCATGACGGTGCTGCTCGGCGCTAATGGCGCCGGCAAGACGACGACGCTGCGCGCCCTCTGCGGCACGGTGCGCAGCGAGGGCGAAATCCTGTTCGCCGGCGAGCGGCTGGATCGGCGCACGACCGAACAGATCGCAGCGTTGGGCGTGGCCCACGTACCGGAAGGGCGAGGAACCTTCATCGGCTTGACGGTCGAGGAAAATCTACGCCTTGGCGCCTATACCCGCGCCGGCCGGCCCGACGCGAACATGCAGCGCATGTACGGATATTTTCCGATTCTTGCCGCCCGCCACCGGCAACAAGCCGGCTCCTTGTCCGGCGGCGAGCAGCAGATGCTGGCCATCGCTCGCGCCTTGATGATGGCGCCGCGGCTGCTGGTGCTCGACGAACCGTCGTTCGGCCTGGCGCCGCGAATTGTCGAGGACATCTTCACGATCGTCGAGCGCATACGGCAGGAGGAGCACGTCAGCGTGCTCTTGGTCGAGCAGAACGCCAGCCTGGCTCTGGAGCTTGCGGATCACGCCTATCTCATCGAAACCGGCTATGTGGTCGCTTCGGGAAGCGCCAAAGCGCTGGCCGACGATCCGCAGATCCGCCGATCCTACCTCGGATATTGACGAGCCGTTCGATGCACCAGTTTTCCCAGCAAATCTTCTCGGGACTCGCCGCCGGCGCCATTTACGCGAGTCTGGCCTTGGCGTTGGTGATGATCTACCGGGCCACCGAACTGGTGAACTTCGCCCAGGGCGAGATGGCGATGTTTTCCACCTACATTGCCTGGAGCCTGGTGAACGACGGCTTGCCATTCTGGGCAGCGTTTGTCATCACCCTGGTGGTTTCATTCCTTGGCGGCATGGCGATCGAACGGGTTATCATCCGGCCGGTCGAGAACGCCCCGGTGCTGGCGGCGGTGGTCGTGACCATCGGCTTGGCACTGATCTTCAATTCGCTGGCGGGGTGGATCTACAGCTATACCGTGCAGGATTTCCAGAGCCCGTTTCCCGACCGACCGATACTCGGCGCGCTGATTACCACCCGCGACCTCGGCGTGATCGGCGTCACGCTCGTGATGCTCTTTTTGCTGTTCGCGTTCTTCCGCTTCACCGCCACCGGACTAGCGATGCGCGCTGCCGCACAGAATCCGGCTTCCGCGCGCCTGTGCGGCATCCGGGTAGGACGCATGCTCGCCATCGGCTGGGGCCTGGCCGCGGCGATCGGCGCGGCCGCGGGGGTCATGGTGGCGCCGGTATTGTTCCTCGATCCCAACATGATGGGCGGCGTGCTCGTTTACGCCTTCGCCGGCGCGCTGCTCGGCGGCATCACCAGTCCCGTGGGAGCCGTGATCGGCGGACTGATCGTCGGCGTCACCGAAAATCTGGTCGGCACTTATCTTATCGCCAGCCAGCTCAAGCTGACGGTGGCTTTTGCGTTGATCATTCTCGTGCTGGTGTTCAAGCCGAACGGGTTGTTCGGCACTGCGATCGTGCGGCGGGTGTAACGATGAACGAAAGTGCGACCGCCGTTGCCGCTGATGAGCATGCCGCTGGCCGCTATGGCGGGCTGAGCGTCGGTGCGTGGCGATGGATCGGCGCACTGGTGCTGATCGGGCTTGCTGTCGTGCTGCCGTTCGGCCTCAGCAAGTATCACGTGTTCGAGCTGACCTTGGTGATGATCTACGCCATCGCCGTGCTCGGCCTCAACATCCTCACCGGCTACAACGGGCAGATCTCGCTCGGCCACGGCGCCTTCTTCGCCGCCGGCGCCTATACCGCGGCGATCCTGATGCATCACTATGGCGTGCCCTATTGGGCGACGGTGCCGCCTGCGGCTTTGATTTGTTTCGTGCTCGGGGTGCTGTTCGGACTGCCGGCGCTGCGCTTCGAAGGCCCTTATCTCGCGCTCGTCACTTTGGCGATGGCGCTAGCCACGCCGCAATTGCTCAAATACTTCGACAACTGGACCGGCGGCCAGCAGGGTATCAACTTGGTCAAGCCGCTGCCACCGGCAAGCCTCGGCATCGACCGCGATCGTTGGCTCTATCTCCTGGTTCTTGCCGTTCTGCTGCTGGCGATACGGATTGCCGCCAACTTACTCCACGGCCGGACCGGCCGTGCCCTGGTCGCGATCCGCGACCAACCGATCGCGGCGGCAGCCATGGGCATCCACACCGCCCGTTACAAAACGCTGGCCTTCGGCACCAGCACGGCGTTCACCGGCGTAGCCGGCGCGCTCGCCGCCATCGTCGTCGGCTACGTTTCGCCCGAGGGCTATAGCCTATTCCTGTCGATCTCTTTCCTGGTAGGCTGCGCAGTCGGCGGCATTGCGACAATTGGCGGCGCGATTGTCGGCGGACTTTTCATTCAATTCGTGCCCAATCTCGCCAATGATATTTCTGACGCCGCACCGGGGGCGATCTATGGGCTGGCGATGCTGCTGTTCATGTACGCGATGCCGCGCGGCGTCGTCGGCTCGCTCGGACCTTGGATCGCCCGGTCGATGCGGCTCATTCAACCCAGTCGGCCGGACATTCAGAGTAAGTAACGAAGAGTGCAAAGGGAGAAGGTCATGACAGTCAAACAGATCATCGTGAGGGGCTTGGCAACCGCTGGCCTCGTTCTCGCGAGTGGAGTGGCTTTTGCCGCGGGCCAATACGGCCCCGGCGTCAGCGACACCGAGATCAAGATCGGCAACACCATGCCCTACAGCGGCCCAGCCTCGGCCTACGGCGCGATCGGCAAGGCGGAGACCGCCTACTTCAACATGATCAACGAACAGGGCGGCATCAACGGCCGCAAGATCAACTTCGTCACTCGCGACGACGGTTACAGCCCGCCGAAGACCGTCGAAGTCGTGCGCAAGCTGGTCGAGGAAGACCAGGTGCTTTTCATATTCAATCCGCTCGGCACGCCGCCCAACACCGCGATTCAGGGTTATCTGAACGACAACAAGGTGCCGCAACTATTCGTCGCCACCGGCGCCGACAAGTGGAACGACCCCAAGCATTTCCCCTGGACCATGGGCTACCAGCCCAGCTACCGGATCGAGGCGCGTATCTACGGCCACTACATCCTTAAGAACTTGCCGAACGCCAAGATCGCAGTGCTCTATCAGAACGATGATTTCGGCAAGGACTACCTGATCGGCCTGCGCGAAGCGCTGGGCGACAAGGCGGACAAATTGATCATCGCCACCCAGACCTATGAGACCACCGATCCGACCGTCGATTCGCAACTTGTGTCGCTGCAGGGCAGCGGCGCCGATGTCCTGCTGACGGCAGCTATTCCCAAATTCGCCGCCCAGGCGATCCGCAAGGTCTACGACATCGGCTGGAAGCCGACGCACTTTATGACCAACGTATCGAGTTCGGTCGGCGCGGTGTTTCGGCCGGCTGGACCCGAGAAGGGCATCGGCATCATCTCGGCCGCCTACGGCAAAGACCCAACCGATCCGCAGTGGCAGGACGCGCCCGACTTCAAGGAATGGCTGGCGTGGATGAAGAAATACAATCCATCAGCCAGCGTTGCCGACGCCAACAACGTTTACGGTTACGGAGTGGCGTACCTTTTGGTCCAAGTACTCAAGGCGTGCGGCGACAACCTTACCCGTGAAAACGTGATGAAGCAGGCTGCCAGCCTCCACAGCCTAACAGGGCCGATGGCGCTACCCGGCATTACCATCTCGACCAGCCCGACCGATTACGCCCCAATCAAGCAGATGCAGTTGGAGAAATTCGACGGCAACACCTGGCAGCTGTTTGGCGAGGTGATCTCGGGAGGGTCCGGCAGCTGAACGAGGCGCATGTTGCAATCAAGCGAGTGGCCGGGGCCCGGCCACTCGCAGAGTGGTGAGCCAGTCCCGATCAACTGTCGTCCCAGCGCGCAGTACGCGGAAGTGCTCGCGATCCAATCTGAAGCGACTGCACTCTAATCGGCATCCGTCGGCATTTTCGTTTGCACGACGAGGCCGCGGGCGCGCGCATCGGCCACCCCGAGCGCACGCAAGGCAACGAGCGTGAGCGACTGCACGATGTCGCGCTCGCGGCCGAACGCATCGGGCGCGAGCGGACCGATCAGCCCTTCGACAAGCAACCCAGTGAGTGCCGCTGCGGCCAACGCCGCGTCCTGCTCCGGCAAGTGGCCGCCGGCCCTGGCCACGGCGATGCGCAGAGCGAACTCGGTCGCAAGCGATTTGCGAAAGGCCCGCCGGGCGGCGTCGATCTCGGCATCGACCGGCTCGGCAATCGCCGCAAAAGCGAGCCGGCGGTGGCGCAGCGCCCGGCCGGCGAAACTCATGATCGCGGCAGAGAGCGCGGACAGCGGGCCGGGCGCGGCGTCGGCGGCACGGCGCAGCGCGCCGATCTCGCGCTCGGCAATTTCTGTGAGCAGCGCGGCCACAAGATCGGACTTGGCCGGGAAGTAGCGGTAGACCGTGCCCGCCGCGATGCCGGCGCGGGCGGCGACCGCCGCAATCTGTACCGCCGCCATGCCGCCTTCGCTCGCCGTCTGCCGCGCCGCGGCAATGATCGCGCCGCGCCGTGCCGCCAAGCGGCGGGCAACGTTCTCTGTGCGGCGGTAAGGCATGGCGCACCGCGGAAGGGGAATCGCGCCTGCACTATAGCAAAGGATGAACTCCGATTCGGGGAATCGTCCCTTGCGCCTTGGCGAAGACGGACGATTACCCGCCCCTCCCCGCCAGCGACTTGGCGCGAATCTTGGCGAGTGTCGTGGCCGGCGTGATCGCTTGCGGATCGATCGCGAGCCGGATGATCGCCGGCTTGCCGGAGGCCTGCGCCTCGTTGAATGCCGCCGGGAAATCCGCGGTGCGCTCGACGGAGACGCCGAAGCCGCCAAAGGCGCGGGCATAGGCGGGGAAATCCGGATTGCGCAACTCGGTTGCGATAACGCGGCCGGGATATTCGCGTTCCTGATGCATGCGGATGGTGCCGTAGATGCCGTTGTCCGCAATGATGGCCGTCAGCGGCAGGCCGTATTGCACGGCGGTTGCAAATTCCTGGCCGTTCATCAGGAAATCGCCGTCGCCGGCGAAACAGATCACCGGACGTTCGGGATAAAGCCGCTTCATGGCCACCGCGGCCGGGACGCCGTAGCCCATCGAGCCCGACGTCGGCGCGACATGCTGGCCGAAACGGCGGAAGCGAAAGAATCGATGAATCCAGGCAGCATAATTTCCGGCACCGTTGCAGATGATCGCGTCAGCGGGAAGGTTGTCGCGCAGCCACACCATGATCGCGCCGAGATTGACCGCGCCAGGCTGCTCGGTCGGCTTTTCCGTCCACGCCAGATAATCGGCGTGCGCGGCCTCGGCCTTGCCGTGCAAGCCGCCCGGCACCTCGAGATGCTCGAGCGCGGCAGCGAAGGCCGTCGGCGTGGCATGGACCGGCAGATGCGCACTGTACACGCGGCCGAGTTCTTCGATGCTCGGATGCACGTGGACGAAGGTCATCTGCGGCCGCGGAATATCGAACACGGTGTAGCTCTGCGACGGCAATTCCCCCATGCGCCCGCCAATCAGAACCACGAGGTCGGCGCCCTTGATGCGGTCGACGAGCTTGGGATTGGGGCCGATGCCGAGATCGCCGGCGTAACAAGGATGCAGCGCGTCGAAGAGGTGCAGGCGGCGGAACGTCGTGCAGACCGGCAGCGCATACTTTTGCGCGAAGCGCGCGACGCCGTCCGAGGCGACCTGCGACCAGCGGCTGCCGCCGAGGATCAAGATCGGGGCGCGGGCCGCGCCGAGGAGCTGCGCCAATTTCGCCGTTTCGGCAGGCCCTGGCGAGGTTTCGATCGGCGTGAACGCCGGCGCGTCCGAGGCGGCAATGCGTTCGATCAGCATGTCCTCCGGCAAGGCCACCACGACCGGTCCCGGCCGTCCGTTGGCCGCGGTGTGAAACGCACGCGAGACGATCTCCGGTATGCGTGCCGGATCGTCGATCTCCGTCGTCCATTTGGTCATCGAGCCGAACACGGCGCGGTAGTCGAGTTCCTGGAAGGCCTCGCGCTCGCGCATCTCGCGCGCGACCTGGCCGACGAACATGACCAGCGGCGTCGAATCCTGGCGCGCGATGTGGATACCGGGCGACGCGTTGGTGGAGCCCGGTCCGCGGGTGACGAAGCAGACGCCCGGACGGCCGGTCGCCTTGCCGACCGCCTCCGCCATCATCGCCGCGCCGCCCTCCTGCCGGCACACGGTGATGGCGAGATCGCTGTCGTGAAACGCATCGAGCGCCGCGAGGTAGCTCTCGCCCGGCACGCAGAAGACGTGGCGCACACCGTGAATGCGCAGCTGATCGATCAGAACCTCGGCGGCGGTCCGCATATTGTCTTTACCGCGCATCTGCATCTCCAGGGAGTCATTCGCGGCCGATTCGCCGCGCCGGCGGTGTAACCGTTGATTGCCGCGACCGGCGCCGGTAGTCCAGTCTTTTGGGCTTCGCGCTCCATAGCATACCGCCAACGGGGTTTTGGCTGCATGACCGCCGAATCGGACAGCCAGGAGGAGGTCTTCGCCTTTCTCGCCGACCCCGCGACCCATGGCGGCCGGAAGGTGCAGCGTATCGACACCCATGCGGCGTCGGTGTTTCTTGCCGGCGACCGCGCGCTCAAGGTCAAGCGCGCCGTGCGCTTTCCGTTTCTCGACTATTCGACGCTCGAGCGGCGCCAGCGCGCCTGCGAAGCCGAGCTCGCGGTCAACGCGCCGTTCGCGCCGGAAATCTACCGCGGGGTCGTGCCGATCACGCGCCAAGCCGGCGGCAAGCTTGCCGTCGGCGGCGCAGGCGCGCCGGTCGAGTGGGCGGTCGAGATGCGGCGCTTCGACGAGAAGCGCACGCTCGATCACATCGCCGCCGACATCGACGAAGCCTTGGCTGACGCGCTCGGCCGCGCCGTCGCCGCGGCGCACGCCAAAGCGCCCGCCGTCGCGGCAGGGGCATGGATTGCGGCGCTCGGCTCCTATATCGACGAACATGTCGAGGCCTTCCGGCAATATCCGGAAATCTTTCCGGCCGCCGAGACCGACGCGCTCGCGGGCGCCAGCCGCGCCGCCTATAAGCGCCTGGTTCCGCTGTTGCGCGAGCGCGGCCGCCACGGCTTTGTCCGCCGCATCCACGGCGACCTTCATCTCGGCAACATCGCGCTCATCGACGGCAAGCCGGTTCTGTTCGACGCCATCGAATTCAGCGACATCATCGCCTCCGGCGACGTGTTCTATGACCTCGCCTTCCTGCTGATGGACCTCTTGGAACGCGGCCTGATGCCGGCGGCGAATATCGTACTCAACCGCTACCTCGCGGAGGCGCGGCGCACTGAAGACCTCGACGCGCTGGCGGCGCTGCCGTTCTTCCTGTCGATGCGGGCCGCCATCCGCGCCAAGGTCGCGGTAGCGCGGATGGAGCGGGCGCATGCAGACGAGCACCCGGCGATCGGGCGTGCCGCGCGCTCCTATTTCGCCTTCGCCCTGCGGGCGATCGCGCCGGCCGCGCCGACATGCATCGCCGTCGGCGGCCTGTCCGGCACTGGAAAGACGCTACTCGCGCGGGCGCTGGCACCGTTCCTCGAGCCCATGCCCGGCGCGGTGATCTTGCGCTCGGACGTCGAGCGCAAGGCGCTGTTCGGCGTCGGCGAGACCGAGAAATTGCCCGCCGAGGCCTATGGCGGCGAAGCCACCGTCCACGTCTATGGCAAGCTCGCCGACAAGACCCGCCGCATCCTTGCCGCCGGCCATTCGGTGATCGTCGACGCCGTCTTCGCGCAGCCGCAAGAACGCGCCGCCATGGCCGAAGTGGCGAAATCCACGCATCGTCCGCTGCGCGGACTATTCCTGACCGCGAGCCTCGCGACCCGACTCAGCCGCGTTGGGGGGCGCGCGCGCGATGCCTCCGACGCCGACGCGGCGGTGGCGCGGATGCAGGAGCGCTATAACCTGGGCGCGCTCGACTGGACGCGGATCGACGCTTCCGGAACCCCTGCAGCCACCTTGGCGCGGGCCCGGGCGGCGCTGGCGGCTCCTTGATTGACGGAGGCCAGTCGGCGCCAATATAAGCGCGGGGACCGTAGGCGGAGAAAGGCGCGATCATGGCGAGCAGTGCATCGACCGCGGAAGGCATCGAACACCCGGAAGAACCGTCGCGCCGCGATTTCCTCTACATCGCAACCGGCACGGTCGCCGCGGTGGGTGCCGTGGCGACCTTGGTCCCCCTGGTCAATCAGATGAACCCCGACGCCTCGACGCTGGCGGCCGGCGGCCCGGTCGATCTCGACATCAGCAAGATCGAGCCGGGCCAGCAAGTGGTCGTCCGCTGGCGCGAACGCCCGGTCTTCGTCTTCCACCGCACGCCGGAGACATTGAAGACCCTTCAGGACAAACAATTGACGTCGCAGCTTGCCGATCCGAATTCCCAGCAGCTCCAGCAAGCTCCCTACGCAACCAACTGGCATCGCTCGATCAAGCCGGAATTCGGCGTCCTGGTCGGCATTTGCACGCATCTCGGCTGCATCCCGCTGTTCTATCCGCAGCCGAACGCGACGACGCCGGTCGCCGATTGGCCCGGCGGTTATTTCTGCCCTTGCCACGGCTCCAAATACGATCCGGCGGGACGCGTCTTTTCAGGCGTACCGGCACCCTACAATCTGCCCGTGCCGCCCTACACCTTCGTCAGCAATACCACCATCAGGATCGGCGAAAATCCGAGCGGTTCCAACTGGGACTTCGGCGCGATCCGGCAGCTCTGAACGCCTCACGCGCATGAACGCCGCCATGGCGGTGGTGGTCAAAAACCGCCCGTCCGAGATCGTCGGCATCGTCTCCAAGGAGCACATCGCCGATTCCGTCGCCGAAAGCATCAAGCCGTTCGGTTGATTGGTACCTAAGTCAACCGAAACCCGTTGGATGCCGTTTGCACGTCGTGGCTCGAATAGACGACGATGCGGTCGGCCAACTGGCGCAAAACCCGGTTCAGGATTCGCGAGCCCTGCTCGGGATCGAGATGCTCGACGGGCTCATCAAGCAGCACCAGCGGCGCCTCGCTGAGGAGCGCGCGGGCGAGATTAAGCCGCTGCGCCTCGCCGAGCGACAGCATGTCCTGTTCGATCCAGGCGTCGAGGCCGCCCGCTGCCCCGATGCGGCCGTCGAGTTCGACAGCTGCAAGCGCCGCCCAGCATTGCGAATCGGCGGCATTGGGCGCGAAGAGATTCTCGCGGATCGTATCGGAAAGAATCGCGGCGTCATGCAGACACAGATGCGACATCGCGCAGCGGCGCGCCGCCAGCAACACGACACCATCGCCGGTGTAACGGCCGACATCATCGTCGCCGATCCAACCGGCAACTTGCTTGAGCAAGGTCGTTTTTCCTGCGCCGCTTGCGCCGACAAGCACGGTCGGGTGGCCGGCTTCGAGCGTCAGATTCACCGGTTCACCGAGCCCGCGGCCGTCGGGGGTCTGCCGGGGAACGTTTGTCAGAACCAGTCTCTGTAACGCGGCAAACGAAAGCGACACGCCGTCGGCGCCGGAGGTCGCGGTCCAGCGCTGCAGTCCCTCGCTGGCTGCGAGTTCGCGGACCCGCCCGAGCACGATGCGGGAGACGCCCAACACCGTCTCACCGAGCGTCAGCCAGCCGAAGGCCAGAAACGCCGGAACGAGAAGAGCGCTGCCGCGGCTGCCGGCATGCCATGCCGCGACCAAAACGCTCAGCGCCGCCACGGGACCGGCAAGGCCGGCGACAATATCGAGCAGGGCAAGCTCGCGGCGCTGTGCCGCCTGTTGGCCGGCTGCGGCGCTGAAACCCGCGAAGGCCGCCGCCAAGACCTTGGCGAAGGCCCGCTCGGCCTTGAGCGGAACGACGGCAGCAAGGGCCGCGCCGAGCACGCGGCCCGTTCCTCGTTGCGAGAATCGCACCGCGGTCCGGTGATCGGTGACAACTTGCATCGCACGCCGCAGCATCATGACCACCATGGTCGATAGTGCCGCGATCGGGATCAGCGCCGCAGCGGCCAGCCATGCGGTCGCCACGATCATCACCGTCGTTCCCGCCGTCAGCGCCAGCGCCGGCAAAGTTACGCGCAAGCGCGCGTAATCGACGTCTTCGACGTCCTCCATGTAATCGGAGAGACGATCTTGATTGCCAAGCTGCCAGCCGACGGCGCGGGTGCTTGGCGCATGCGCCATGGCCGCGAACAGTGCGGAGCGCCGTCGCACCTGATCGAGCAGCGCGGCCCGATGTCCGAAGACGCGCTCGCCGTATTTGCAGACTGTCTTGGAGAGCGCGAAGAGGCGCACAAAGGCGGCGGGGGTGTGAAAGTTAAAGGCCAGCGCCGCCGCGACCGGCCCCAAGCCAGCGATCGCCACGGCGCCAAGGAACCAGACAGAGACGCCGGTGAGCAGAATGCCGGACGCCATCGCCGCTAGAGCGAGCAGAAGGGTCAGGCGCCATGGAGTCAGGCGCCATGGAGTCATGCGCCACGGAGTCATGGGGCCTTGCCGCACGGATTTTCCAACCGAAACCGTCGCGGTCAATTTAACCGGTGCGACAATATTCATGCGGCAATTGCCTCGTCACGCTGTTTGCGCAGTTGCAGACGGTGATGCTGGTCGGCCGCTTCGATCAACCGCTCGTCATGGGTCGCGGCCACGACCAGACGCCATTCGGCCATCTCGACCAGGACTTGCCGAACAAGCTTCGCCGTCGTCGGGTCAAGTTTAGCCGTCGG
This sequence comes from Xanthobacteraceae bacterium, assembly GCA_050010955.1. Taxonomy (GTDB): domain Bacteria; phylum Pseudomonadota; class Alphaproteobacteria; order Rhizobiales; family Xanthobacteraceae; genus BOG-931. The sequence goes on along the minus strand of JBEKJZ010000009.1, from coordinate 16,171 downwards.
CTCATCCGCGAAGACCATGCCCCCGGAAATCAGGCTGCGAGCGATCCCGATACGCAGGCGCTGTCCGCCCGACAAATTGGTGCCGTTCTCGTCGATACGGGCATCAAGGCCGCCCGGCAGCAATGCTTCATCAAGAAGGCCGACGCTTTCGGCCGCGCGGCGGAGCCCGGCCCGATCAGCGGCGCCGCTGTTCCAGGCGACCGCATTCGCCAGCGTTCCAGAAGGAACGTAAGTGTCGGTCGATATCCAGACGCAGCCGGCCCGCATGACCTGCGGCAGAGCCGCGGCGCCGCATGAAGGGGTTTCGATCCCCGCCAACATGCGAAGCAAGGTCGACTTTCCCGATCCGCTCGGGCCGGAGATCACGATCAAGCCGGTGGCCGGAAGCTCCGCCACCTCGAACGTGTCGATGCCGGCGAAGCTGAAGGGCTTCGGCTCGCTCCGTTCGTTATACGCCGATGCCGGATCGGTGTCATCGAAATACCATTGCAGCTCGTTGGCCGCCGCCTCGCCTTCGACCTTGGCGTGATATTGTTCGGCGTAGCGGCGGAACGGCACGAAGAAATCGGCCGCAATGATCAGAATGAATAAACTCTGCCACAGGGCGAGCCCGGTAAAGCCGGGCGCGTGCAGAAGTCCGAGATGACCGAGGCCGAGGAATACGGCCAGCACAGCGATCGCCAGCGCCGAGAAGAAATCGATGACGCCGGCGTTGAGGAAGACGACATTCAGCACGCTCATTGTACTGTCGGCATAGGCCGTCATGCGCCGCTCGATCTTGCCGTGCTCGCGACCGAGCGCATGATTGGCGAGGATGGTCGGCAGCGTACGGATGCGATCGGAAAACTGTGCCGCCAGTCGACCGAAGGCCCGTTCCTGCGCTGCGGCTTTGCTGCCCGCCACCGCACCAAGCAGTACAAAGAACACGATCATGATCGGAACGGCGAGGAGGAGCGTCAGCGCCGCCTGCCAGGATACGAAGGCGACCGCTGCGGCGGCGAGCAGCGGGCCGATCCCCAGCATCGATCTGGCCGCAGCGTAGCCGGTTACCAGGCTCGCCAGCGCTTCGGGATGGCGCTGCAATCCGGCGATCAGCGCGCCGGCCTGCCGCGAACGGACACGCGCCGGCGGCATTCGGGCGAGCGCGCCGCGCAACGCAGTTCGCAAGGCTTCAACGACATCCCGTTCGGCGCCCGCCGCCCGCAGGTCGCCGAGGTAACCGGCGCAACTCGCCGCAACGAGGCTGACAATCGCGCCCGCCAGCGCCGCCACGGTGAACGTTCCATCCGCGATCATTTGCCCGGCGAAGATTGCCGTCAATCCCGCGAAACTGAGACGAAACAGCGATCGTACGATTTGCCATACCAGCGTTGCGCGCAGGCCGGGGCTGGCGAGATCGCGCGCAAGACCGAGCGCAGCGGGATCCCCATTTTCCCGGCGCCGCGACCGCTGCGCATCCTTCGACACACGCATCTGACCTTCATGCATCGACCCCGGCGGCCACTGTTTGATCTCGATCAAGGAAGTATCGGTCACGGGTGGTCTACTCGGCCGAGCTTGGGAAAGGAGCTCCGTATGACCAATCCGTTGCTCGTGGAGCTTTCGCGGCTGCAGTTCGCGCTGACGGCGATGTACCACTTTCTGTTCGTGCCGCTGACGCTGGGGCTTTCCATACTCCTGGCGATGATGGAGACCGTCTACGTGATGACGGGGCGGACCATTTGGCGCGACATGACCAAATTCTGGGGCCTGCTGTTCGGCATCAATTTCGTCCTTGGTGTCGCTACCGGCATCACCATGGAGTTCGAGTTCGGTATGAACTGGGCCTATTATTCCCATTATGTCGGCGACGTGTTCGGTGCGCCGCTCGCCATCGAAGGATTGATGGCCTTCTTCCTGGAAGCGACCTTCGTCGGCGTCTTTTTCTTCGGCTGGGGCAAGATGTCGCCGCGGGCGCACCTGGCCGTGACTTGGCTGATGGCGCTCGGCACCAATCTGTCGGCGCTGTGGATTCTCATCGCCAACGGCTGGATGCAGCATCCGGTCGGCGCGGTCTTCAATCCCGACACCATGCGCATGGAAGTGTCGGACTTCGCGGCCGTGCTGTTGAACGCGACCGCGCAAGCAAAATTCGTGCACACGGTATCGGCGGGTTACGTCTGCGGCGCTGCCTTCGTGCTCGGCGTTTCCGCGTTCTACATCCTCCGCGGCCGGCACATTGATCTCGCCAAGCGATCGTTTGTGATCGCCTCGGCCTTTGGCGTCGCCTCCGCCCTGTCGGTCATCGTGCTGGGCGACGAAAGCGGATACACCATCACCGACAACCAGAAAATGAAGCTCGCCGCCATCGAGGCGATGTGGCAGACCGAACCGGCGCCGGCCGCCTTCACCGCCTTCGGCCTGCCGGACATGCAGGAGCACGCCACCAATTACGCCATCCGCATTCCGTGGGTGACCGGCCTTATCGGCACACGGTCGATCGATGAGCAAATCCCCGGAATTCTCGATCTGGTGCAGTCGTCGAAAGCTCATATTCTAAACGGCCTGACTGCCTACGCGGCGCTGCAGAAGCTGAAGACCAATCATGCCGACATCATCGCGCGTGGCGCCTTCGACGACGCCCGCAACGATCTGGGCTATGCGCTATTGTTGAAGCAGTATGTCGACGACCCGCTGCAGGCGACGCCGCAGCAGATTGAAGACGCGGCGTGGTCGACTGTGCCCAGCGTGCCATCGTTGTTCTTTACTTTCCGCTTCATGGTGCTGTTCGGCTTCATCCTGCTCGCCGTATTCCTGATCTCGCTCTGGTACACGATGCGGGAGGCGGAAGCGCCGCGCTGGCTGTTTCGGATGGCGCTGGTCGCGCTGCCATTGCCGTGGCTGGCCGCGGAACTGGGCTGGTTCGTCGCCGAATTCGGCCGCCAGCCCTGGATCATCGACGGCGTGCTGCCGACCTTCCTGGCGACATCCGAGCTCAGTGTCTTCGACCTGACCATCACCATCGTCGGCTTCACCTTGATCTACGCCATTCTCGCCGTCATCGAAGTGAGGTTGATGCTGCAGGCGATCAAAAGGGGACCTGACGCGTTCATTGCCGGCGCCGGCGGCTTCGGGGCTCTCGCCAAGATCGCGAGCAGCCCCGGCGCGACGGCGCCCGCCGAATGACCCATTAAGCGCAGAGGCAAGGGAATAAAGTCATGATCGAGACACTTTTCGCCTACGCCACGTTGCGCCTGATCTGGTGGGTGCTGCTCGGCGTCCTGCTGATCGGATTCGCCGCCACTGACGGCTTCGACATGGGTGTCGCCGCGCTGCTGCCGTTCGTCGCCAAGACGGATACGGAACGGCGCGTCACGATCAACACCGTCGGCCCGGTCTGGGAAGGCAATCAGGTGTGGTTCATTCTCGGTGGCGGCGCCATATTCGCCGCCTGGCCGGCGCTCTATGCGCTGAGCTTCTCCGGCTTCTATCTGGCGATGTTTTTGGTGTTGTTCGCGCTCATCCTGCGGCCGGTCGGGTTCAAGTATCGGTCAAAGCGCGAGAGCAAGACGTGGCGCAGGAACTGGGACTGGGCGCTGTTCGTCGGCGGCGCCGTGCCGGCGCTGATCTTCGGCGTGGCGGTCGGCAACACCTTGCAGGGCGTGCCGTTCCATTTCACCGACGATCTGCGTCCTATCTACGAAGGCACGCTGTTCGGGCTGCTCAATCCGCTGGCGCTTTATTGCGGGCTGGTTTCTCTCGCCATGCTGGTGATGCACGGCGCGGCTTGGCTAAGCTTCAAGGCGGCAGGCCCGGTGGCCGATCGCGCGGCGGCCATCGGTGCGAAGGCGGCGCTCGTCGCCGCGATCCTCTTTGCCGGCGGCGGCGTGCTGATCTGGCTTGGCCTGTTCGGCGGCTACGAGGTCACCAGCCCGATCGTGTGGGATGGTCCGTCCAATCCACTCGGCAAAACGGTGGTCGTCAACGGGCAAGCGTGGCTGCAAAACTTCCGCCACACGCCGTGGCTGTCCGCGGTGCCCGCGCTCGGCATTGCCGCGCCGCTGTTGGCAGCCATCGGCTTCCGTACACGGCATGCCGGGTTAACATTCCTGATTTCCATGCTCGGCGTCGCCTGCATCATTGCTACCGTCGGCCTGGCCATGTTCCCGATCATTTTGCCGTCGAGCACCCATCCCAACGATGCGCTGGCGGTATTCGACGCGTCGTCGAGCCGGGCAACGCTACGCAACATGTTGCTGGCGACCGTTGTGTTCCTGCCGATCGTGCTCGCCTACACCGCTTGGGTCTATCACGTGCTGTGGGGCAAGGTCAGCGAGGCGACCATCGAGAACGCCGGCTCGACGGCCTACTAGTGTACGATCCGGAAAAGTGGAAACCGGTTTTCCGACAAGACCATGCACAGCTAATAGCGCAGCGGAGAGCAAACGATGTGGTACTTTTCCTGGATCCTCGGCCTCGGGCTCGCGGCCACGGTCGGCATCCTTAACGCGCTCTGGTACGAACTTCGCACCGTGCGCGACAAGGATGAGACCAACACGCCGGCGATGCCGACGCCTTAGCTTTCAACCCGCGCTCGCTTGCCGCCGCCAGCGCCGCCGCAGCGCGACTACAAGCGTGACCACAAGCGCGACAGCGACGGCCATCAGCACGATGCGCGCATAGAGCCGGCCGCCAGGCCGGTCGATCGTGCGGGACCACAGCGAAGGCGACTCATTCGTCCGCGCCAAACGAAAGGCCACGACGCTGTCGCCGATCGAGGTGCCGGCCTCGGAATGGCCGCCGGCGGCGATGACGACGTATTGCTCACCGTTCCATGTATAAGTCATCGGATTGGCGACGCCGGGCACGGGCAGCCGGCCTTGCCACAGCTCGGTGCCGGTCTTGGCCTCGAAGGCGCGCAGATAAGCATCCTCAGCGCCGGTGAACACGAGGCCTCCGCTAGTGACCAGCACGCCGTTGGCGAGCGGGGTGCCCCACGGAAACGGCAGTCCCAAAGGAGCAAAGTCCTCCGTAGTACCCACGGTCGACTGCCACAGGATCTTGCCAGCTTTGAGATCGACCGCGACGAGAACACCCCACGGTGGGGGATTGCACAGCCCTCCGGCCGGCGACCGCGCGATCACGCGCGTCATGGCGAAGGCAGCGCCGCGCTGCGGCCCGAATTCCTCCCCGGGCGCGGGCTTGAAGGCGCGGGCCTCAGCAGCCGGGATCAATGTGACGATGTGTACTGCCCGCAAGGTGTTGGCATACAGAATCTGGTTGACGGGATCGAAGGCAACACCGCCCCAGTTCACGCCGCCCCCGGTGAATGGGAAGATCACGGTGCCCTGGGTCGATGGCGGCGTGTAAAGCCCCTCGTTGCGAGCGCGCGCCAACTTGTCATGACAAGCTGCGCGGCTGATCAGGCCAAATGCGTCGTCGGCCGAAATGCGCTGGGGCACCAGCACCGGCACGTGGGTCGGGAATGGCTGCGTCGGCGAGAGCTGCTCGCCCTCGGCACCGCCCTGCGGCACCGGGCGCTCCTCGACCGGCCAGATCGGCTGGCCCGTCGCCTTGTCGAGTACGAACAGAAAACCCTGCTTGGTCGGCTGAATGACGACGTCGCGCTGCCCGGCGCCGGTATCGATGCGGGCAAGCGTCGGCTGTGCCGGCAGATCGTTGTCCCACACGTCGTGATGCACGGTCTGAAAGGCCCAGACCAGTTGGCCGGTCTCGGCCCGCAGCGCGACGACCGAGTCGGCATGCTCGTTATTGCCCGGCCTATTGCCGCCCCAAAAATCGGGACTCGGCGAGGACGTCGGCAGAAACACCAGTCCCAGTTTCTCGTCGGCCGACATCGGCGCCCAAACATTGGCCGCGCCGGCCTCGATGCCGTCATGGATGAGCGGATCCCACGTCCAGCGTAGCCGGCCGGTGCGCGCATCAAGCGCCTGTACGGTACCGCGCGGCGCGGCGACGCGTTGATTGTCCGCAATCGAGGAGCCGACGACGACCACGTCGCGCGCAACAACGGGCGGCGAGGTGATCTGCATCTCGCCCGGCCAGTCGAGGCGCATACCGACGTCGAGCTTGACCTCGCCAGCCTCGCCGAAGTCCGAGCAGGGCGTCCCTGTCCTGGCGTCGAGCGCGATGACGCGCATGTCATTGGTGCCCATGAAAACGCGCGCGCGACAGGCCACCTGCGAAGGTGCCTGCCGGTCCACCCAATAGGCCACGCCGCGGCAATCGTAGCGATTGGCGGGTCGCTGGGTGAGGCTGACTTTGGGATCGAAGCGCCACTTCTGCGCTCCGGTCCCCGGGTCGAGCGCGATCACCTCGTTGAACGGCGTACACAGGATCAGGCTGTTCTCGACGAACAACGGCGTTGCTTCGAACTTCGTGCGCGCCATGAGCTTGGCGTCGCGCTGCGTCAGGTCGCCGGTGCGGAACTCCCAAGCGCGGACGAGTTGGCCGACATTGCCGGGAGTGATTTGCGCATTTGTGGAGAAACGCGTGCCGCCGGGGTCACCACCCCAATACTCCCATGCGGATGCCGGCGGCGCGAATAGCGCGGCCAGGACGACACATAAGAGCGTCCTCACGGACGAACGGCAGGCGCTATCCCGATGGGGCAATCTATCTCGGGTCCTCGGCATCATTTCCGCCCGCCCCTCTCCGACCTTGCCGGAGACCACTCAATTGTCGACGCTCGCGCCGAAGTCTCCGGCCTTGATCGCGATGGCTGGAACTGCCACATCCAGTCCGCCATGAACAAGCCCATTCGCGCTACCGAAGTCGCGCCCGCTCAGTCGCCGTTCGCGACCGAGGTAGAACGGCGACGCACCTTCGCGATCATTTCTCACCCGGACGCCGGCAAAACCACGTTGACCGAGAAGCTCCTGCTGTTCGGCGGCGCCATCCAGCTGCCGTCGAGCGCGAGCGCGGGATTTCCGTCGTCACCTCAGTGATGACTTTCGAGTATGACGGGCGTGTGTTCAATCTGCTCGATACGCCCGGCCACGAGGACTTTTCCGAAGACACCTATCGGACGCTCACGGCGGTCGACTCGGCGGTGATGGTGATCGACGCCGCTAAGGGCATCGAGCCGCGAACGCGCAAGCTGTTCGAGGTCTGCCGGTTGCGCGACATTCCGATCATCACCTTCATCAACAAGATGGACCGCGAGAACCGCGACCCGTTCGATCTGATCGACGAGATCGAGAAGACGCTGGCGCTCGACGCCGCGCCGATCACCTGGCCGGCCGGGCGCGGGCGCGATTTCGTCGGCACGATCGATGTGGCAACCGGCGGCGTCCGCCTGCTCGATGGCGATGCCGGCATGGCCGGCAGGCTCCGCGAAATGACGATCGCCGACATTGCCGCTTTGAATGCCAATCTCGACGCGGCGACCCTTGCCGGCGAACTGGACTTGGTGCGTCATGCCTGCAAGCGATTCGACCAACAGGCTTTCGCCGAAGGCCACTTGACGCCGATCTTCTTCGGCAGCGCGCTGAAGAATTTCGGCGTTGGCGATCTGCTCGATGCGCTCGCCGCGCTGGCGCCGCCGCCCCGGGCGCAGGCGGCCGACAAGCGGATCGTGGCGGCCACCGAACCCGGCCTGTCGGCCTTTGTTTTCAAGATCCAGGCGAACATGGACCCGAACCATCGCGACCGGGTCGCCTTCGTGCGACTTTGCTCCGGCAAACTCGCACGCGGCATGAAGGTCAAGCAGGTGTGGTCTGGGAAGACCATCAGCCTGCACGCACCGCAATTCTTCTTTGCGCAAAATCGCGCACTCGCGGAGGAAGCCTATGCCGGCGACGTGGTTGGGATTCCCAACCACGGCACGCTCCGCATCGGCGACACCCTGACCGAGGGCGAGGATCTCAATTTTGCCGGCGTGCCGAATTTTGCGCCGGAGATTCTGCGGCGGGTTCGTTTGTCCGATGCCATGCGGGCGAAGAAGCTGAAGCAGGCGCTACAGCAACTGGCCGAGGAAGGCGTCGCGCAGGTTTTCCGGCCGACGGATGGATCCCCTGCCCTGGTGGGCGTGGTTGGCCAGTTGCAGCTCGACGTGCTGCAAGCAAGGCTCGCCGCCGAATATGGGCTGGAGATCGGCTGGGACACGCCCGAATTTCAGTTCGCGCGCTGGATCGCGGCGGATGACCGCAAAATGCTCGATCAATTCGTGGCGAGCTTTCACTCGTCCATTGCCGAGGATTTTGACCGCGATCTTGTCTTTCTCGCCCGCAATGCCTTCAACCTCGAATATACCGCCGAGCACAATCCGGCCATTTCCTTCGCCGACGTCAAGGACATTCACCGGCGCAAGTCCGCGGCGTGATGACTCGCCGCAGCGACGCGCGAACAGTCCGCTGCCGGCGCAGCAGTTAGAATGCAGTTCTGAACCGCGCGCCAATGCATCGGCCGTTATGCACCGGGGCGCGCCACGGATTCCCCTACGCGGGGATGCTTTAGCGCCCGGCGTCACGCATAATGCGGCATGGCCTTGGATTTCCGCGCGCTCGCCGTTGCCACGGCGGGCTTCACCGCCTTCGTCAATCTGTATTCGCCGCAGGCGCTGCTGCCCGAGCTGGCGCTCGAATTCGGCGTCGGCGCCGGCGACATCAGCGCGCTGATGACCGCCGGCACCGCGGCCATCGCGCTCACCGCGCCGTTCACCGGCGCGCTCGCCGACGTTCTCGGCCGCAAGCGCCTGATCACCGCCGCCGCGTTTGCGATCGTGGTGCCGACGCTGATCATGGCTTTGGCGACCAGCGTGCCGCAACTTGTGTTCTGGCGCTTCGTACAGGGGCTGTTATTGCCGCCGATCTTCACCGTCGCCGTCGCCTATGTCGGCGACGAATGGCCGCCGGCCGACGTGCCGCGCGTCGCCGGGCTGTTTATTTCCGGATCGAGCGTCGGCGGCTTCTGCGGCCGCTTCGTCACCGGCGCGGTGGCCGATCTGCTCGGCTGGCGCATTTCCTTTGCCGCGGTGGCCCTGCTCACGCTGGCTGGAGGGCTGATCGTCACCGTCGCGCTGCCGCGCGAGCGCCGCTTCGTCCGCTCCGCCGGCTTTTTCGCCTCGGCGCGGCAAATGCTGGCGCATCTGGGCAACCCGCGCCTCCTCGCCATCTATGCCGTCGGCTTCGGCGTGCTGTTCAACTTCATCGCCACTTTCACTTACATCAGCTTTCACCTCGCCGCACCGCCCTACTACTTCACGCCGACGCTCTTGGGCGCGCTGTTTGCCAGCTATCTCGGCGGCAGCTTGGTGGTGCCGTGGGTCGGACGCGCCATCGCCTTGTTCGGGCGCCGCCGCTTCGTGCTCGGCATCATCGCGCTGTGGGTGGCCGGCACGCTGATGCTGCTCGCTCCGCAGGTCGCGGTGATCGTCATCGGACTGACGCTCTGCGCCACCTGCGGCCTATCGTGCCAGGCGGTTTCCACCGGCTACGTCATCACCATCGCCAAGGAGGGGCGCTCGGCGGCCGCGGGGCTGTACGCCTCGAGCTTTTATATCGGCGGCAGCGCCGGCGCCTTTCTCGTCGGCTTTGTCTGGGACGCCGCCGGCTGGACCGGCTGCGTCGCTATCATCGTCGCCAGCCAGGCGATCATGGCGGCGATCGTCGCCACCGCGTGGGAGCGATCGCGGGGGTGAAAGCAGCTCGCGGTCAGTTGCTGATCCACGGCAATCGACCTGCCGGCTGGTCAGGTTGACCCTCCGTCACCCCCTCCATAGACTGACTTGAATGTCGCAAGATATCGGCGCCGACGGTCGAATGGCCAAAAGTGCAAATGGTGCTCGACCGCGCCGGTCGGTGGCGGCGATGCTGAGGCGCGCGCGCGACGTGTGGGCGGCCGGCGGCCATTCGGGATCAATCGTCCAGCGGTTCTTTGACGGCGGCTACCGCTCGGCGGCGTCCGAGCAAACGGCGTCATCTCGTCAGGGCGGCTCCATCGAGGTCAAGAACCTCTCCGTTGCCTACCGCGACCGGCCGGCATTGAGCAATCTGACGGGGCAGTTCGCGGCCGGAAGCCTCACCGCGGTGGTCGGCCCGAACGGGGCGGGCAAGAGTTCGCTGATTAAGGCGCTGGCCGGCATTTTGCCCCCACGAACCGGCGAGATGCGGTCAACTGCCGCCGTTGGCGAACACTTCGCTTATCTGCCGCAGCAATCCGAGCTCGATCGCGACTTTCCGATCACAGTCGGCGAGCTGGTGGCGCTCGGCGGCTGGCGGTCTTTCGGCGCGTTCCGCCGTCCGCCGGACACGCTGACCGTCCGCGTTGCCGACGCGATGGCGGCCGCCGGCCTCGACGGCTTCGGCGCGCGCCAGATCGCCGATTTGTCGGCCGGCGAATTCCAGCGCGCGCTGTTCGCGCGTCTCCTCGTGCAGGATGCGGCCGTCGTCCTGCTCGACGAGCCTTTTACGGCGGTGGACGAACGAACCACCGACGATCTGTTGCAACTGGTGCGGCGCTGGCATCGCGAGGGCCGCACCGTGATCGCCGTGCTCCATGACCTCGATCAGGTGCGCGAACACTTTCCGACTACGCTGCTGCTGGCGCGATCATGCGCCGGATGGGGCGACACCGCTTCGGTGCTGACCACCGACAATCTGTTGCGCGCCCGCAAGATGCTACAGGAGCGGCCCGAGAGCCGGGAGCTCGAATGAGCTGGGCATACAGTCTACTGATCGGCCCGTTCGAAATGTTCGGGTTCATGCGCACGGCGCTTGTCGCTTGTCTTGCGCTCGCGCTCGCCAGCGGCCCCGTCGGCACGCTGCTGCTGCTGCGCCGAATGAGCCTCGAGGGCGACGTCCTATCCCATGCGGTGATGCCGGGAGCGGCCCTCGGATTCCTTTATGCCGGCTATTCTTTCACGGCGCTGAGCGTCGGTGGTCTCTTGACGGGAGCGCTGGTTGCCGTTTCGGCGGCATTGACGGCGCGGCTACAGCCGAAACGCAAAGAGGCGAGCCTCGCCGCGTTCTATTTGGTCTCCCTGGCGTTGGGCGTGATGATTGTCTCCGCCCGCGGCAGCAATGTGGACCTGACGCACGTCCTGTTCGGCACCGTGCTCGCGGTCGACATGCGCGGCCTGCTGTTCATCGCCGGCGTCAGCAGCGTGACGCTGCTGGTGCTGGCGGCGATCTACCGGCCACTGGCGGTCGAGTCGTTCGATCCGGCCTTCCTGCGCTCGATCGGCGCCGGGGGCGGCCTGTTCCGGGGCATCTTCCTCGCCGCCGTCGTGCTCAACCTGGTCGCCAGCTTTCAAGCGTTTGGAACTTTGCTGGCGATCGGGCCGATGTTGCTCCCAGCAGCAGCGGCGCTGTGTTGGACCCAAAGGATTTGGCCGACCATCGCGCTCAATATCGCGATCGGAATGACGGCCGACTATGCCGGGCTGCTGACATCGTATTATGCCAATGTGCCGTCCGGACCGGCCATTGTGCTTGCGGGCGGCATCATATACGGCCTGTCCCTGATTGGCGCCGGTCGAATGCGCTTCGACAAGAGGCGGGCTGTGGAGGAGGTCGCTCAATGATCCACCGGACCAGCATCGCCATGATGGCGCTAATCGTTCTCGTCGCACTCGTGGTGTTGCCGACTGCCCCTCTGCGCGCCGCCGACAAGCCGACCGTGGTTGCGACTTTCAGCGTGCTCGCCGACATGGTTGCGAACGTCGCTGGCGATCACGTCGACCTCGTAACCATCGTCGGCCCGGACGGCGACACTGAACTCTACCAGCCGACGCTTGCCGACAGCCGCACGGTGGCCGCGGCCCGGATCGTCTTCATGAACGATCTCAACGACGAGTTCGAGCCGTGGCTGGAGCCGCTGCTCAAGCAGGCGGGCTTCACCGGCACCAAGGTGGTGGCAAGCCGAGGCGCGAAAACGATTACCGGCGAGGAGGAGCACCCGATCAGCGGCAAGGAAGCGGCACCGGTCATCGATCAGCATGCCTGGCTCGATCCGAAGAACGGCATTGTCTACGTGAAGAACATCGCTCAAGCCCTGGCACGGGTCGACCCCGCCAATGCGGCCGACTACCAGGCGCGCGCGAGCGCCTATATCAAGCAGCTGCAAACGGTCGATGCCTGGCTGCGGACCGAGATGGCAGCCGTGCCGGTGGCAAAGCGACGCATCATTGCCTCGCACGATTCGCTCCAATATCTGGCGAAGGCCTGCGGGATCACGCTGATCTCGATCAACGGCTGGACCAACAAAAGCGAGCCGTCGGCGGCCGAGCTGGCGCGGCTCGCCCAACAGATCAAGGCGGAGCACGTGCGTGCGCTGTTCCTCGACAGTATCACCGACCCGCGCGCCATGGAACGCATCGCCAAGGAGACGGGCGCTACCATCGCCGGCACGCTCTACGGCGATTCACTGTCGAAGCCGGGTGGCGAAGCCGGCACCTATATCGAGATGGTCCGCCACGACGTCGCCACGCTCAAGGCCGGTATGCTGAAAAACTGAAGCGGACCGATGATGATGGTATCGCGCTCGAGCCGCGGACCCTTGCTGGCCAGTGCAGGCGCGCGGTTGCTGATCGCCGCGATCGCCGTGCTGTGTCTCTGGTGCGGCGTGCTCTGGGCCTATCTAGCGCCGCCGCCGCCGACGGTAAGCGATCGGCGCCCAGCGCCCGCCCCGCCGAGCCTGCACCTCGTCGTCGCGTCCGGCCAGCCGGCTCCAGCCGGAGGTAGCTTCGATCGGTTCGACATCGCGTCGCAGCCGATCGTTGCCCCGGTCAATGCTCGCGGGCACGTAGCGTTCTACGCGAGCGTAGTGCGCAGCAAGATGCGGGAGGGCATTTTCCTCGCGACCGACCGCGGCGTCGTCAAGGTGGCGGGGGTCGGCGACTTGGTGCCAGGCGCCGGCAGTCTGTCCGAATTCGCCGGACATCCCATTCCCGCGCTTAACGATTCCGACAAGGTTGCATTCGGGGCGGCCGTGACCGGCGCTCGCACCAGCGAGGGGGTGTTCTTGGCCAGCGAAGGCACGCTTAAGCCGATTGCCCTGAGCGGAAACGATGCACCCGGCGTGTTTACCGGGACCTTCGTCGAGTTCGACGCTCCGGCCATCAACAACTGGGATGAGGTCGCGTTCGTGGCCACGGTGCGCCGCGGACGCGAGACCTTCCAGGCGCTCTATCTCTACAGCGGCGGCAAGCTCCGCAAGCTCGTGGCCGAAGGCGAACGGCTCCCACCGCCCGCTCGCGGCACGTTCGACAAGTTCGGCGTGCCGGCCATCAACAACAAAGGCGTGATCGCATTTCCGGCCGTGCTTGAGCACGCGGCCGTGCTCGGCGGCATCTTCCTGGCCGGGACTCGGGACTTGCGAATGCTCGTGGGCGTCGGCGATCTTGGGCCGAACGGCGCTATGCTGGTGCGGTTGTCGGAGCGCGTCGCCATAAACGACGAAGACAATGTCGCGCTCAGCGCCCAGCTCCGATCCGGCGACGCCACCAAGGAAGCGGTGCTGCTCGCCACCCCTGGCGGCCTCATGGAAATCGCAACCGTGGGGGATAGCGCGCCTGGCGGCGGCACATTCGCGACCTTCGGCGCCTGGCCCAGCCTCGGTCCAGGCGATGTGGTGGCCTTCATCGCCGGTATCGACGGCGGTCCCGGCGCGCTGGGGTTATACGCCGGTCAAACGCGCGACAACCTCAGACGGATCGCCATGGTTGGCGATCGCCTGGCCAATGGCAAGGTCCTGCAGGGTTTCGCGATCAACCCCGTCGCATCCGCGGGATCGAATGGCGGCATGACCTTTGCAACAATGGCAGAGCCAGGGGCCGGCGAGAACAGCATCTACTATTTCGGGCCGCCCGCCGCTGCGAATTGATTGTGTCGCGCGCCCGTTTCGTCGTCAGGCCGAAGGTGAGGATCGAACCGAGGGTAGATCCAAATGGTTGTTGCTCAGCTGCCGGCGCATCTCGCGAACCTCGGACGTCGCTGGCACAAATGGTGGCCCGAACGCTCAGGCCATCACATTCGCGTGACGAATATGTTGGGCGATGTCATCCGACTTGTTTCCATTGCTGTTTTGTTTTTAGCGCCCTCCCATCCCGCCGCGGCGACGGACCACGGACAATTAGGCCCGACGTCCTCTGAAATGAGGGCTTGGGCGAACTCACTTCAGAACAAATTGAGCGAGGGCTGCTGCTCGACTGCCGACGGTTGGAAACCCGAAGCAGTCGAATACGACATAAGGGGCAACAAGTATCGGGTGAAGATAGAAGGCCAGTGGTATGACGTTCCGCCGAACGCAATGATCGACCTGCCGAACAAATTCGGCTTTGCTGTCGTCCGGTACTATAAGACTTGGGACAACGGGATCAGACCGTCCATTTCGATCCGGTGCTTCATTCCAGGAGCAGGCGGATAGGCGCACTCTTGTCTGGATCGGGCACTTTGGGCTGCCCCCGCCCGGCGCCAATGTGGATTGATCGTGTCAATTCATGTCATAGGGCGGGTATTCGATGAACACATTCCTCGCGGAAATCAGCATGTGCTTGGTCGTTGTTTTCGCCGGCACCTCGGCGCCCTGCAGCATTTTGATCGCCAGCGGCAACACCTCGTAGCCATACCGGTCGAGATAGTAGGCCACCGATCCGAGAACGATGCTGCCACGGTTGCTCGGATCGAGTTCCTTCTTTTCGTTGGCGCCGCCATGGATACTGCGGTCGACACCTTGGCTCACGATGACGCAATCGCTGACGCGACCCGCCCGTTCGATCGCCCCTTTGGCGGCGAGAGCGGTAGGATCGTCCAAAACCGCAATCAGGACCTTGCGCCTGGTCTGCGCCGCCAGGAATTTCCCGAGCTGGCCTTCCAGACGAACGGGATTGCCGCTGGTATCGAGCCGCGTCACCGCAATATCCGGAAGCTGCTGCCGCAGGGCTTCGGTTATTCCCTGGACCCGGTCGGCCAGATAGGGCGCTGTATTACCGAGGTCGCCGGCGATGACGGCGACCACCGTCTGATCCGCCCAGTTCTCCCGGGCGAACTCGCCGAGCGTCTTGCCGGCGATCCGGCCGGCCGCGAGGTTGTCGGCCGCATAGAGCGGCGCACCCGGTATCGGATAGTTGATCGCCAGCACCGGAATGCCGGCTGCCCGCATCCTGCGGCCGATCTCGGCATTGGCCCCGATGTCGGAATTGTACTCGATCAGCAGATCGACTTTGCGGCGGATGGCATCGTCGGCGTTGGCGATCGCCTTTTCGCCATCGCCGGCATTGTCGTAGTAGACCAACTCCACCGGCAGAGTGCGCGCCGCCAGTTCGAAGCTGCGCTTGACCTCGGCGCCTGTGAAGGCGAGGCCCTCGAGATGCGCGGCCGGATCTTCGTCGAGGTTCGCGAATGCGATTAGAAACCGCCCGT
This sequence comes from Xanthobacteraceae bacterium, assembly GCA_050010955.1. Lineage (GTDB taxonomy): Bacteria > Pseudomonadota > Alphaproteobacteria > Rhizobiales > Xanthobacteraceae > BOG-931. The sequence continues at coordinate 809 of JBEKJZ010000009.1, read as the reverse complement.
CGCTCTCCCGCGCCCGCGCGGACGCTGCCGCCAAGACGGCACCGAGGAAGGCCAGAAGAACTTGGCGGCGCCCCGGTCGGGGCGCCGCCGCTGTACCATCCTCATTCAAGCCGACGACCCGAGGCTTACTGGATAGCTTCGATATTGACGAAGGTGCCCGTCAGGCCGACTGCCTTCGGGACCGTCATCGACAGGAAGAATGTCGCGCGCTTGTTGCTCGCCGCTTCGGCGGCGATCAGATCCGTGCGAACGTTCTCGATGATGTGGATGCCGTTGTCGGTTAGCAGGATCTTGTGCACCGGGAAGGCTTCATCCTTGTCCTCGCTGGGAATCACTTCCACGGCCCAGGTATCGGCACCCACCACAACAACCTTCTGATCGGCCAGCCATTGCCCCGCCGACTTGCTCAAGCCCGGTTCGGAGCCGTTGTAGGTCGCGTTCTGCTTCGGGAACTGCTTAAACAGATCGTTCCAGCCTGTGTTCAGGAACACCGCATCCCCCTCGCGCAGCGTCACGCCGTAAAGCTTCAGCCCCGCCTGGAGATCCGCTTCGGTAATGACCGTTCCGCCATCGAGGCACGGGCTGGTGCAGGCGGCGTTGGACTTCAGCTTCCCGGCATCCTGGAACACCTTGACGAGGTCGATGATGACGCCACGGGTCGCGAACGTGTTGATGTGCTCGATGCCGAGCTTCTTCATATAGTTCTGCGTCACGTACTTGCCCATCGGCGTCTGATTGTAGTAGCAGTCTTTAATGCCGATATGACCCAAGCCGTCGAGATGCGTACCGACATGGCTCTGGCTCAGGTA